>LIUI01000030.1 GCA_001462235.1 Fibrobacteria bacterium GUT307
TATTTGGAAAAAGGGTGCAATATTTTCAAAATAGGCGTTGTGTTTGGGGAAAAAGAGAGGAATATAAAAGAATGGAAATTGGGAAATCTTAACCTTGGCTAGGTGAAAATTACTATATTACAGCTGTAAAAGTGTTAATGTTGGAGTTTTTTCAATGGAAAGAAGTGTTATAAGCCACTTGCAGGAATGGCAAAAAGACAAAAATAAAAAGCCTTTGTTGCTGGAAGGGGCACGACAAACAGGGAAAACCTGGCTTATGAAAGAATTTGGCAAACGCTATTACAAAAATTTTGTTTATTTCAATTTTGACGACAATAAAAAATTATGGGCGGTTTTTGAGCATGATTTGGATTCGGCAAGGATAATCAGAGAATTAGAGCTACACAGCAGCCAAAAAATAATTCCGAGAGAAACTCTTATAATTTTTGACGAAATTCAGGAGTGCAACCGCGCTCTTGTGAGTTTAAAGTATTTTTGCGAAAACGCCCCTGAATATCATATAATTTCGGCAGGTAGCTTGCTTGGTGTTGCTATTCACAGTGGCAACTCTTTTCCTGTGGGCAAGGTAAATACCATAAAACTCTACCCCATGAGTTTTGCTGAATTCTTGCAAGCTACGGGAGAAACAAGGCTAAAAGAAATACTCCGTGAAAAAAGATTTGATATGTTGCATATTTTGTCTAAAATTTTAGAAGAAAAATTGAAGTATTACTATTTTGTTGGCGGGATGCCTGCGGCTGTGCAAAGTTTTATTGAAACCGGAGATTTGCAAAAAATTCGCAAAATTCAAAAAGACATCTTAGCCAACTACGAACAGGATTTCTCAAAGCATATAAATGCTCCGGATATTCCAAAGGTTGGCGCAGTTTGGAAAAGCATTCCGTTGCAGCTGGCAAAGGAAAACAAGCAGTTTGTTTACAGAGAAATCAAGCACGGTGCAAGAGCCGCCCAATTTGAATTTGCGTTTTATTGGCTTGAGCGGGTTGGGCTTATATATAAAGTCCATAAGGTAGAAACGCCTAATATGCCGCTTATGGCGTATCAAAAAGAAGCTTTCAAAGTGTTTATGCTAGATATAGGCTTGTTATCTGCGCAGGTTGGTCTCACTATTGAAAATTTGGCTAACCCTAATGCAGAAGTATTTAATCATTTTAGAGGTGCTTTAACGGAGCAATTTGTTTTACAGGAGTTAAAAACAACTGAAGAAAGCCCTGTGATTTGCTATTGGGCAAACGACAATAGAAAAGGCGTAGCAGAAGTAGATTTCCTTTTGCAATGCAAGGATAATATTATTCCTTTGGAAGCAAAATCGAGTATAAACTTAAAAGCCAAAAGCTTAAAAGCGTATATGGATTATTTCAATCCCAAAATAGCAATAAGAACTTCGCTTGCAAACTACAAAAAACATGACACCCTGCTTGACATACCGCTTTACGCTTTAGCTGGCTATATTGATTTTAACCTTGTCTAGGTGCAGCCATGTATTGCGGCACACGTCAACAGTAGTTTGCAAAATGATTTTTTGAATTTTTTTTATCTATATTTACATATAATGTTATTATATTTGTAGTGAATGATTTTAAAAAGGAGTTTTTTATGACATTTGAAGAAGTTTGGTGCATAGTACAGGAAACCTCTCTGCAAATGAAAGAAACGGACCGCAAAATAGCGGAGTTGGCCAAAAATGGCGAGGAAACGGACCGCAAAATAGCGGAATTGGCCAAAAATGGCGAGGAAACCGACCGCAAGATAGCGGAGGTATCTGAACAGCAGAAGGAAACCAGCAAGCAACTGAAAGAAATCAGCCGCATAGTGGCCGACCACTCAAAACAGATAGCCGATCAATCAAAGCAGATAGCCGATCAGTCAAAGCAGATAGCCGACCAGTCAAAACAGATAGGCGGAATAGACGACAATACCGGGCGCCACGCAGAACAGTTTTTTCAGAATGTGTTTGCAGAGAACAAGGTCTTTGGCGGCATTGAGTATGATGAGATAATTCTGAATATGGCACATAAAGAAAGAGACGGCGAACGCGTAGAGTTTGATATTGTTTTGGAAAACGGAAAGGCGGTAGCCCTAATAGAAGTTAAGAACCGGATTCGTTCTCATTTTGTGCAAAAGCTGGCGGAAAAAAGAGTTAAAAAATTCCGCGAGTATTTCCCGAGATACAAAGATTACGATGTTTACCTTGGCATAGCTGGCTTTTCTCTTGACAAAGCCGTTTTGGAGATGGCCAGGAAGTATGGCGTGGGTATAATAAGGCAGGTAGGCAAGGGCATAGAGATGAAGGAAGGGCGGCTTAAGAAATATTAGGAAATTCAATTAACGGCTGCTTGTGCCAAAACCTCATTCACAAAACGTTGGTATGGTTTGTGCTGTGCTTCTGCTTTTTTCTTAAGACCCTCGACAACGGACTGAACAATTTTCTATATTAACAATCATGAGCGCGGGATTAAATGCAGAAGCCGTTTTAGCCTCTATAATAGAGCTGCGAGACGGCATGGCAAAAGAAACCTCCGATTTGCGAGCCAGCATAGCAGAATTGCGAGACGGCATGGCAAAAGAAACCTCCGATTTGCGAGCCAGCATAGCAGAATTGCGAGAAGAAACAAAGCAGGCTAATGCCGAATTGCGAACCAGCATGGCAAAAGAAACCTCCGATTTGCGAGCCAGCATAGTTGGGTTGCAAGCCAGCATAAGAGACCAGGGGAAACGCATAGACATGAACACTAGTTCTGTGGGTTCGCTTGTGCATAAACTGGGCGGTATTGTTGAAAGCATAGTTATACCCGGCATAGTTGAAAAATTCAATGAAAAAGGCTTTGGCTTCGATTCCGTATCCACCAATGTTGAATTCTTCAACGAAGATAAAACCGCCAACGTAGCAGAGGTGGATGCCCTGCTAGAAAATGGCAGTTTTGTGATAGCCGTTGAAGCAAAGACAGACATGAGAGTTGGTGATGTTGATGACCACATAAAGCGTCTGGATGCGTTGCGTAAAATTTCAAGATTCAACGGCAAAAAGATATATGGTGCTTTTGCCACTGCAGTGGCAAGAAAACATCCGGTCAATTATGCATTGGAACAAGGCATCTATGTTCTTCAACAGCCCGATGTCATGGGCGTGAAGATACTTGACTTTCCAAAAGGGCACACAGCTAGAGCGTGGTGAATTTGGCATTTTAGGGGATATCGCAGTTTAGACAATAAAAATCACAAAAAAATGTAAAAAAACTCATGAAAATGTAATTTTTGTGTCTATTTTGCGGTTTTTTATATATATTTATATATTAAGAACCTTAAAACGGAGTTTTTTATGAATAAAATCCAGAAAGTTGGCATAGCTATGGCTGTAGCCTGTAGCATGTCTTTTGCAGATGATCCAATGTGGACTGCAGATGGTTATGCTGGGATAGTAGCGTTCCCATGGGTAGTTGAATGCATGACTGGTCCCGATTTTGACGAAACCGATCCAGATGACCCATGCTACAAAGACCAAGGCGGTTGGTGGTTTGGTTATGTAACCAACAAATCTACTCCCGGGCAGACGCGTTCCGATTGCAAAGATGGATATAATAGAGATGGCGAAAAGAGCTCTACTACAAATAAGGTAGAAGCTAAAATTGGCGGGCAGTGGATAACCTTTATTGGGCCAGATAACGATAATTGCGAGGGGCCTCCAATAACAGATATTGAAAATGGAGAAAGTCTTTTAGAAGATGGCTTTCTTGAAGTTAACCTTCTAGCTGAAGGTGGTGATAGACGCCCGGATGACGAAGTCTATGACGTATCCATGGCAGCCCTTGCCGTTAATCTTAGCGGAGATGGGACAGTAGATAGGGATATTGATGCATTGGGATATGGTGGCATTTGCCTAACATACGAAACTGACTACGAAGCCAATGGACCAGCAGATAGGGAGTTTGAGCAGGGTTTACAGCTTGAGCTTGGCTGGAACGAGGACCTGGGTGGCGGAACCAAGCTCGAAGAGGATGAAGTTTACGATATCTGGTATGCCGAAATTCCGGGTTCTACCGAAAAGATAACTAAAAAATTCGCTTGGGCTTCCGATTTATCTCAAGAAAATGCTGCTGCCCGTTACTCTCCAAATTTTAGCGGAGATTTTAGGCAGGACAATTATTCTGCCCAACTTAGGCCCCTATCAAAAGCCGTAAAAGAGATGCGTGCTGTTAAAATTCGCATAAAGCAATACGCCAACATAGGCACCGTAAACTTTAAGCTCCATGCGTTTAGCTTTGCCCCTAAGAGCGGGCCTTGCCCGGAAGTAGGCGGAACTCCCATTATTTCTAAGGGTGCGGTTCCAAAAACAAATCTGGGCTTAAGCCTTAGCGGTAAAATGCTTTCTATCAATAATCTATCAAAACCCGCTCCTGTTCAAGTTATAAATTTGTACGGTGCAGTTGTCCAAAGCCAAGTCTATACGCCCGGCACTAAAATGAACTTGAACAACCTCCCAACCGGAGTTTACATGGTTCGCGTTCCATCCAGTGGCTATACCGGCAAAATCATGGTTAAATAAATTTATTGTTTCAAAAAAAACACCCCCGTTTAAAAGCGGGGGTGTTTTTTTATTTTGTCTTATTGCTCACGCCTTTGATTGCAGCGGTCATTATAGTTGCAAAACCGCCAGCTACAACCAAATAAGCTATATTTGAAAGCCCAAGCAACCCAAGCAAAATAGACACACCTAGTATAATTATCACCATAACGAGTATAATTATCTGAGCTCGAAAATCGTATTTTGAACCTTTTTCAATGGCTATTCGCACGGTTTCTGCCTCATGCTGTTTTCTGCTCATGTTTTGGGCTAGAATGTCAAGTTCTTTATCCGCTCTATCCATTGACTTTTCTGCCATTTTAACTATTCTCTCTGGAAGAGAGGGATCTAGTTTTTTGAAACGTTCCATCATTTCTGGTGGTGGAATAACGCCTTGGTATGAAAAGGCTTGTAACGTAGTGGTCTGTTTAGTTTGCAGATTTGTAGCCATACTCCTTCTCTACTTCTCCAACCGCTTCCCACATGCGAGTGCCTACATCTTCCCATGCTGCCCGCATTATCTCGGCAGGAGTTCTTGCCTTGCTGAAAGGGAGTGGTTCGTCTTCAAACTTTGGCATTTCCATTGTAGGTGCAAAGGAAAGGGACCTTGCACCGCTGGCTAGCATATTGAAAAACTTATCCATACTTCTAATATACAAAATTTATTGCTCCGCTCTGCCTTTTATATAATCAATAGCAAGGGATCCTGTATTATTTGTGGCATTTTTGGAATCGAACTCCACAATCCATAGGAATTTTTTTACCCTGGATAAATCAAAGGGAGTAGCCTCTAATGTACCCATGCCTTCAAAATCGCTAAAAGAAATATCTATTTCTTTATAATCTGGGGATGCTTCCACTTTTACAAACCAAAAATCTTCATCGCTTTCTGCGGCACGGAATTCATGGGCACCACCCTCATACCTGTAAAAGAATTCTTTTGTTCCTGCTATAGCGCTTATGTCCTTTTCGCCTTCTCCAACATCAAAACCCAGCGCGGCTTGGTCGCCTGCCGCTTGCAAATTGTATCCCTCTAGTTTAATGGCTCTGGATATAGAAGTAGTGCTAGGTACAGTAAAACCGTCAATTTTATAGTGAAGAGGTGAATATTGGTTTGTTAATTGGTTTTGCAAAATTGCATTTGAATTATCTAACCTGCATTTTTCAGGTGGTGCTTTTGTTTGCTCGGTTGTTGGGCAATCCTCAGTGTTTTCTACATCCCAATAGTCTTCCAAATTTTCTTTTGCCCCACCCTTTAAGGTATAACCATAAGCAAAAGTTCCGAATATTGATGCCTTTCCATCAAAAAGAGCCACGTCCACTGTTTTTAGGGGAGGTGTAGCATCGGAACTGGAACTGCCGGGTTCCTCGCCAGAACTGGAACTGCCGGGTTCCTCGCTAGAACTGGAACTGCCGGGTTCCCCACCAGAACTGGAACTACTAGGCCCCTCGCCAGAACTGCTAGAAATATCCAGCGAAGAACTTGAATTTTCGCCTCCTGTTGCGGAGGAGCTAGGCGTAGTAGCATTGTTATCAACGTCAATGTCATTATCGCCGGTGCAGGCAAACAACGCAAACACGGCACAAACCGCAGCTAATTTTTTGAACATGGCAATCTCCATTAGGGTATAAACCTTAAAAGATAGAAAATACAAACCGACAATAAACTGACAATAAAATATCACATAAAAATGCTTTTTTTGCTTTTATATCCCTTTTTTCTGAAAAAAATTCTATATTTATTAAAAAGCGGGGTATCCATGAAAATCACTCTTAATTTATCCGGAATAGCATTAGCATTCCTAATACTAGCCTCTACTGCCTTTGCCGGCCCCGTTAGCCATTATGGTGCCTTAAAGGTATGCGGCAGCGATATATGCGGTTCAATAAATGGAACTACATCTCATAAGGTTCTCTTAAAAGGCCCAAGCCTGTTTTGGAGCGATGGCTATGGTGCCCCCTTTTATAGGCAAGAGGTTGTTGATTGGTTTGTTGACGAAATGCAAATAGGCGTAATTCGCGCAGCAATGGCAATTCAGTTTTACTCAGAAAACAGTAGCCCAATAAATCAGTCTGGCGGAACACATGGTTATTTCTTTAACAAAGCCACCCAAAAAACCTTGATCAAAAAAGTGATAGATGCCGCCATATTAAACGACATTTACGTAATAGTGGATTGGCACTCTCACAATGCCCACGTAGATTCCGAAAAGAATTTGGCAAAAGATTTTTTTGTGGAAATGGCAAACGAATACAAAAACGTTCCCAACATAATCTGGGAAGTGTATAACGAGCCTGTGGGTGCAGATGCAGGGCAAATAACTTCCTATTCTAACAACATTATTAACGCTTTAAGGAGCGCAAGCAACAATAATCTGGTTTTAGTAGGCAGTAATTTTTACAGCTCTAAACCTCGCGAGCAGGCGAGCAATATGAAACCGGCAGAATCAAAAAATGTGGCTTTTACCTTTCATTTTTATGCAGGCACTCACCCACAAAGCGGAACCTATGGCACTTCTGCGGCAGGTACCAGAACAGATGGCTATGCTATATTTGGAACCGAATGGGGAGCAGTTAATGCAGATGGTGCAGGCAATGTGAATACCTCAGAATCGGATAATTGGACAGAATGGATGGATAACAACAATATAAGCAACTGCATGTGGAATGCAAGCACCGTAACCGAAAATGGCCAAACATCTGCCTTTTTTAAAAGCGGCACAAATCCCGGTACCATTTCAACGAGTGATATAAAGGATGGTGCAGGAAAATACTTTCAAACATATATGGGCAAAAACAAATGGATTGATAAAATACCAAGCAACCATCCCAGAGGCAAAGATATTACTGTGAGCGTAAGAGATGGGGAATCTGTTACCATAAGTTCCACCGATTTAAACCTAAGGGGCAATATCACAGAAGTTGACGAAGTGCCATTTGGCGAACTTTCAATTGCTTCGGATAAAAAAAGCATCACCTATAAAACTTCGGGAGCTGGTTCAAACGATCCTTCTATTCGCTTTACTTACAAGATTACCGAGGGCAGCGTTACCGTTAAAAGCAAAGTAATTATAAATATTACAAATAGACGGCCAATTTTGCCGCAAATCTCTCCCACAGCCGTGAGCCGCAGGGCACCAACTTCTTTTAGGCTAAATACAACTTTGGGTGCTAGGGATCCTTCCAGCAATGGAATTGAACTAAAGAGCGTTTCTGTTTCTCCTAGCAGTGCAGGTACAGCCACTATTACGTCTGGTAAAGACACCATAGTATTTACTCCGGCTTCTAATCTGAGCGATGCTGAGCTTACGGAAGCAACCCTTAACTACGAGGTTGCAACCAAAGGCAGCGGCAGCACTAGCAATTCTGCCAGCCTTGATTTGCGCATTCAAAATATGCCGCCAACAATAACCGCTGTTTCAAACACAACCTGCTGCCAGCCAAACAGTGGACCAAATACAGCCGCATTTGGAATAGGAATGAAAAACTTTAACGCCAAAGATGCAGATGGCGATCAAATGAAGTTTGATACGGTTTATTTAGATCCGCGATACCCCGGAACAATAGAGAGGGTAGCATTGGATTCCTTTGTTTATCATCCAGAAGCCGGCAAAACAGGCAAGGTTGCTTTTTTAGCTATAGTATCGGACGGCAATGCGCAATCCAATGTTGGCAGAGCTAATTTAACCCTTACGGGCAGTGGCACGGAATTCACTATTACCGCACCTACGGAAATTCCGGGTACCACTCCTATTATTCCCGGTTCAAAGCTCGGTGCAATTGGTGCTATTGGCTTGAATTATAGTTTTGGCATGGTTGAGCTTTATTTTGCGCAAAGCGGGTTTGCAAAATTGGATGTTTATTCGCTCTCCGGCAAAAATATGGGAACATTGCTGAGCGGCTTTCAAAATGCAGGCTCAAGAATTTCTCTTAAAAACCTTAATCTGCAAAAAGGCGTTTATATTTTACGCTTAAAGCAAGGTTCTCAAGTTAAAACAATTAGGATTGTTAATTGAAAATAATCTTTTTAATTACAATTATATGTTTTGCTATTTCCTTTGCCGGCCCGGTTTCTTATTATGGCGAACTTAAAGTTCGCCCAACTACTCCTTTTATAGACGGGGCAAAAATAGGTGCTAGGGTGCAAGTCCGGGGGGTTAGCCTTGGCTGGAGCAATACGGGCTGGGAGAGTTCAAGGTTTTTTAACGAAACATCCGTAAATGCAATGGTTGACCATTGGAAAGCAGAGATTATTCGCACTCCAATGGGGCAAAACGATTCAAGCAATAAAGCAAGGGTTAAAACCGCTATAGAAGCAGCAATAGCCAAAGATGTTTATGTTGTAATAGACTGGCATTCCCACAATGCGCACAACGAAACAAATGCCGCTAAAGCATTCTTTACAGAAATGGCGCAAAGCTATGGCAACTATGATAATGTGATATTTGAACTTTACAACGAGCCTTTGAATGCAGAGTGGGCAGATATAAAAGCTTATGCGGAGCAGGTTATTCCGGTAATCCGTGAGCATTCTGATAATCTTATACTTGTTGGCACCCCATACTATTCCCAAAAAATCCAGGAAGTTATAGGAAAAAAAATTAAAGACAGCAACCTTGGCTATGTAATTCACTTTTACGCCGCAAGCCACAACGTGGAGCTTTGGCAAAACAACATGGTTAAAGCTATAAACGATACAATGCCTCTTTTTATAACGGAATACGGCACAACTCATGCAGATGGCGGTTGCAGCCCGGAAGCATCTTACAACGAAAAAGATTGCCCTGTAAGCCATTACAATACACACAATGCAGCCCGCTCAGATGCTTGGCATGCTTTTATGGATAGCAGAAAAATATCCTCTGTTGCTTGGAATATAAACGATAAATACGAGGGTTCTGCATTTTTTGGCACGGTTCCTATTCTTGGAGGCGGCACTTTTGAGCAAAACATTCCAGAAAACTGGGCAGATACAACAAAAATGACCGAATCCGGTAAGTACATATTCAAAAAATTGAATGAATACCATTTAACCGCGCCTTGGAACCCAACTCCCATATTGCCTGCAAGCCAGCCTATTTTGCCAACACCTGGGACCATTGTTGAGGTCTATTCTTTGCAAGGCAAAAAAGTGGGTAAAGATGTCTCAAATCTTAAAAACGGGGTTTATATCTTTCTTTTGAAGGAAAATGGCATAGTTCAAACAAAAATTTTTAGGATTGTTAAATAAATTGATTGTTTCAAAAAATACCGTAAAAAACATTTTTTCTTGCTTTTTCTGGAAAATTTTTCTATATTTATAATTAGAAGCGTTTGGCATACGCAGCACCTCTTTGAGGGCGGGCATTGTGTCCCTTGGCGTCACGGAACTAGGTCGTTCTTGCTTGCCAAACGCTTTTTTTCGGTTTTTTCCTTACCCCATACATAAGCCGTGTAAACTTCCAAAACATTGTTTTTGAGTATCGCTTCCACAATATGAATCATGCCATCCGCATACTCCTTTGAAAGAGCGATAGTTTCGTAACCGTTTTTGCCGGTTGGATTGCTTTCTCTTGTATTATCCGGATTCGCTAAAACATCAGGAATCAAAGCGATTATTTCTGCGGTTATCGGTACTTGCCCATCCGCAAGTTCCCTTTCAATGTCTTTTCCATGCCTATCATAAATATGCTTCAAATCATACGGGGTAATAACTTGCTTTGAAACGGTTTTCCCATAAAACTTTTCAACGGCTTCTTTTGTCTTTTGGGAAACTTCCCCTAAATCTTTGGTATATTTTAGATTTTTTACTTTTCTCTTTACGGTAGCATCCCACACAACCGAAAACCAATCTTTTAATTTCTCCGGCACGTTAGCCAGTGCGTCTTCCATTGTTTGCAAGTTTTTACTATCCATCGCCAGCGTGAAGATAGAAAAATTGTTCGCAGGAAACTTAATAATTGCTACATTGTCTAAGCAAACTTGGAAAGTGAAGTCGGGTGTCCCAATGCGGAAAACAGGAAAAATGACCGAATCCGGTAAGTACATATTCAAAAAATTGAATGAATACTATTTAACCGTGCCTTGGAACCCAACTTCCATATTGCCTGCAAGCCAGCCTATTTTGCCAACACCTGGGACCATTGTTGAGGTCTATTCTTTGCAAGGCAAAAAAGTGGGTAAAGATGTCTCAAATCTTAAAAACGGGGTTTATATCTTTCTTTTGAAGGAAAATGGCATAGTTCAAACAAAAATTTTTAGGATTGTTAAATAAATTGTTTCATTTTGTGGAAAAAAATGTATATTATGCTTATGTATAAAACTATTCCCGTTTTCTTAACGGTTTTGTTACTGTTTTTTGCACTTTCATCTGCAGCTTTTAGCGATTACCGAGATAGGGATTCCCAACGATTTTTGCCCAAAACCATTAAACCATTCCATACAGACCAAGATGTGGTAACCGTGATAATGCGGGAAAGCATTCCAAGGGGCGGGGGCTACACCTACCAGTATCCCCGCGAAAATCCGGAACCTAAGCTCACAGATAAATACGCTATGGAAGGTGATTTATCTATGGAAATAGAACTGGTAGCAAGCGATTATTCCGGAGTTGCAATTTGCATAGCAGGTTCTGCAGATATATCCCCATACCTAGAAGAAGGCGTTTTGCAGTTTTGGATTAAAGGAAACAAAGGCGGCGAAATTGCCCAATACGTGCTGGTGGACGACGGCGTAAAAAGCGGTGGAGAATCCATGCAGGTAAAAATAGGCTCCAAAAGTTTTGGAGAGATTACAACAGAATGGCAAAAGATAAGCATTCCTCTTAAATTATTTGGAGAAACAGGTGTTTATTGGGATGCTAAAAATTTAAGAGAAGTGCTGCTGCCTTTTTCTTGGAACAACGTAAAGGGCTTTAGAATAGAAGTTCGCAAAGACGAAAATCAAGCTTTCAAGGTTTGGATAGACGATATTGTCATTAAAAAAGTGGGCGAAGAATATCAAGGTCCGGCCGGTTATCCGTTCCGCAATGTTCTGTGAGGATTGCATGAGAGAAAGTTTTTTCTGTTTGTTTTTTTTAGCGTCCTTTGCATTTGCACAGAGCGATGCAATAAATAAATTGCCGTTGGTAGAAGACCGTTTAGATTCCCTTGGAGAATACGCAGCTTCTACAGTTATAGGCAAAGACGATTCTCCCGTTGCTGTTTCCGGGGATTTTGCCGTTCGCTTAGGTCATTATGAATATACCGAGACCGCCACCCTGCAAGGTTCTGAAAAAATGCGAACCTTTATAAATTCTGCATTAAATGCTTCTATCGTTGTTTCTCCGGCATCTTATTTAACCCTATTTTCCAATCTTTATCTGCCTTTTGATTTCAGTGGTTTCTTTACAAACGAGCAGGCTTTTAAGCCTAATCTGGAAAATTTTGGCAATTCCGGCGAAAGGGTGCAATGGTTCCACCCATCAACTGATTTTTACGGAGTATCCGTAAACGAAAACATGCTCGTTGGTTTGGATATGCGTGGCGGGAGTTTTGGCGCAACCCTCCTTATGGGCGGTGTTATTTGGACCACCCAAAGCCCTCTTAGTTTATACGAACGTGAAACAAGCCCCCGTTTTGTTTCTCAATACGAGCTTTACGAAGAAGAAAAAGTTGTTAGCACTTACTATAAAGAAAAAAGTTTTAAGCCGGTAAAAGAGGGAGGCCGAGCATTTTGGACAAATCGTTCTTTTGGTGGTTTGCTGTTAAATGTTCATACATTGCCTTGGAACTTAAAAGGGCAGCTTATGCTTTCTCAACCCGCAAGTGTTGACATCGGTGTAAGGGATGGTTTGCGCCTTAACACTAGGGACAACAGTGAACTCGCAATGGTTGGCACCTACGATTATCGCGGCACTGTGGTGGGTGGGCGTTTTGCCAAAGAAAAAATTGAATTTGGCCAGGCTAGTTTAACTCTTGGCGCAAATTACACAGGCATCACTTTTGATAACGAACTAGTATATGAAACTTCGGCTTACAATCGTGGTTCTAATCCGGATAGCAGTGTAAAATTTGAGAACCTGCGTATTGCAACCATAGACCTAAAAGGCAATTTAACACCTCAATTCTTTTTATCCTTTGATTTAGCGTTCAGTTGGGACGATACAACCGTGTTTCGCCCAACCGCGCCTTGCGACCCGGCTAAAGATAGAGAAAGATGCTATGATGCTAATAACTACAGTTCCGTAACATCTAGCCCTGCTTTTGGTTTATATGTAAAAGCCCAAGATAAGCATTGGCAGCCCATGACTCTGGAACTCATTTATTTGCCAAAAGATTTTTATTCTCCTTACTCAATGGCTAACCCAGATAGAGTTTCTGCATGGCGTAAAGACCAATTCTATGTAGGTGCCGGCACTTTCCGCTATGGGCCAAATATGGTTGGGGCAAACTTAAAAATAGAGCCTGAATTTAACCGTGGCCGTTTTGATATACAGTATGGCATTCATAAACAAGTAGAAAAGGGCTTAGATGTAATTAGTTATAAATATAATTTGGTTGGGCGGTATTTATGGGAAACCTCTACAAGCTGGACTAGGCATAAGCCATTTTTCACAGCAGATTCCGGTTATTCAGATACCAAAAGGCGTTACACTTCTAGGTTAGCCGTAGGCCCGGGCGGTCCAAGAAACAATATATTCAAATTAAGCGACCAAGAGGGTGGTTTGCGAAGTGGCTACGGTGAAACTTGGGATTCCTTTATCCCTTACGAGAATATTCAAGATGCCATTTATTGCGACCAACTCAATTTTTACACCGAGGCAGATTATCCAAACGCCCCTTGCAATATGCCTACAAGCGTAAAATGGAATTCCTCAATAGCTTTAGATATGGGCTATGATATTGGGCATTGGTTTGGCACAGACAGAAATATAATGCTATCCCTTTACACAGCTCTTTCTGGTGTTTCTACATCATTTATGCCGCTTGCTTACACAGATAAACGCTCAGATGATATGCTAATGTGGAATTGGTTTGCGCAATCTGAGCCTGCTATTGCAATTACCCCAAATTTTCATGCGATTTTAATTTTTGGAATGGAAGTTTTCCGTGCAGAAGTTGCTTATGCGGCACCAACCGAGCGTGTAGCGGCAAGCAATCCATACGGCGGGAAATATCCATTTGGTATTTCTGGCTACGTGGTTTCTCCTATAAATGTTTTGCAAACCTCTTTGGGTTTTGGTTTTGACTGGGATTTTGCCGCAAGAGCGGGTTTGCATTTTCGCTATAGATACTTGACCAATAAAGATGAATTTTTGCCGCAAAATGATTGGAGTGTTCACTATATTCAAGCCGAAACAAAGGTTTGGTTTTAAGCGAGGCTATAGAATATGAATAAAAAACTGATTTTTGCCCTTTTCTCTTGTTCTGTAGCTTTTGCTGCAGAGAATTTGGAACAGCAAATAGATAATAGGTTAGAAGATATTAACGCACGTAAAGGAATTGAAATAGGCGGAACAGTTCGCAGTGCTTCTTATAATTCTTATTTTGAATCTCCCCAAGACAAAGCAGGTGCAAATGGCGTATTCACAAATAAAATGCCAAACCATGAAATAGCGGAATTTGTGCAATTGGATTTGGATTTTAAATTCCGCCCCTGGGATATTATAAATGCCAACTTGAAATTGCGTTTAGGTGCGGGAATGCAAGAGTACTTTGCCGCCGCCTCTACAACGGTAAATGTTCCGTGGATGAATATAGAAGGCAATTGGGGTGAGAATTTTTATTGGGTTGTAGGAGACTTTCGCCAGTCTTATTCTCCGTTAACGCTTTATATGCCGGGTTTAGACATTATGTATGAGCCAACGGCTTTTGCCCGTAAAAGAGAAATGGCTCAAAAAGATGCCCTATTAGAGGGCAACCAAAGAAATTTGCAGGGCTTTAATTTGCAATTCCGTCCACAGCTCGGGGAACTTTTGGGTGAACTTAGAGTAGAAGCACTCGGTGCGCGTTTGCGCCGTGCAGGTTTTTTGGATGCAAGCGGGGCAATGGGCAATATGCTCCCTAACGAAGGCATTCCGGGTGCTACCCAAGCGGGGCGTTTTGATAAATTCTTGTTAGGCGGCAATCTTGAATTATTGCCTCTTAATAAAAACCTGTTAGTTGGCGCTACTTACTTGTCAATATTTGACGATGAAAGTTCTTCTAAATACTACGATACCACAGGCTTGCGTTTAGATCAATTTAATAGGGATTTCTTGGTAAACACTTTGGATTCTTTGCCTCAAAAAACAACTGTTTTCGCAGGCCGCTTAGGTGCAGATGTAGCTGGCATATTGGAGAGCAATTCTTTGATAGCAAATTTAACCGCAGAACTTGCAATGTCTAACGATGAAGTTGCCGGCGTTCAAGAAACCGGCAAAGCAATTCTTGCCCAAATTGATTTGGGTTATAAAGAAGATGCTATAAATATTGTTCTCTCCAGTTCCTTTATTCGCAACGATTTACATTGGTTTAACAATGTAGCCCAGTCTCCTTCCTTTTTTGCACGTAGAGTGCTAAACAGCGATAAAGATGTTGGTTGCAATTCTAATACATGTGCAACATCACAAGACCAAGCTTTAAATTTAAGCAAGTATGGGGTTTATTCACCCCTTTATTCCACATTCGATGCTCTTTATTTCTTTACGCCAAAGCATTCTCCAATGACAGCTTCTCTTGGTTCCGGGGAGCCACTAGCCGGTGCGCAAACAGATAGCTACAATATAAGGCCATACACTAAAAATTCTTGGAGCACCTCTACTTTAACACGCGCAGAACTCGCTTTGCTGGAGGAACTTTCTGACCTTAACCTGCAAATGGCTTTGCCAAGTGGTTTTGCAACCTCTAACCGCACAGGTTTTCAAGAGGTTTTAACAGCAAATTGGAAGGGTTTGGCAGAAGTAAAAGGTTTATTTGCCAGCTTTGAGCAAGTCTCAGAAAATGCCGGGGCAAAACCCGCAAAATACACGGAATTTGGAGGTGGTGCAAAGGTGGATGTTTTGGGATTTTTGGGCTTTGAGCAAAACCCCCTTGAGTTAAGCGGGAGTTATAAAAAATCTGCAAAAGAACAGCAATGGGCAAACTTTGGGCAGGCAGAATTTACCAGCGATTTTATGAATGCTGGTGTGTATTACCGCTTTTTTAGAAAGTTTGGTTTAACTTTGGGGTACCAGCAAATAAATTCAGATATGAATTTACCCGGAGCAAATGCTCAAAGGGAGCAAACAGCTAATCTAAGAGTTTCTATTGTTCCGGTTGTAAAGGCAACTCAAAATCAGTGGATGGCAGGCATAGACTACACTGTAGCCCCCAATGCTTGGCTTTCCATAAACTACGGAGTTGTGAGTGTAGAAAACACTTATAACGTAGAGGGTTTTGTGGATGAAGAAGGGAACATAATCAGAGTAAATAATGGTAAAAGAACGAATTTACCCGGCTATGCTGTTGTAAACGGAGTTGAGGCGGGAAAAACGGAGTTAAAGCATGAATTTTCGCGTAATATTCTTGAAGCAACCATCAATGTGGAATTTTAAGGGGTGAATATGAATTTGCAATTAACATCTAAAACCGCCTTGTTCGCCTTGGGTTTGTTTTCTTGCCTTTCTTTTGCTCAAGAAGCCGATGCTTCTGTGGAGAGCAAAGCCATGCTTTCCGTATTAGACAGCATAGAAGAAAATGTTACAGGTTTTGCCGTAAACGGGCGTGCTAAAAGCGGGCTTTTGTATTCCGGTTTAAGTTCAGAAGCTTTGCCGAATGAAGAAAAAGTTTCCGAATATTCTGCCTTTACGGATTTTTTGCTAAGTATTTCCGTGCGTCCAAGCAATGAAACAAAAGCTACCTTTGACCTTCAATTTCACAAAGACTGGCAATCTGCCTACCGTGAGGGCAATAATTCTCCTATAATAAGATGGTGGTCTTACGATGGCAACATTTTAGATAAAAAACTAAAATTCAATTTGGGAACAATGCGCCTTGCTTATACGCCTTTAACACTTTATTTGCCAGAACCAGACCTTATAGCAGAACCGGAGATATTTTCCGATCTCAAAAAAGAAGCTATGGAAGAAAGATACCTAGATGGCACAAATCGCAGGCTTTTGCAGGGTTTGAATCTTGAATTCTCAACTCCGGCAGGAATTTTGGATAAGGTATTTTTGCAGGGAACCATTGTGCGCTTGCGCAAAGTTGCAGACGAAACAGATAGAGTCTCTTTTGATTTTGACCCAAATAAAGACAGATTTTCTGCCGGTGCCCGCATTGGCATAGAAACATTCGGTTTTTCCTTTAGCTTAAACGAAATTTACACCTTTAACAGATACGGCAGTTCTTTAAAAAATGTTAGAGTAGATTCCCTTATAGACTACGAAAGGAACAATGTGCTGAGTTTTGAATTAAATTATAATGGAAAAGAACTGCTTTCTGGCCCGATTGGTTTTGGTGTTGGGGCAGAGTATGCTATTTCCAGATGGAACTACAGGCGAGATGGAAGAATAGAAGGAGACTCAGTAACCAACTTGGTATTTTTGAATATGGATCCAAGTTTGATACCTGTTTTTATTTCACCATCTGCTTCTGGGAGTATTTACCCGTATTACAGAACTACTGTGAGTTCCTCTCCCAAATACAAAGTGTTAAGGGATAGTTCCTTGAACAATAATGGAGCTTTGCTAGCAAATGCTTTTATTACTTTTAACCAAGAGCCTTTTGATGCAAAATTATCTGCTCATTACTTAAATATCAATAAATATTTTGAATCAGAACTTGCTGCATCCCCTGCTTATTTGCCCGGCTTGCCTATATTGAACAGCGATGCTGCTCTAGGTTATGGTTTGGCGCAATTCCGCACGGCTTCTTTAGAAAATATGTATTATTCCAATTATTACACTTTGCCTCTTAGTGCAGCAACAATAGTGAGTGGTACTCAAGGGCGGCCAGCTAATGTGATAAACGATAGTTCTTTTTCCAAATCTGTACGCCTAGATAATAATTATAAATTGGTTCATTACTACCGCAATGCTTACACCCAGCAAACATATACGCGTATGGAGCGTGAAAAAGACTCACATTTTGCATTCATAGACCCTTCTGTAAACATGGCTTTGCCTTATGGCTATGCCACTCCAGATAGAAGGGGTGCTGGGGCAGATTTGAATTTCACTTTCAATAAAGCTATTCGGTTGAGTGGAGTGTTTGGCTCTTATTCCTCTGAATTTAGCGATTATACCCGTTTGGGCGGTGGTTTGGAAATTAATGTGGCAAGTTTGGCAGGTTTAAGCAATGCTATTGTAATTTCTGGCTCTTATGAGCAGAATAAAGAAGAAGGAGGCGTTTATAACCCCCAAGTTGACCGCATTATGGCAGGAGCAAAAGTAGTTCTATGGCGCAACATTTCTTTATTAGGCGGTTTTCAGCAGCTTTCAAAGGAATATAAAAATCCTTACGTAATTGTAAACGATGCAGATGGTTATTTTGCTGTTAACAAAACAGGCGAAATGTTGGTTATAGCGGGCCCGCAAATTAAAATCAGCGAAAGGGCAAATTTCTCTTTGCAAGGTGGTTTGCTCAAAAACTCTATTTCCTTTATAATAGACGAAGGTAAAAAAGATGTTGATTTAGATAAATTTATTATGTCTGGCTCGGTAACGGTGGAGTTTTAAGGAGAATTGCATATGAAAAAAGAATTGTTGTTTTTTTTGTGCGTGGCAGCCGCCTTGCTTTTTGGTTCTTGTTCCGATTATTCCCTAGACAAGGAAGAACAACTTGATTTGCCAAAAGATTTTGATTGGCGTACGTATGCAGAAATAAATAAAGATGCTGTTGTTAGCCAATTAGTGTTATCCGTAAGTGCAAAGAACAGGGAATTTAGACCAGCCGGCACAAGCCAAGCAGATTCCATTGCGAGCGCGCTCAGCAATTGCAAGAACGTTCTTTCTAATGCAGATTTAACAAAGAAAATCTATTTAAACTACGCTAATTGCCCCGCAAAGGGTTGGTTTCAGAACGGAAAATGCACCGGAATATACGCTAACAATAGCAATTATAGCAAACCTGTTGTATCAAACGGAGATACCACGTGGACTTGTGCTATAGGAGCTTGCTGGCGCGGTGGCTGGAATGAAATAAGCGATAAAGATGCGGAATGCACAGGAGATGAAGAACTTGACTGGGGCAAAGCTTGGTGCGATGCCGTTCCAAAGCCTCTTGAAGGTTTTATTCAAGATAGCGTAGCGCAATACACAGGAGCAACGGGTTCCAGGCCCTCTTTTGCACCTATTAGAATGATGTGCCAGTTTGTGCCAAAAGCAGAAAGCCCGGAAGAAGCAGAGGCTTACTTAAAAAGTTTTTATTACTTAGAAGATAATTCAATAGAATATGGCCCTAATTTTGACTACACTCTTGTTGTGCAGCATTATTTCTATATAGGCCTTGGCGATGGCAGGCCTTACAAATATTGCGATGGAGATATTGGCGAAGAAAGAAATCCGGGCCTTGCAGATAAGCGGGGTTCATATGACGATTATAGCAAAAATTCATTTTGTTTTAATAAAAGCGATGAAAAGGTATACGTGACGAAGTGAGGTTTGCGATGAAAAAGAATTTGCTGTTTTTTGTTTTGTTTTTTGCTGCAACGCTCTTTGCCCAAAACGGGGTAATCGCTTATTTCCCTCATTGGGCGCAGTATTCGCAATTTAAGCCTGCAGATGTGCGCTACAATTTTGTAACAGAAGTCCGCTACGGTTATTTAACGCCAAGCGGCTCTGAATTGGCTTTTGCAGATGAGTCTGATAAAGACAACTTTTTGGAATTGGTAAAGCTGGCAAAAGCCGCCAAGGTTAAAATTACCGTTGCCGTAGGCGGATTGGGAAGTGAAAGCGCAATGGCAGAGGCTTATTCAAATTCTGCGGGTTTTGCAAAGGCAGCTGCAGCCTTCAAAAGAGAATATGGCATAGATGGTTTTGAATTAGATGGCGGGGCAATAGATGCTTCCGGTGCAAGTAGCCTTATTAAGTTGGCTAATGAACTGGCTAACGAGGGAATTTCCGTTTCCATAGCTGCCCCCGGGGAAGAATCCTTGGCAGGTGAATTTAGCGATATTGGCAAAATAGATGCAATTTCCCTTTGGTTCACAGACGCTGCCTCCGCAAACGACTCTCAAGTAAAACCCAATTCCAACACAAGCGAAAATATTAAGGTTTTAGCCGCTTTTGCAAGCGCAGGCGTTCCTAAAAATAAATTGGTGCCAATCCTTCCTTTTTATGGCAAAACCTTTTACCACGCAAATGGCTTAGGTTCCTCGCACGAGGGCGCAGGTTCCGGCAATGATGGCGTTTTGCCATACAAAGACATTCTAGACAAACTCAAAACCGCAGAAGCCTATAAAGTAAGCTTTGACGAGCCCAGCAAAAGCGAAGTTGCCGTAAGCGAAGGCGAAACCATAGTATTTAACGGCATTCCTTCGGTTAAAGCAATCTCAGAAGCCGTAAAATCAAACGGCTATGGCGGAGTAGCAGTCTTTGATATTTCCGGAGACCACAAGGAACCCATAGTTTCCCTCTTGGTAACAATAGGCCAGGTTCTAAGGCCAACAATAGATTATAAAAAGAAACGGTAGGGGCGTTGCCTGCAACGCCCTTATACCGTTTCAACGCCCCGTTCCTGTCCCTGTTTTTCTGCCAATTCCCTTTGGGCATCTTGGGCCATTTTTGTGGCATCGGCTGCTATTTGCCTGTCTGAGGGCGAAGGGTCTGCGGGGGCAAGGGCGGCTTTGCGGACTATTTCTGCCTTTCTTATGGTTGCTTCCGGGGTGTTTTCCTTGCTTGTATCTATGTTTACATGCCCGGAATTAGCGTATCTTTTGCCATCCGGGCCTGTTACATATTCGTAATTTGCGCCGCCACGGGCATAGCCGCCTGCTGCGCTTAAATGTGCTTGCTCATGGGTGCGTACATTTCTGTCTATTTTTTCCAGTTCATCTACTTTTCTCTGCTCTTCTTCGCTAAGTTCTTCTGGGCCCCCCTTTTTTTCTGGATTATCTTTTTCCAGAGCATCCCAGCCTAAATCAGAAAAGGATAGCTTGTAGCCTTTTGAGCCGTTTTCGTTATCGTCGCTGTTTTCGTTTTGGGGATTAGTGCTTTCCGGCTGGTTTTTGTGTGTAAGAGCACCCGTTCCGTTAACTTCTGCCACGGAATATTCATTATTGGAACCGTGAATGGATTCTATCATATATGTGCCCTTACTAGGGTTATCGGCATATTTTTTAAAAACTTTAGCACTTTTTTTTACAAATGCAATATTTTTATTCTGCCCCCGAATTCTATGCGAACCGGCATTTCCAGTTTGCCGCTAAAATCTTCGCCGTCTATTTGGATAAATTCGTCTTTTTTAAGGTTAATCTCAATTTCTTTGGCTTTCATAACAGAATGGCCTGCCCCAATGGTAACCGCCTTAAAAAAGGTCCTTATGGACTTTATTCGCAGCACTTCCAGCAAACCGTCTGCTATGTCTGATTTGCCAAAAGGATTGCTGCCGCTGGCAAAACTCGGAATATTACCCACTATTACCGAGCGATGGTCGTCTAGGGAAAAACTTTTTTTAACGCCGGATTTATCTATTATGCTGAGTTCCCCGGTTTTTAAGCGATAGTTCCTATCTGCAAAAAATCTTCTTACATAATGCAGTTTATTCTTTAGCACGGAATTGCCGGCTATTTTGCCTTCTGCTCTGTCACGGTTAAAATCATGGGCTATGCGAGCGTCTATGCCTGCAGAAAAGTAATTGGCCATTGCAAATTTTCCGTTTATTTTCCATAAATCAAAATTTTTGGACTCTGCCACCACCAGCTTGCGAACAAGGTATAGCAAACCCCTGTCCACAAGGGCAGAATAAATATTCAAAACCCTTGCTAAATCGTTCCCTGTACCAAGAGGTATAAGCCCAATTTTCCGCCTGAATTTCTCGTTTTGCAAAAGAACGCTAAAAACTGCTGTTGCCGTGCCATCACCGCCAACAGCTATCACGCACTCCGAGTTTGCCAAGGCATCCTTAACCTGCTCCTCAAAGCTCCCGTAAATGCTGAATTCCCTTTTCCATTCCTCTTCTTTAAAATTCATAGAACGCATAATTTCCGGCAAAAAATCAAAAACAACCTTGCCCTGCCCGCCTCCGCTTACAGGATTTATCAAAAAATGAAACTTTCTGGAAATATCCATGATATATAAAATATAAGAAATTCCGGCATTTACCCTTGAAAAATATCAAATTTTTTCTATATTTGTAAGACACTGGGGTATCGTCAAGCGGTAAGACAGCGGGTTTTGATTCCGCGATTCGTTGGTTCGAATCCAGCTACCCCAATAAAGTTTTATCAGCAAAATTGGAGAAATTATGCAATTTACAACTCTCAATGCAAAATCACGCACGATTGGTTCTTCGCGCGATTGCAGCCGTGCACGCAAAGTAGGCAATATACCGGCTACCTATTACGGCAAAGGTTCCGAGTCTGTTTCCATAAGCATTTTGGAAAAAGATTTGGAAAATGTTCTTGCCCCCGGCAAAAGATACACCCTGCTAGACCTAGTAATAGACGGCAAGGGTGGCAACCCTGCCATAGTTTACCAATATCAAAAGAACAATATTTCGCAAAAAATCATCCATATAGACTTTTTGAAAATAGAGGAAAATACCCCGGTTGCGGTGCGAGTTCCCATTCGCTTATCTGGCATACCAATAGGCGTTAAAAATCAGGGTGGCAGCCTTTCTCAAGAGAGCCACTACCTGAAGCTCTCTGCAAAACCCGCAGATATTCCCACAAGCATAGAACTAGACATTTCTGAAATGCCTAACAACACAACCTACTATGCAGAAAAACTGGATTTGGGCAAAGCATCTTTGCTTTCTCCAAAACGTGCGGTTATTTTTACAATATCCAAAGGCCGTGAAGAAGCAGAAGCTGCCGCTACTCCAGCCGCTGCTGCTGCTCCTGCCGCCGCCGCCGCTGCCCCAGCTGCTGCAGCCAAAAAGGAAGAGCCTAAAAAAGACGCTAAAAAGAAATAGTCAACCGATGCGCGCCAATGCCTAATGTGAACATCCGTAATGACGACATCATGATAAAACTTCGCAATTTGCGAAAGAGTTTTGGCAAACAAAATGTCCTTATGGATGTGAACCTAGATATAAGGCGTAACGAGACTATGGTGATTATAGGAGCCTCCGGTGGAGGCAAGTCTGTTATATTAAAACACATGATAGGGCTTTTGCAGCCGGATGACGGAGAGGTAAGTGTTGATGGCGTTACAATCTCCACATCAAAATTTTTTGATACCCACACCATAAGAAAAAAAATGGGAATGCTCTTTCAGATGGGTGCTTTGTTTGACTCTATGGATACAGGCGAGAACATAGCCTTTGCCCTAAGGGAGCACCATCCGGAGCTTTCTGAAAAACAGATTCAAGATACCGTCACAGAAAAATTAAAACTCATAAACCTAGTGCCGGAGTTCCGCACAAAAATGCCATCCGAACTTTCCGGCGGCATGAAAAAGCGAGTTGCTCTTGCAAGAGCCATAGCCCTTAGCCCTGAGATTCTTTTATACGATGAACCTACCACAGGTCTAGACCCTATTACTTCTGATGTTATAAACGATTTGATTTTGGATATGCAGTCAAAGCTAGGCGTTACTTCCGTTGTGGTTACTCACGACATGGTAAGCGCATTCAAAGTAGCAGACCGCATAGCCATGCTATACAGAGGCCGCATAATTGAAATAGGCACTGTAAGCGAAATAAAAAATACCTCTAATCCCTTTGTTAAGCAATTCATAACGGGGCAAAGAAATTTGCCAACTTTTGGCTAGGTAAGCTAGGTCTGGGTAATATGCTGCATCTCTTTGTGGGCCTTGGCAATCCGGGTCAAAAATATGCAAACACAAGGCACAACCTTGGGTTCATGGCTATAGACAGCCTTGCAGAGAATTCCATTTGGAAAAACGAGTGCAAGGCAGAGACTCAAAAAGTGAGCATTGCCGGCAAGGAGATCTTGCTGGCAAAGCCCCAAACATTTATGAACCTTAGCGGAGAAAGCGTCTTAGCACTGATGGCTTTCTACAAAATAAAGCCGGAACACCTGCTGGTATTCAGCGACGATATTAACCTTGCCTGCGGCAAAATACGGGTAAGGCCCGGCGGCAGCGCGGGCGGGCAAAACGGCTTAAAGAGCATAATAGAGAAAATAGGGCAAAATTTTGCAAGAATTCGCATTGGAGCAGGGAAATGCCCCCCAAACTGGGAGCTAATAAACTGGGTTCTTTCTGCAATAAGCAAGGAAGATAAACCGCTTTGTGAGCAGGCAATAGGCAAAATCAAAGTCCTTTGCCAAGAATATTTGACAAATGGCATAGAAGCAGCGCAAAATTTATTTAACGGATAATTTTTTTCTATATTCTACCCGGTTTAATTTTAAGGATCAATATGAGCAAGAGCATCTACGTGGGTAACCTCCCATTCGCATTCGGGAACGAACAACTTGGCGAACTATTCGCCGAATTCGGCGAGGTTAAAGGCGCCAAAGTAATCATCGACCGTGATTCCAACCGCAGTAAAGGTTTTGGATTTGTGGAAATGGATGATGACGCGGCGGGAAAAGCCATCCAGGCCTTAAACGGAAAAAATGTTGGCAATCGCCAGCTCCGTGTTAATGAGTCGCAACCGCGCGAACAGCGCCAGGGTGGTCGCGGATAGATTTACATTTCTCTCACAGGAGCAAGCCCCAGCAAGTCTAGGACACTTTCCAAAATCTGCTGGGTGCAATAAACTAAAAATAGGCGCGAACCCTCCTCAGCGCTCCCAAGAACTCTGTTATTATGGATAAATTTGTGAGCGCTTTCTGCGAGTTCCAGCGAATACTGAGCTAGCATATAAGGCTCTCTATTTTCGCAAGCTGCATTTATTTTTTCCTCTTTGCGAGAGAGCATTTTTACCAAGTCGTAAGAACTTGGGTCTAAAAGTTCCTCGCTTTTGAACGTTAGTTCCAAGGCACTCTTACCGCTTTTTCTCAAAATACTGCAAAGGCGAACATGGGCGTTTTGGATATAAGGCCCTGTGGCTCCATCAAAACTAAGAGCCGCATCCCAGTCAAATTTAACGTCCATTAAGCGGCGGTTTTTCAAGTCATTAAAGGCAATGGCTGCAATGCCTATTTTTGTTGCAACATCTTCTTTGTTTGCAAGCTCCGGATTTTTTTCGTTTATCAAGGTTAAAATTTTTGCAGAAGCAGCCTCTATTACATCTCTTAAAAGGCTTGCAGTGCCGGTTCTTGTTTTGCCCTTTTCCCATTTTCCTTCTTCGTTTTTGTGGAGGATTAAGCCAAAGGGTATATGCTCGCAGTCTTTGCTCCATTCGTAGCCCATTTTGTTTAGCACGGCAAATACTTGTTTAAAATGCAAGGCTTGCCCGTTGTCCACTACGTAAAGGCATTTTTCAAAATTGAATTGCTCCTTGCGGTAAAGGGCTGCCGCTAAATCCCGCGTTGCGTAAAGAGTGCTGCCATCGCTTTTTTTAATAAGGCAAGGCGGCAGGTCTAGCTCTTCCAAAAGCACAACATCTCTTTCTTGGCTATTCACCAGCAAATTCTTTTTTTCTAACTCCTCAACTACGGCGGGAATTTTATCTTCAAAAAAAGATTCGCCTGTGTAGTGGTCAAAATCCACGCCCATTATTTTATAAATACGCATGAGCTCTTTTAAGGTTGCCTCTTTGAATGTGCTCCAAAGTTTGCGATAAAATTCATCGCCCTTTTCAAGTTTTGCAAAAGCGTCCCGTGCCTCACTCTCCAACTCCGGCTCTTCCTTGCTTATTTTTGAAAAGGAGGAATAAAGTTTGTTGAGTTCTTTAACGGTTAAATTGCAAAGAGTTTGCTCGTCTGTAGGCAAGTTTTCTCTTAAATACATCACAATGAGTTTGCCAAACTGCGTTCCCCAATCGCCAAGGTGGTTTATTCGCTCAACCTTGTAGCCATTTGCTTTAAAGATGCGTGCTAAGCTATTGCCTATCATTGTGCTGCGCAAGTGATGGAAGGCCAGTTCTTTGCCTATGTTTGGGGAACTGTAATCTATTGCCACTGTTTTATTTTTTTGTTTGGCAAATCCAAATTCCAAGCCTTTTTCTTTTATTTCGTTTAAAATATTTTTCACAAAAGCCACTTTGTCTGCGTAAAAATTCCAATAGCCATTGAGGGCTTCGGTTTTTGCAAAGCCTTGTGGCGCAGGGAATTGCGCAGCTAATTCCTCTGCAATGGCTTTGGGTGCTTTGCGGAGTTTTTTTGCAAGCATAAAGCAAGGCAAGCACCAATCCCCGCAAGAAGCATCGGGTGGGATGCTTATCAACAAAAGAGCTTCTGCTTTTGTCCAATGCCCGGTTTGCTCAGCCAATTCTGCAATTTTATTCTCAAAAGAAAACATAACAAGAAGGTAGAATTTTCTATATTTCAAGCTCTATGATTCAAATTGCGCTAAAAGAACTTAGAGCGGGCCATGTACTTGCTAGGAGTATATACCGTGATACAGGGGAAATAATGCTTTCTGCGGGTTATAGAATGACTCCCGATGTAAGCTTAAAGCTCAACGATATAGGAATAGATAGAATTTGGGTGCAAGAACAAGGCTTAGAAGACCTAGAAAGCGAGGATCTGGTTTCCGAAGCTACCATCAATCAATGCGTTCTTTTGCTGAGAAAAACCGTGCTGGATTTTAGAGCAAAAGTTGGGCTTGCAAAAACCTCTTCAGAAGAAGATTTGCCATCTCCAAAACAAATTTTAGACAAACCGGAAATAATAAAAGAAGCATTGAATATTACGGCTTTCAAAAAAGTAGCTGCGGATATTTATCAGGAACTCAAAAAAGCAGACCCTACTATTTTGCACATTACGGGTTCTCGCTCCCTTGGGAATTTTTTCCAACAGCAATCTGTGGACTGTGCCATAATCGCAGCACTGCTCGCCAAGCATTACAACTATACACCAGACGAAATTGAAGATATGATACTGGCTGTTTTGCTTATGGATATAGGTTATATCCTTTTGCCAGACCACCTTTTGAACCCAAGCGCAAAATTATCATTAGAAGAACTGGAGCTTAGAAAGCAACATCCGGATTATGGCTTTGATATTTTACGTGCCTGCAATGTTTCGCTAATTTGCGCAAACGTAGCATTGCAGCACCACGAACGGCAAGATGGCGGAGGTTACCCCCGCAAGCTCATAGGTAAAAATACCCCACCGTTGCGTACAACAGGCCCAGCTACCAAAGGCACAATAAACCGATACGCAGAAATAGCCGCAGTTGCATTTGACTATATTTCTCTTATAGCTCCACCGCCAGGTATCTCTGCTCAAACACCTATAAACAGCATAAAATTTTTAGTTCGCCTTTCCGGCGCAAAATTAAATTCTGCCATTGTAGAAACCCTGCTATCCATGATTCCCGTGTATAATTCCGGAGACCGCATAATGGTAACTTCAGACGAAACAGGCGAATTAACCGGCCATGTTGGTGTGGTGCTGCGTTCAAATTCAAAGGAGCAAAACCGCCCCACTATTGTTTTGATTTACAACAGCGCCGGGGAAAGAATACCACCCGTGCAGGTGAATTTGTGGGAAAGAAAAGACATGGAAATAAGAGAAGCAAAATTGGGCGAAAGTTCCGCTAGCTAAAACCGCAAACTTTGTTCCGTCCCGAATTTTTGGCTTTGTAAAGGGCAGAGTCTGCCATATTAAAGAGTTCTTCCATTGAGGAATTTATTGATGGAAAAACAGATGCAACACCTATGCTTATTGTTGCTGTTGGCAGGTTTGGCACAAGCATTTCTTCTACGGACTTGCGTATCTCTTCTGTGTGAGTTAGCGCTCCTGCTAGCTCCGTGTTGGGCATCATTATCACAAATTCTTCACCACCCCAACGAGCCACAAAGTCTGCCGGCCTTCTTAGCATAGAAACAAATTTTCTTGCGAGCGCACGCAAAAGAACATCGCCTTGAATATGCCCGTATTCATCGTTATATGCTTTAAAGTGATCTATGTCTGCTATAGCCAGGCTTAGAGAAGTTTTGTCTCTTATGGCTCTTAGCCATTCCAAATGGATGCGGTTGTCAAAGCCACGTCTGTTAGAAATGACTGTTACCGGGTCTTGCAGGTTGAGTTCTTCTATGGCTCTTATTTGCTTGGAAATTAATCTTTGATTATTGATTCTAACTTTGACTATAGAAGACCTAAAAGGCTTGCATATATAATCTACTGCGCCAAGAGCAAACCCCAATTCTTCATATTCGGGTTTGGTAGAATCGCCAATAAGTATTACGGGAATTCGCTCTGTATCTTCGTTTGATTTTACTTTTGCCAAGAATTCATGGCAATCTTGGCTTTCCATTGCTATATCCAAAAGAACCAGGTTTATATCCAAACCATTTACCAAATTTAAGGCTTCACCGGTAGAAGTTGCCATTTTTACGCTGTAATACGGCGTAAGTATGCTACTCAGGATATCCAAGTTTGTACAGTTATCGCTAACGGCAAGAATAGTAAAATCTCTGTCAAGATCCATATTACCTCATCATACTCCCTGTTTCTATTAGCCTTTTGTGGAAATCAAATGCTTTGTCTAAAGTGTGCGGCGTGTGCAGGGAAGCGGCGTGTTTTATGCCGTAGTCTAGGTATTCTTGCAAGAGCGGGCGGTAATTTGGGTGCGCGCATTTTTCAATTATCAAACGTGCACGCTTGATTGGGGAGAGCCCCCTTAAATCTGCAAGGCCTTGCTCAGATACAAAAATCATGGTATCGTGTTCGGTGTGGTCTGTGTGGCTTACCATAGGAACTATTGCGCTGATTTTCCCGCCTTTTGCAATGCTTGGGGTCATAAAGAAGCCAAGCAGGCAGTTGCGGGCAAAGTCGCCGGAGCCGCCTATGCCGTTCATCATTCTGGAACCGTTTACGTGCGTGCTGTTCACATGCCCAAAAATATCCGCTTCCAGCGCGGTATTCATTGAAATTACGCCTAATCTGCGAATTACTTCGGGGTTATTGGAAATTTCTTGAGGGCGTAAAACAAATTTGGTTTTCCAGTTTTTGGTATGGGCGTTTGCTTTGTACTTTTCTTGCCCGTCAAGGGAGTAGCTAACGGAGGCACCGCTTGCTATGATTAGCTTGTCTGCTTCTAGAATGTCAAAAACGGAATCTTGGATTACCTCTGTGTAAAGAGCCACGGGTGCCTGAGCCGGGTCTTTTGCCATGGTGCCAAGCACGGCGTTTGCAACATTGCCTACTCCGCTTTGGTAGGGAACATCTGCCGGCAAGCGTCCCTTTTTGCGTTCGTGAGCGAGGAATTCCAGAATGTATGCGGCTATGGCGTTGGAATCTTCGTCTGGTGCTGCAAAGGGTTTTAGTGAGTCCGGTAAATTTGTTTCTACTATTGCCACTATTTTTTTAGGGTCTATTTGCACATAATCTTTGCCAATTCTATCGCCGGCGGAGTGAACCGGAACATCACCTTTGAGTTCCGGTATGAATATATCGTGCAAGCCTATGAGGGTATCTCCGTAGTGGGTGTTTAGTTCTATTATTATGCGGTCTGCGGTTTGCAGGTATGTTGGGGTATTGCCGCCGCAGCCGGTTAGGTAAACTTTGCCATCTGGGGTTAGCTCGCAGGCTTCCACTATTGCAAGGGTGGGCTTTGGGACAAAGCCCATGCGAACCATGCGTGCGGAGTGCGAGAGGTGCATATCTATATATTCCGTGATGCCTTTATTTATGTTATTGCGCACGTCTGCGTGGCTTTGGTAGGGCAATCGCATTTTCATTACGCCGGCACGGGCCAAAGTTCCATCGCATTCGTCGCCTATGGATGCGCCGGTGTAGAGGGATATGCCAAAGTCCACACCCTCGTCTCTCAATTTTTTGCCACGTTCTGCCAAGGCTGGGGCTACGGCTTTGGAATAGCCGGCTCCTGTGAAGCCGCTAATGCCTATGATTTCATTGTTATTGACCAAGGCAGCCGCTTCTTGTGCGGTTTTTACCTTGTTTTTGAGTTCAGCATGCATAACAGAATTCCTTTTTTGAAATTACAATTATGGGAATATAGAAAATTATTTTTCCATAATCAAAATATATTCAGTTGGATATGCAAGTTTTGTATTTTTATCAGATGCTTTTCCGAATCTTCCAGTTTCAGGGTCGCGTGTAGAGGGTAGCATTTTTGATGGAATTTCACGCTTAATTACGTTATAAGTTTTAAAACCAATATTTTCAAATTGTTCTTGAAATACTTCTGCGTTTAGAATTTCAACTCCGTTAAATTCGGTATTGCCAATTACAAATGCCGCTCTGCCTCCCTTTTTCAAAACTCTTTTGGTTTCTGCAAAAGTTTCAAGCATATCGGCAAAGTAATTTTTTACTTCGCGACCCTTTTTATTTTTACCCAAGCTTTCAACAATATCAGTAGCGATTTTACTCTGTAAATTAATATTGTCCCTATCTTTATATGAACTGCCAATAAATTTTTTACGAAATTCAGGTAAATCTTTCAAGTAACCCAACCAGAGTGAAAGTAGTTGGTGTAAATCTGCGTATTCGTAAGAAGTTACATAAGGCGGACTTGTTACTATCAAAGTCGCAGCTCCATTTTTACATGGTAAATTTCTTGAATCGCCGCATTGAATGGTTCTAAATCTATCAATGTTTTGTTTTGTACGATTGTTCAGCAGCTTATTAAATTCGTAATGTTTCTTTATCATTTTTTTTGACTGTTGTAAGAACAATGTCAAAGGGTCATAAATCTTTTTTTTGGGGTCGCGTGTAGGCTTAACGCTTTTCTGTAACCAGATTGAACAAGATTTTAGAATTTGTGCAAAAGTAATTAAATAAAAATTTCTAACATTTTCTGTACCAATATCTAATATCTTTGCTAAAATTATAGACAATTTATCTTTTTGTTCAGGTAAAAACCAATAATTGATTCTCTCGTTTTTAGGAATATATTTCTGTGCTTTATTTAAAAAATAATCAAAACGTCCATTCAAACGATGCGGTAAATCTTTTTCAAAATTTAGATATTCTTTAACCAATTCTTCGTTTTCTATTGGGGTGGTTTTAACCTTTGAGAGCAAATAAGCAATTTCGTTAATGTCTGTTCCTATTCCAATACGGTTATTTACAATCGCTTCAACCACAGTTGTGCCACTGCCCATAAACGGGTCAATTACAATATCGCCAACACTTGAATGTTCCTTTATCAAGCGTTGTGCAAGCTGCGGAATAAATTTGGCAGGATATGTGTAATAGCCATGAGTTATGTACGAAGTATCTTTAATGGTTTTATCCGAAAACGACCAAGAATAGTCAATTGGCACTATTGATAAATTTGCTTGTTCTCTCAAAGCTTGTGGTGCAAGTTTACTCATCTGCAGAAACCTTCAAACTGAGCGGCTGAAATTGATGCACACAGCAAAAGCAGTGCAATGGGGATTTTTTTCATTATAAACTCCTATGAGGAAAATTTATGTAAATATAGTAATTTTCATAAATGAAAAAAATGTATATTATATAGTATGCACAAATTTTCTTTATTTTCTGCGGTTCTTCTCTGTGCTTTTTCTTTTTCGTTTGCTCAGGATATTCTGGTCAATGTGGTGGGGTATGAAAAAAGCGGCGCAAAACGCGCTGTTATTCAGCATACAACTTCAATTACAGATACTAAATTCGAAATAATTGATGCACAAGGTAATGTTGTTACCAAAAACCTTGGGGCACAAGCCTCTGTCAAAGGGTGGAGCGGCCGTACTTTTAAGGTGGCAGATTTCAGTGATTTTAAGCAGGATGGTAAATACAGGTTGAGAGTAGGTTCTGTAACTTCGCCGGAATTTGAAATTGGTGAAAAAATTTTGCAAAGGGAAACAGGGGCTTTTCAGGTGAGCTTCTTTAATGGAATGAGGAATACCGACGAAGGCGACAGCAACTTGGGGATTCGCGGCAGTTCGCAAACCCACAATATCTACGGCGGTTGGTGGGATGCCACCGGAGACCCCGGTAAGCATCTTTCCCATTTGTCTTATGCTAATTATTTTAATCCTCAGCAAATACCTTTGGTTGTATGGGCATTGCTCCAAGCTAATGAATTTCAGCCTACGGTTTTCTCTACGCTAGCAACAGAAGAAGCGGCATGGGGTGCAGATTATCTCTTGCGTTCTCTATCTACTGCCGGTTATTTTTATATGTCGGTATTTGATGACTGGGGTGCTGGGTATCGTGAAATCTGCGAATGGAGCGGTTCGGACGGAGCGCGTTCAGATAGTGCAAATGCTTACCGGTCTGCAATGCGTGAAGGTGGCGGTGTATCAATAGCGGCTCTTGCTAGGGCGAGCAAAGCCGGTATAAGCGGCGATAGTAGCTTTGCCAGGTATCTTGCGGGAGCAAAGCGTGCTTATGCTCATCTCAAAGCCAATCCTACTACATATCAGAACGATGGCAAAGAAAACATTATTGATGATTACACAGGTCTTCTCGCTGCAAGCGAACTTTACAACGCTACGCAAGAAAATGAATACCTTATAGACGCACAAGCTAGAGCAGCTTCTCTTTTGGCATATCAATCTGAGGATGGATGGTTTTATAGCGATAAGCTCAAAACGCGCCCATTCTACCATGCCGCAGATGAGGGCTTTCCTGTAGTTGCCCTTGCACGCTATGTGGAAATATGCAAGCCAAGCGATGCGGGAAATATACGGCAGGCAATAAGGAAAAACTTTCAATGGTACATAGACATAACCTACCAAGAATCAAATCCCTTTGAGTATGTTAAAATGTATGGCTCTACTGGGGCCGGAACAGACCCAACTGCTATAAATCTTGCATTAAACGGCACAGCTACCGCTTCCCGCTCGGAAGGAGCATATACACCGGATAAAGCGATTGACGGAGGTTCCACAAACGACTCTAGATGGTCAAGCTATCAAAGCGGGGCAACAGATAATGATGTGCAGTGGATAATCATAGAGCTTGAAGAAACTTATAAAGTGAATAAAGTTGTTCTAAATTGGGAAGCCGCATATGGAAAGGTTTATGACATAGAAGTTTCCACAAATGGAACTAGTTGGATTAAAGTTGCCGGAGAAACAAATAATACAAGTGTTGGACGTAAGGAATATTCATTTACTGCGACCAATGCCCGTTATGTAAAGATGAATGGTAAACAGCGAGGAAATGAATACGGTGGATTTTCTCTTTACGAATTTGAAATATATGGCGAACAGGAGCAACCGATTACTCTCAAATCCCCGGCACGTTTCTTTATGCCTCACGATAACGAAACTAAGTATTGGTGGCAAGGGGAAAACGCCCGCATAGCTTCGCTTTCTGCGGCTTTTGCAATGGGTGCGCAACTTGCTGCCCTAAACCGCGAGTTTTGGTACGACACTCTGTTTGCCATGACTACTGCACAGCTAGACTGGATACTTGGAAAAAATCCCTTTGGGGTTAGCATGATGTTTGGGTTTGGAACAAAAAATTATCCCGATTATACTCCTGGCGCAAGAATGCGTTCCAACATTAAAGGCGGAATTTGCAATGGCATTACTGCTATGGACGGGAATGAGAGCAATCTGGAATGGAAACCTTATAGGGATGATGAATGGCAAAATTGGCGTTGGATTGAACAATGGCTTCCGCATAACGCTTGGTATCTCACAGCAATCTCAGCTATTTCGTACACAATAGATAATCCCATTACGCCAATCAAAAAAAGCGATTTGGCAAAAGCTTCTCATTTTAAAATTTCGGTCATTAACGGCAGGAATATGAATGTGGAATTGCCTTTTGCCGCAGATAAGCACACAAGCATTGATATTTACAATATGCGTGGGCAAAAACTGCTTTCTTACAGCGTACCGGCAGGCAATTTATATGCGACTATTGAGATGCCCTCTAACATAAAGCATGGCGTATATATACTGAGTGTTAAGAATATGGCTGGAAAAACTGCCTCCGGCAGGTTTATATTCGGTCAATAATTTATATATTTATGCCTATGCAAGCTATAGTCCTTTTTTCCGCACTTTTCTTTATGGTGGGGAGCATTTTTGCCGCTCCTCTGAATCTAACAGGCACAGTTAAAACCGAAAACGACTCTCCTGTTGAAAACGCCGTTGTTTTGCTAAAGGTGAACGATGGCCTTATAGCATACGCTCGTACTTTGAGCGGTTCAAACGGCAATTTTGTTCTTTTGCCGGGTAAAGATGCTCCAACTCCTATAGCAAGGTCGGTTGCACTCCTGCCTACTAAGTTTGCGAGCTATCAAGCAATGGATTTGAAGGGACGTGCTTATGGTCATTTGAACAATTTGCCGCAGGGTATTTATGTTCTTTTGGGCAAAACCGAAAGCGGCAAAAGCGTAAATTTAGGCACTGTTTATCACAGGGGCGGAGCACTGAAAATCGGTGAAATTACGCAAAAGGAGCAGAAAGTTAAAAACCTGGCTAAAACCGTTGGCAACGATGAAGTTCGCTTGATAGTACGCAAAGCCGGATATTTGCCAAAAGAAGTCCTGTTCAACAACTTTGATGAAAATGTTGGAATCGTTGTTTTGGAACGCGATCCGCTTGAAAGCCGTATTGACGATGTAATGGCTACGATGAGTGACCAAGACAAGATTTATCAAATGACCCAACCTCTCGTTTCTGCTGGCTCCTATGGCGGCCCCAATTCCGACAGAAGTCTTTTCGGAAGTGTTTTGCAAGGCGGCGGTGAATATAGTTCAACTTTTTTAAATAGCATGAATACTACGTTAAGCAGTTGGGCCAAAGCGAAAATCCCTGTGACTTACGGCAAAGATTTTGTTCATGGAACTTCCGATATTGAAGGCTCTACCATATTCCCGCATAACATAGGGCTTGGAGCTACCAGAGATTCTGCTTTGGTGCGCGAGATAGGTGAGGCAACGGCTAAGGAATCTTGGGCTGGGAAAGTGGATTTGATTTTTGGGCCTGCAATTTCGGTTCCGCAAAATGAGCGTTGGGGCAGGGTTTATGAGGGCTTTGGGGAAACTGCAGAATTGGCGGTAATGATGGGTGCAGCCATGGTTCGTGGCTTGCAAGGCGAGAAATATGATGCGCCTTGGCGTGTTATAGCAACAGCAAAGCATTATTTAGCAGATGGCTCAACAACAAATGGAAAAGACAGAGGAAATAATGCAGATATAACCGATACTGAATTAAGAGCTGTTCATTTACCCGGATATGAAGCTGTTGTGGAGCAAGGTGTTTTGAGCGTTATGGCTTCTTTTAATCAAATTGGAGGTGTTCATCAGCATGTTGATTCTTTGCGTTTAACGGGATGGCTAAAAACCGAGCTTGGTTTTGACGGCTATATAATCAGCGATTGGCAAGGAATTGCAAATTCCACAAGGCCGGGATTTACGGAAGATTATGGTGGCGGTGGCGGCGGCGGCCCGACTTTAACTTCCGAGGCAGTTCGTAAGGCAATAAATTCAGGTATTGACCTTGCTATGGAACCTAACAGCCATACACAATTTATAAACCTTTTAACCGCTCTTGTAGAGGAGGGCAAAGTATCTAAAGCTCGCATTGACGATGCTGTGCGCCGCATTTTGCGTGCTAAATTCCGTGCGGGCAGAATGGATAATCCTCAAGGCCCTACGGCATATAGCGGTGCAAAAGGTACGCATCGCAATCTCGCAAGGAAAGCTGTTCGCCAAAGTTTGGTTCTGTTAAAAAATGATAACAATGCGTTGCCTATTTCAAAAAGTGCAAAAGTTTATTTGTTTGGCCAGCCTTCAGACATTATAACTAACACTAGTTATCAATGCGGTGGCTGGACACTCGGTTGGCGGGGTTCATATAATTACGATATGTACGGCAATCCAACCAATGCAAAGAACGTTCCGGGTGCGACATCCATTCAAGCCGGCATAGACCTGGTTGCGTCAGGTGCAATTGTTTCCAATGCGGATAATGCCGATGTTATTATTTATGTCACCGGAGAAAGCCCTTATGCAGAATGGCATGGCGATATAGACAATATAACCTTTGACGATAATAATGCGTCTCAGTTAAGCACCTATAAAAATCAAGGCAAAAAGGTTGTCACTGTTTTCATAAGCGGGCGTCCGAGAGAAACAAATTCTCTTTTAGACGCAAGCCATGCTTTTGTAGCGGCGTGGTTGCCGGGTTCTGAGGGTGCGGGCATTGCGGATGTTCTTTTTGAAGGGCCTTATAATTTCACCGGCAAACTTCCTCACACATGGCCTCGCGATAAATCCGTTTTTCCTATGAACAGCACTCAAACAAGTGAAAAGTGGTTCCCCTATGGATACGGGCTTACATACTAAAATCCAAAGCATGGCTTTGGATTTTTACCAAGGCAATGTTGGCACAGCTAACTCTAAGTATTTCAGTATCTTAGACGAGTTGAGCAAATATGAGCCTTTTGTGAAAAATGCTAAAAAAGTGCTAAAAATGCAGGAAAATGAGGACTGGGTAGGCTTAGGGGATTGCTTTATATGTGTACTACCGCAGTAGCGACAATTACCTGCTAATAACCAATTTCTGTTTCTTTTCAAAAGTTTTTTTGCTTCCGCTCTCTGTTGATTGCACGGTGCTTTGCACAATGTAATGGTAAAGTCCGTTTGCTAGCAAACGTCCCCTTGAATCCCTGCCATCCCAATGAGTTATTCCGGAAACTGCATTATTTATGGTTTTGACAAGTTTTCCGTTTTGGTCAAAAATCTTTATTCTAACATCGCTTAGCCTTTCTCCGAATAAATTTTTGAAATAAAAAACAGTTCCGTTTTTTTTCATAGGATTAGGCACGTTAAATACATCCGTTAAACCCTCTTTGTTTTCTTGGCTAAGCGAAATTCTAAGAGAACGAGATGCAACATTACCTAAAATATCCTGTGCATTCACTTTAAAAACATATTCGCCAGGGTCGTAGGATGTTCCAAAATTCATTTTTGCAGCAGCACGTTTTCCGGTTTGCTCAGATAGTGGCCAAGGGTGCCAAGCATCTTCAACAGGGCTTACCTCAAAAGTAATTCCTTCATCTGCTTCTTCTCTATAATCTATGCCGGTAGAATCTCTTATTACAACATCCAAGCAAGCTGGAATTTCCAAACCTATCTGTGCATTCTCTGCAAAAGAAGTGGCTATTCCGGAGCGCATACATGGATAGATATTTATGCTCGGGGGGGTAGTATCATTGATTGAATTTGCATAAGGTGAAGTTCCGGATAGCAAAATACCATTTACCGCCATTCTTCCTATTTCAATAGTTCCGGGCTTGTAACTCCAAAGCCTTATTTGTGCAGAAGTATCGCCGAATGATAGTTTGCGAGGAGTGATAAATTCTGTTTGAAACTTGCCGTCTTTTATCTCCAGTTCTTCGCTATAAATAGGATTGCCCGGTATTTTTATATTTGCAGAACAATAACTTTCGTCATTGCAGTTTTTTTGAGTTAAAGTTCGGGATTTTTCGCCTTCCAAAACTTGTATGCGAACTCGCCCTGTTTGCACAGAAGCCTTACCGGAAATAGGTAGCTTTTGCAAAGCCTGAATTGTATCCGGGGCACTGTCTAGTTGCAGCGAAATTCCCCTTCTTGGCATACTCAAAACAGGTTCTCCCAAAAGCACATATTTTGTGTTATTATACCTTTGATCAGCAGAGGTAAAATCAATGCTTTGTTTTACTCCAAAGATAGCGTCTCCTAAAAGATTATTCTGATTAAATAATGAGTATTCTAGAACTTTCTCTGAAAAATTTACATTTTGAGTGGCATAAACCTCCCTTAAAGCACCGATTGCAGCTATAGCCCCTTTGGATTTTGCGGTCACGAATGCTTCGGAAAGGCCTACAGAAGATGCGTCATCAAAACGAGCGACTGAGCAAGAAAAAGAACCTAAAATAGTGTACCTCCCGGAATCTGGATATACATTGCTCAAAGAAGATGTATTCAGTAAATCTTCGTCTGCCCATTGAACGGTATTTCCGTGCCCGTAATACATTGTGAAAAGTGCGCCTTGATTTAAGCGAAGCAAAAGTTCCTTTGCCGCACCTGGTTTTTTGCCACTACCGTCTTTTTCATATTGGAGCAAGGAAATTTTTCGCATATCCATTGTAAAGTTTTCTTTTCTTGAAAGTGAATCTATAAGGGTTGCGGTTCTTTCCATTTGTAATGTATGTTTAATATTATCAATATTGCTTCCCTGCATTGCATCATCTGCGTTAAGGATAATTGTATTTCGCCAACTTCCATTGTTCATGGCAAAAACTTCTTCATAATCCTTTACTTTTTGAATGTAATTATCAAACTCATTAGTGTTTGAAACAGGAAGGCGCCCTATAGATAAAGATAAATTATATTTCCCAAATCTCACCACCTCACCACTATCTAAAACGGCAAAAAAATCGTCTGTGGATAAATCTTCTGATTCATAAGGCGGGATTAAATTATCCCTTGAGTTAGACCTGATTTTTCTATAATCATAATTGCCATGCCCGGCGAGCAAAACATATCTTAAATTTTGGCACCGTTCTTTTGCATATCTTAGGTAATCTCTGATGGCAACAGGTGAATTCTTTTGCGCTCCGTGATTTCTGTAAATATCTTCTACCAAAACCACCGATGTATTTAATTTTATAGGAGCAGTGCCACCTTCTCTAAATTGTTTTAATTTAGCGGCACTATTTTGCAAAATCTCCGAAGTTAAAATCAAATATTCAGGGCAGGCATCAGAAATTTTCAACGGGTCTAAAACAGAATATCTATTTGGAATGGCTTCAATAAACGCCGGGGTTTTATAGCTGCCTTTTCTATGCAAAAAATATTTTGTATCTCCATCGCTTGATATTGTATCGCTTGTTCCTTCTAAAATTTCTACCGGAATAAAATTTTTTACTTTTATGAGTTCCATATTTGCCGGCACGGGAATTTTCACTGCTCCGCTTGCAAACCCCGGAAACAGCCATTCGTTGCCTGGGCTTTTTGTTATGTTGTAATTGTAGGCAATTGACAAGCCGTCAAATTTGTCATTTTGCCGAGTGCTGGAAATTTCCAATTTATATGAATTATTCGTTTCCGTTGCTTTGTCGCTTGCAAAAACAAATGCTCCGCCAACCGTGTCTATTGGTTCTAATTTTTCATTTTGAAAGAAAAAATTAAAATTTATGCCTTTCATTCTTTCTTTCCAAGACCAATTCCAGTTTTCTGAGGTTGAACGTATCGGGAAAAATGTCACTCCTATGAGTATGGATTTTCCATCTATGCCGTTCAAATTTTTAACGGAATTTTGGAAATCTGCTTGATTAACTGCAACTGTGGAATTTTTCTCACCCCATACCCAAAACCATTCCTTGCCTGTATTATCTTCAATTGAATGGTCGCCAAAATAGTTATCTCGCAAAATTGAATCCTTTTCTGAGCGGGCATATTTTTTCCAAATTATGTCTCTTGCTCCGCTTATGTTTTTTGAATTGCTCCCTAGTGTTTCTCCTGTTCCGCCTACACCTAGATAAAAATATTGGTAAAAACTATATGGTGAATTGGAAAAATAATAATCCATCCCGCTTTGAGAATGGCTTTTTTTCCAAATTGCAGTTCCATATCCAAAGAATACTATAGAATCGCCTTTATCAAAAATTCCATTACTGTTTTTGTCTTTGACTATTATTGGGATTTCTTCTGCATTTGGGAAAGTTTCCTCTTTGTTAATTTTTTCTGGCAATGTATCCGGTGATGCGCTAAACAGCCTTAAGGCAGAGATTTTTATTCCGGGATCGCTAATTCTTTTTTCCACATCATCAAAAGAAATAGCATACATTCCATCTGCAAGTGTTGATAAATCTGCGCTGCCAATTCCAATTCTGAGCAGCCAGTCTATACCTGCCATAGAACTTTTCAAAGCCTTGCGGGAACTTAAATTTATTTTTGTTCCGAATTTCGTGGCGGCATTTTTATTTTCAACTTGTGAAAGTGCTCTTTTGCCCGGCAAGTAACCGTTTGCGTTTCCACTGAAATTTATTTTCACCCTAAAATCTTTCCGTAAATTCCATGAATTGCCGCTTGAATAAATCAAAGGAATATTGATCTTAACTCTCCATAATCCATCTTTTAGGTAAGGCTCGCCGATTTTTAAGGAGTTTTGTTCTGCTCCGCACGGCTTGCCGTTTAATTTCTCGGTTTTAATGTTTTCTAGGCTAACACTTGGCAGTGAAGAATTTGGCAATGCTATTGTATATGCCCTAAAAGGAATGCCTGGGGTCTCTGCTTTGCCAAAAAAAGACGAGTTTTCCGGCATAAAAAGAACTTCATTTTGGCAAGGACCTTCGCTTAGAGCCGCAACTTTGTCCGTAAAGATGAATTCACTTTGGTTGTCGCGCTGAATTTCAAGGGCGAATATGCCAATAGGTAGCAAAATAAGGGTTTTAAAGATGCGAAAGATCACAGAGCATAAATATAATAAATTGTAGAATATTTTCTATATTTCTTATAAAAAGGAGACTGTATGTTGGAGAAGGCTGTTAAAAAATATAAAGAACTGCTTGTTCTCAAGCTAAATAATGCGGAGAATTTGGAGCTTCAATGGGAAGCAAAAGCCTATATGGATTGTATAAATATGTTAGATACAATTCTTAAAGGAAATGGCGTAGAAACCTTGTAGCCTAAGCTTGCCAGCTATGTTTAAAGATCCAAAAATGGTAGAAATAGTGGCTGTAATGGGTTTTGGCGGCATTGTTTGGCTTTTGGCTATGAAGGAATTGTTGACTAAAGAAGAAGTAGCCAACGGAAATAAGGCTACATCAAGATTTAACAAGAAGGCAGGTAAACAAGATGGTGGTACAGCAATTCAGCTTACATATATCACTAAAGAACAAATTATGGATCTTACAGCAGAGCAATTGAAAGAAATCCCCGAATCCGAAGTAGAGAAATTGCCCACAGTTTTAAAAGATATGTTCAGAAGACGTAAAAACGATGTTTTGCTAGCCGATAGGGCAAAAAAGAGTAAATAGCTCCCACTCTCCGGCTTTTAATGCCCCCAGTTCATAATCGCCAATTCTGCTCCTGTGCAGAGCGGCTACCTTGTTGCCAACAGCGGCGAACATCCTTTTCACTTGATGGTAAACCCCACCTTTTATTGTTATTTCCGCTATGTTTTCCGCTGTAAGTTTCAATTCCAAAGCTGTGCAAGGGCGTTTTTCATTGCGCAGTTGAACGCCTGCCAAAAGTTCTTTTTGCATTTCTTCGGTTAAGGGTTCTGCAAGTGTGGCTATATAGGTTTTAGCAAAGCCCTTTTTTGGGTGTTCTATTTTGTGGATAAATTCGCCGTCGTTTGAAAGGAGGATTAAACCTGTGGTATCATGGTCAAGCCTGCCTGCGCATTGCAGGCCATCTTTTATGAGTTGTGGCGGGAATAGAGAGAATACGGATTCATGGCTTGTGGGTGCGTGGCTGCATTCGTAGCCGTGCGGTTTATTGAGTTTTATATAGACTTTGTTTTTTATTTTCATCTACTTAACATTTATTTTTGGACTTGCCATTTTCAATGCCGCATCCCATTCTTGCTTAATGCCTTCGTATTCGCTTGGGTCTGCAAAAACGGCGTCTGTTCGCCATTGCAAATTCAAATTTCTTTCGTCTTTGTTCAAAACTTTCATTTCAACAAACATATTTTTGGGTTTCTCATTAGCAACTGCCAAAGAAACCTTGCCTTTGGCAGAACTCACGGAAAGCGAGTATTGGAATTTTGTTTCGTGCGGTATGCGTATAGGGTGATAGCGTTCTTTTACCGCCGGCAATCGCATCAAAGAACGTTCCCAAAGAATTGGGTATGGGCTAAACTGCGGGGAATTATACACAAGGGTTAGCATTAGCGGCTTTGAAAAATCCTCTGCATTTTGTGCCATAAAAGCCACGAGTTCGGAGTTTTCCAAACTCTGCGAAATCCATTTTGCAAAATATTCGCTTTGCTCTTTTTGGTCCCTTTGCAAAAGTTCATTTCTTATTGCGCTGGCAAATTTACCAGTAAAAATAAGGCTATCTCTAAAATGCCCAATGCCATTCTCGTCTATACGCAGGCGATGGAATAAGAATGCCTCATGTTCCTGATTTATTTCCAAAATGGGCGTGATTGTTGAATAGCTGGAATCGCCTTTTATTACCAGTGCTACTCTGCCTTCCAAATCCAGCGGAATTGGGCGGCGGTTGCTCACCTTGTCGCTTGGGTCTATCCAAAGTTCGGGATAGTCTTTTGTTGCCGGCACATATAAAATTTCGTGGTTGAATTGCTGAATAGAAGAAATTGCCTCGCTTCCGGATTCTTCCAAATGTATCAGAGCCAGATGGCTTTTAACCCCTATTGTTGCGAGCATTTCTTGAAGCAGCAAACTTTGGTCTTTGCAATCCCCTTGTTTTTCTTGCAGTGTTGCAAGTGCTGGCTTGGGAATTAGGGAATGCCCGCCAAAACCTCTGGAAGTGTATTTTACATTTTTGCGTACCCAGTCTGAAATGGCGTAAATAGCACTGAGTTTGTTTTTTGTGCCTGCAACTTCAAAAGCCTGCTCCCTAACGGGAACGGAATTTTTGTATTGATGTTGTATTAAATTGTGATAACGTTCGCCTTCTTCGTTCCAGTAAAGTTTTGCTGCAAGCACCACACCGCTTCCAAAATCCTTGTATGCAGGCATGTATGGTTCCTTATGTATAACAACAGGGTCTTCAAGCGTCCATTCTATCCCGCCAGAAAATCCTGCACGCTCTGCTTCTCCATATTCGTCAAATAAAATTTTTGTTGTATCTGCGTAAACTTTGAACACGCTTTTTCCAACAGGATATTCACGGCTGAATTTATAATGTGTGTATGGAATTGAGCCGTCTGCTTTTATTGCGGTGCGGCTTGCCATGTAGTAGATAAAATCCCCAACAGAAAGCTGCAAGGGCAAGTGTGCGGTTTGAGCTTCGTTTTTATGGGCATTTGTGGTAGCATAAGTTATATAGCCGCTTTTTAGATTTAAGGAATACTTTAATTTGAAAGTTGAATCATAAACATCAAGGGCATTTATGTAAACTCTATCTACACCCGGCAAATAATCTATTGTGATTTCGCTGAATAATTGAACTCCGCTTGAATTTAAAACTTGCAATAATCTTTGTTCCGTGCTTACCCAGGGTTGCCCCGGAATTACCTTTACGCTCTCATGCAAATAATGGGCTGCAACGGGATAATTCTTTTTTTGACTCAAAGAATCTATAATTAATTTCTTAATATTTGCAGGTTTTGACTCTGCCGGCTCTATAGCTTTTTGAATAGCTTTTATATCTGCTTTGCCCATAAATGCTTTTGAAGCAGAGAGAAAACTTTTTGCATCTTCGCTCTCGCTGTTTATAGCAAGGGCTTGATTCAAGGTTTGCTCCGCACCTTTATAATTCCTTAAATGAAAGAGGCTTTTTCCCTTTGCCAAGAGCAAGTCTGCATTTTTTTTGTCTTTTAATAAGGCATCTTCGCTTACGGAAAGGGCTTCTTCATAGCGATTCAAGAATAAAAGAACTTCTGCATAAACCAAAGCTTGTTTTGAACTTATGCCAAACCGCCTTTTTACATCCATGAGCAAATCTGCAGCTTCGCTATAACGGTTCAAGCCCATAAGGGTTTTTGCAACATAAATTCCCAGCCTCTCGGTTGGTTGCTTTTCGTAAAGTGTTTGCACAGTTTCCATTGAAGCGGCTCTTTGCCCAAGGCCCCATAGGGCATCGCTTAAATTTATGTTTAGTTCTTCGTCGTGTGGCATTTTTTCCAAGGCGAGTTCTGCGTACTCCTTGGCTTTTTTGAAATTGTAAAGCGATTCGTGCATTTCACCTAAAATGAATAACAGCCGCCCACTCCGTTTTACCAAATCCGGTTGCGATTCAAAATGAGAAATACCCGGGCCGTATAAATGCCGCAGTTGGTAAACAAAACCGCAGTTCATTAAATAGAGGGTATCTGTTTTATCCATATCATTGGCTCGTTCAAAATAACTGAGTGCTTCTATGGGTTTCTCTTCCACAAGCCGCAAAAGCCCTATTTGATTTACAAGCCGTGCACTAAATCTTCTTGTTTTTGCGTGGGTGTTTTTTTCAAATTCTTTTGCGAGGTTAACTCCGTTTACGGCACGTTCCATTTCGTTTTTGAACTTGTTGTATAAAATTCCCTGTGCCCAAGAGATTGCCATAACTGCTCTGCCGTTTCCAAAAAAGAATTTGCCTTTGTAATTAAAATCAAAACTGCCAGCTACAAAAACAACATCAAAATTCCAAATCAAGTCGCTACCACTGGTGCTTTTTTTTACAGTTAGTTTTTCCGTATCCGGTGAAATACCGTGCCTCATGAGCATGGCTTTGAACACGTCTTCTGCGTTCAAAAAGTTCATATCTATATATGCGGCATAAATAAAAAATCCAAGCTCTTCGCTTGCATTCACCAGCATTAACTCAGCATCTTGGTTTATTGCAGCAATGCTTTCCCAATTATGCCAAATGGTATCTTTAACGCTCCACTTTAGCCCTAGAGGGGCAGAAGCATATTCCAAGACTTGTTCTTTGCCAACCTTTGTTTCTACGGAATCCGAGCCAAGCCCCCAAGAAGCATCTAACTCACCCTTTTCACCTGCAAGCTCAATTTGCGCAGAGCGTTCTGCAATGGGTTCCGGCTGTAAAGAGATTTCCCCTTTTACCAATGGTTTTGTAGTACAAGAGAGCAAGGCCAGGGCAATAGCCAAGGCAAAAAAACGGAACATAACTATTATTCATTCTCCATGCTGTTGAGCAAATCTTCCTGAGTTCTCATTAAATTGCGGAGGCGTGCAAAATAGCTTACCTGCATTTGCTTTAAACGGTCTATATCGGACCGTAACTCATTTGCTCGGTTTCTTATTAAGTCTGCTTCTTTTTCTGCTTTAGCCTTTGCTTCTGCGATTATTAAGTCTGCTTCTTTGTTTGCTCTAACCTTTGTTTCTGTTAGAGTTTCTTGCATTGTAACCACAGCATCCTTTAAGATTGTTTCCATTTCGTGGAATTTATCGAGGCTTTTTTTGTCGTTATTTATGGTTTTGAGCAAGTCTGCTCGCTCGTTCAGCAAATTTTCAAAAGAAGTAGCAACCTCGTTCAAAAAAGCTTGAACTTCTTCCGGGTCATAGCCCCCCAGTTTTTTTGTGCTAAACTTCTGATTGCGAATATCTAAAGGTATTAGTTCCATGCTTAGAATGTAGAAAAAGTAGAGCTTGACTAATCACCTCACCGGCACTCGCAAAATTAGCTTCTCGCTGCCAAATGACACTCTTGCTATATACATACCTTTTGGCAAGTGCCCAAACGATACGGCATATATGCCGTTGCCGAACTTTTGCCTATTTATTAAGTCTCCGCTTAAACTGTAAATCTCAATCACCGCATTGTTTGTTGTTTGCAAATTTACGCCGTTGTAAATTTGCGTGGCTTGGTTGGCGGTTGCGATTTGCGGAAGACGGATGGGCGTACCCTCGCTGGAACTGGACGAGGAGTTGTCGGAAGAACTACTGCTTGATATTCCTTGGATGAATTTCGTTACAAGGTTATTGCCGTTTGCCTCCAACTCCCAGCCCGGATTGATAAGCATAAAATTGTCGATATAAGCTGCACCATTGGTTACTACCTCTCTGCCCGCAGAAACATCGCCTTCAAGCGTAATACTGTATGTATTTTCGCCGGGGGTAAAATCGGCTGAAGCCTCTATTCTCGAAACAGTTGAAATTTTGATGCCCCCGGTAATCACGGGCGAGCCGCTAATAGTGAAGCTACCACTGTTGTCAATCGCATAGCCACTGCCGGTGTTGACAATATCGGCACTAGTGTTTATGCCAATACTTTCTGGAATTTTGATAGTAGAACTACTATTATTTGAAGCTATTTTACCTGAAAGCACAGCATAAAAGGAGCCAATACCACTGGAAAGAATGGGAAACTCTGCTGTTTGCGTACCGATGGACAAGGTAACGTCACCATTCCCAAACTGTATGAAAACGGGAGGACATACTCCCGGGCATGGTTTGGTGTCTGCATCCGCTTTTATGGCGGCAAGCAGATCTGTGATTGATGTGCCAGCTTCAAAAAAAGTGTCTTTAGAAACCTTAAACGGATAACCGTTGCTGGGGCCATAGTCAATGATGTAG
>LIUI01000031.1 GCA_001462235.1 Fibrobacteria bacterium GUT307
AAAGAATTGGCTTATGAAGCGAATATAAGCTTAAGGAACATCGAAAACTATCTGCGGAAAGATGCATCTATCCCTATGGCGGATAAAGCGGTACGGATTGCCAATGCGCTTGGAGTTTCTGTCGAATACCTTGTAACCGGAAAAAATTTACCTGCGAAAGTTAATACAATTAATGAACCTGAAATTCGCAAATTTTTGCAAGTATATAAAAAGCTGCCAAAAAACAAACAAGTTATTGTAATGAAAAACGCCCTGCACCTCGCGGAAATTCTTTGATTGTATCTGGGTTATCTTCCTTTGAAATAGTGCTTTTCAATTAAACAAATAATATTTGATAGCGCCAACGGATCAAGAAGCGCTATATTTTTCTTATAATGATATAAAAGTTTGATAAAATCGAATTTATATCTGGCATCCATTTGCAATGCCCAATCAAATTTTTTATTCCAGCTTTTAAATATTGCCGCCAGATAGGCGATTGAAAAATATTCATTTGATAGCGTAGTGTTCAAACATCTATCTTTATTTTCTGTTTCGGCGGGAATATCAAGGACAAATGGCTGATATATAAGAAATGAACGAATATAAAGGGCAGCTATTTTATGATGATCCAAAAAATCAGGAAAACAACATGTCCAACTCTGGTACAACAGATCGAACCGCTCTTCCAAAATCAATTTCATCGGCAGAGACAGCTTCGTTTTTTAACTCCATCCCTTCATCAAAATTCTCCAGCTCATCCTCTGTCAAAACAGCATTTGGATCCTTACCAGAGAAATCATATTCTTTTTTTGCCAAAGTGACCATATTATAATCCGCCCCTTGTAGATAAAATGGCAGTTGCTCTTGTAAGAGTCAACAGCCTAAAGACAAACGAAGGGGCATCCTTTCCGCCTACCGTAAACCTCAGTACAAAATGAAATCCTCTCATTTCCTCTCCCTGATAATGAAAAGACATCAATGATTATTTATGGTAATACCACATTTTTCCATAATATTCCCCCAAATTTCCTTGTTTGACTACTCCGCAGGCCACATAAAACTGTTTACGACCACCGTTCACGCAATGAAATCCACGCCGGCGAGTGTCGGGGAAACTGAACTGTCCCTGAAAGCCGCGGCTCTTGAAAAAGCGGGCTTTAGCGGCGACACGGATTTTATCGCCGCAAATACTGAAAGCTTCGTTGTTGTTCTTTTGCATTTGCGATTTATTGACGGACTGCAAATATTACGCTAAAATTTGTCATTATAGCCGAAATATGATATATATCGGAATCAGGAGGAAAAAATGCCGGATAAAAACCTCGAATCTGAGGGATTTGAAGAGTTTTTGGCTGAATACAATGCGGCAGAAGTGCCTAATTATGGGAAACCTATTAATAGTTCTAAATTTACATTAGGGCAACAGTTAAAAAGATTCTCAAATTTCTCCCACAGCGAAGAAGAAAGTAAAATTATGTCAAAGGAAGCACGCGCCTTATGACTCATAATCCAATGGGGATAGATGAATTTTTATCAGAATTTGAACTTATATACTCTTTAAAATATAGGCACGTCAATCAAGAAACATTAGGGCTTGTATTTGATACCTTAAAAGAAAATGTAGCATGAAAAAGCTGCTAATAGCTCGTTATCAGACGCAACGCCTTGGAAAAAATTAAATTCTTCACTGTTACTCAGCAGCTTTTCAAATCCACTAAGGGACGGTTGACCAGGCAGCTCTCTTTTTTCCCATGTTGCGCTGCGTAAAGCATTTCTCAAAACCAATGTTTCCGCATCTGGTTCCGGCGTGGGAGTAATTGTAATTGAACCGCAGGCGCTCAGTACTGCCGCGATTACCGCCCGCAAGAGCAGTTATAAATTCAGCCTCATGCGAAGCTGATATTTAATATATATTTACCTGTCTGCCGTTAGCTGTAATAGTTGAATTTCACAGGCAAACAAGCGCCACTCCTAGAAATCTCCCGTATAGCCCAATCTTCTCAAAACCGCCTGGGTAGCCAGCGATAATTTTCTACAACCGCTGAATACGGAATGGCCAAATGGCGGCGGATATGCAAAAGAAATACGCTCTACTGTATTGGGGATTGTAATAGTGGTTAGAGAAGAACAACTATAAAATGCTTGCTCTGCTATTTCTCGGATAGTCGAGGGTAGAGTAATACTGGTTAAGGCAGGACAAAATGCAAATGCTTCTGATCTTATAATAGTAATACCTTCCGGGATTACCACTGATTGTAAATTTTCACAGTTGCGAAATATTTCGCCAGGAATGGGTATTCCACCAGGCCAGGTTATAGACGTAAGACCGCTTCCTCTAAATGCGCCTTGACCTATAGAAGTAACGCTACCGGGGATGGATATGGATCTCAGGCCACTATCAAAAAATGCATAATCCCCTATAAGCGCAAGACTTTCGGGAAGGATAATAGATGTCAGGGACCTGCAACCATTAAAAGCATAACCCCCTACAGTAACAAGGCTTTCAGGCAGGGTGACAGATGTCAGGTTACTGCAGCCGGCAAATGCCCCAACATTCATATAACCGCTCCATCCATGCCGTATAATGGTAACTCCTTCCGGGATCACTACACTGGTAATACTGGACTTACGCTGAAATGCTCTCTCTCCTATTTCGCGTACCGGCAAACCTTGTACAGTAGCGGGAATGCGTACGGCTGTTGTATTGCCAACATATTCGAGAATCACAACTCCTGTGCCGTCCTGAGTCACACCTGCCCTAAAATCCGCTTCACTGTTCTGTGTTGGCGCTGGAGCAGCCTGCGTTTGGCCAGGTGTGTTCTGAGCCATAACGGTTCCTGTTCTTGCCTGGGCCAGCCTGGTATGTTCCAGATTACTCCTTGCATTGGTATTACTCCGATCGAGCCGTAGTGCAGCCTCAAAGTCCGCGATGGCCAGATCATATTTACCCAGATAATAATGCGCAACACCGCGGCTATTATACGCTCCTGCGCTGGGGCTTCTGTTGATAGTATTTGTGAAAGCCGCAACGGCCTCGTCGTAATTCTTGTTTTTATCCTTATCGTCGTCCGTGATAACGGCGGGGACAGTGCCGCTTGCAATCGCCAAAAAAGCCAATACCGCTAATACAAGAATTGCGATTCCGTGATTGATCAACCTTTTTTTCATGATAGTCTCCTTATTGGTTGAATTTTATGTGCAATGCTCTCCAGTAGAGCAATTGAACCCATTGTTAATAAATCGAAAATGTCAAATGTGCCGGCAATTCCGTCAAATATTTGTAATATTTCAAAAAGGAATGCGGTAAACAGAAAACACAGTTTATATATAAAAAAGGTTTTTGGATTTTCATGCCATATAGCCCTTAAAAACATTAAGCCCGAAAGAAGCCACAGCCCATCAGGCAGGTTATAACAAAAAAAGTTTGTTAAAAAAGATGGATGCGAAAAGGTAATAATGTTATTGTTTACGGGTAAAAAAATAAGCCATTTATATATCAGGATATTTCCGTTTCTAAAGAAATAGTAC
>LIUI01000032.1:0-262 GCA_001462235.1 Fibrobacteria bacterium GUT307
CCCGCCCCCCTCAGTCATGTACCAGGTAACATTCCATGCAAGTGAGGACACCGGACCCAGAGATTACGGTCCTTATTCCGTGGCGAGTGGTTCAACAATTGGCCATCTCCAGCCACAGCAGAACCAAGATTGTGGTGGTTTGCCCATCTACTGGGCATTAAGCGGGGACATTGATAGACGCTGGAATTTCTCAACGGATAGAGTTTACGGCAATATTACTTTGGATAGTTATTGTGAAGACCCATAGGGACAATATTCTTTT
>LIUI01000032.1:382-5004 GCA_001462235.1 Fibrobacteria bacterium GUT307
GACCCATAGGGACAATATTCTTTTTTTATGAAGGGTACCAGTTCGTTGTGTAAAGGATTCGCCTTGAGCCATTTTGTCTGAACCCCGATGGCCCCGATTAGGGGGATTGGGGGGATTTTTGTAACGATATGTTGCCAAAACCGCATAAAATATGGATATTGTAGGGGCAGGGTCTGCCTGCCCTATTATGCTGCCCCTACAGTCCATACAATAAATTTGAACGAATTTGGAAAAATCATTGATGAACAATGGCAAAATTGGCGAATACATAATTATGCCCAATATTGGGTGAGGTTTGCCATTTTGTCTGAACTTCTTCGGTTTCAAGAAATAAAGTGAAATCCCATTGCCTCCCACTTAGGGCGAGTTTCCCGTAAATGAGCATGATATCCCTCTATACCGCCATATTCTTCCAATAAAGCAAGACGAATGCGATAAACCTCATCCACAGGGTCATCTAATTCTTTATACTCTTCCATCTTCAGCCTCCTCTTTTTGAAGTCTCATAAGCACATCGGGAGTTACCATTGTAGGCAACCACAATTCATGAATTCCATTGTATTGAGCTATTTTGGAAAAAGGTAAATCCTGTTAATCGGGGAATTTAGGGGATTTTTTGGTTTTCTATATTACCCCTCGCAGAGGATTATTTTTTTACCTACTATTGCGACGCCTCGGCAAAATAATCTATTTTGGAGGCTGTTATGGATAGCAATAAAATCCAGTTGTTTGAGAGCAAACGTATTCGCTCCGTTTGGGTGGAAGGCGAAGAAGAATGGTATTTTTCCATTGTGGATACAGTGGCTGTTTTAACGGAGAGCCCTAACCCTAGAAATTATTGGAAAGTGTTAAAACATAGGCTTGTAGCCGAAGGTAGTCAGTTGGTTACAAATTGTAACCAACTGAAAATGCCGTCTAGTGACGGTAAATATTACCTTACTGATGTAGCCACAACTGAGCAGTTGCTCCGCCTAATCCAATCTATTCCTTCGCCCAAAGCAGAGCCATTTAAACTTTGGCTGGCAAAAATCGGCAAAGAACGCTTGGAGCAAGCGCAAGACCCGGAAAAATCGATAAAACAAGCAATGCTGGATTACAAAAAACTTGGCTATTCGGATAACTGGATAAATCAAAGGATAAAAAGCATAGAAATTCGCAAGGAACTGACGGATGAGTGGCAAAATAAAGGTCTGAAAGAAGAAATACATTTTGCAACATTAACGGACATAATAACTAAAACATGGTCTGGTAAAACGACAAAGGAGTACAAAAAGTTTAAGAACCTGAAGAAAGAAAATCTACGAGACAATATGACAAATACGGAACTTGTGCTGAATATGCTCGCTGAACTTTCAACTAAGAATATATCGGAGTCATCCGAACCTAAAACCTTAGAAGAGCACAAAGGCGTTGCAAAGCAAGGCGGGGAAGTGGCGTTGAATGCTCGCAAAGAACTGGAGCGAAAAACCGGTAAAAAGGCAATTTCCAGTTTGAACGCTAAAACAGGAATTTTACTAAAAGGAAAAAGGTAAAACCAGCGCTAAATTCAAACAAGAACCCCGATAGCCCCGATTAGGGGGATTTTCTGATTTTCTCACTGTTGTCCAATAAAAAACAAAAAAGCATTTAGTTTAGCAAATTTCCGCATTTCAGCATAGACGCCCATCTACAAATGCTTTACCAAGTCTGCGGGTATACTTATTCCCCTCTCGTAGAGGGGTGCCTGAAAGGCGGGGTGTATTTAGAGCTAATAAATTTGCACAATATGCGAATATATCCGCTGTCGCCGTTGGCGACTACACCGGGACAACAGTGAGAAAAAACTGAGACTCTGGCCGATAAAGTTTTTCGGGTATCAAAAAATCAAAAAAACGATACCTTTTTGATACCTGGTTGATACCCGCAAGTGTCAATTTTTATTCTATATTTGGACTTTGCGCCTTTCCGTGTGCAGGAAGCAGCTTTTGGGGACGAATTTCTGTTTTCCTGCAAATGGAAACGGGAAGGCGCATTTCAGTTATCACAAAGGAGTATGTATGTTCAAAACATTGGCAGCGGTCGTGATGGTTTTGGTGGTGGGCGCTTGGGCGCAAACAGAAGAAACCGTTACAACAGCAGACGGACTTGAGCGAACTTACAAGCTCTATGTACCCCCCGCACAGCCAAAAGGTATTATCGTAGCCATGCATGGTTATGGCGGTTCGTATGATTTCTTCTTTGGCGAGTATCAGATAACAGACCTTGCAGACCAAATGAACTACATTGTCATTGCACCGCAGGCACTCCCCGAGCAAGACCAATCTGTCATTTCAACGATCACCGCAGCCAAGGCAATGGTAGGTATTGATATTCAAACAAATGCCGTATGGGGTTGCGGAATGAAAATCAGTGCACCACCGATACCACCTTTTTTGCCGTCGGGAATAACCATCGAACTTAACGCTGCAATCGACGATGAGGAGTTTATCCGTCAAATCATTGAAGAAACGCGGATGGATTATAACTTGCCTGCAAAAAACATCTTTCTATTCGGCACTTCAATGGGCGGATTTATGGCATATCAGTATGCCGAGAAATATCCCGAAGATTTGTCAGGTATTATTTCCATAGCAGGCTCGCGTGGGCTGGCGATTGACGACGGTGCAAGCACCATGCCGCTTCCCATACTCGATTTTCACAGTGACCAAGACGAAATCGTGCCTTACGGTGGCTCACTGCAAGGCAATGTAATGGGCAGCCCCGTAAACCTTAGCATGGCGCAACCCAAAACCGACGTGATTGCCTACTGGGTAAACCGTAACAGCGCAAACATTATACCTAATGTAGAAAATTATCCCTCTGCCAATGACATAGAAGTAACAAAATATACGTATGCACAAACTGATGGGAATGAAGTGATCCATTATAAAGCGACCAGCCTAACTGCAGGCGTCCCTAAGCACACTTATCTGTTCAGCGCAGCCAACGGCGACCCTATTGATTATGCCGAAGAAATTGCCAAGTTCATTACAGCACACTCTTCTGAAGGCACGCCCATCCGTTTGCCTCAAATTGCAAGCGCCAACCAAGCCACGCAAATTTACAACGGTGTAAATTTGCAAGCAGCAAAGGATGTGGTGATTGAGGTTTACAGCTTAAAAGGAAACTTAATAAATAAGCAGAAATTCGGCAGCGGCGTACATAATGTATCGTTTGGACATTTGCCAAAAGGCATGTATATTGTAAAAGCATCATTCGGCAGCAAAAAACAAATTTTGCGAATATCGGTGAGGTAGTATCAAAAAAACAAAAAGACGATACCTTTTTGATACCTGGTTGATACCCGCAAATATCAACATTTATATTATATTTGTACACATGAAAATTTTTGTGCCTTTCCGCCTTTCATGCAGGAAACGATTTTTTTTGAACTATTTTCTGTTTTTCTGCGGGCGGGAAGGTGCATTTGCTTGACGCAGCTTACGATGTGATTATTGAGCGGGTCAATGCTTATGCTGCCATTGAAGGCGGTGAGTTGAGCGAGCGGCTTATAAATAAATTAAATTCAGTTATTTCCAAGTATAGTGCTATTGTCAATACTAGGCTTGGCGGTACATCAAATCGCTTGAACAGAGGCCTCGGCAGCGGGCAGGCGAGAGAACAGCATGAAACAGCACATTAAATTACTTTCCACTCTGTTGGTGATAATTCACTTGCTCGCCGTATGCGCCGCCGGGCAGCCGAAAACGAATGCAAGCGCAATACCCGAAAGCTTCGTTTACGTCACTGATCTCATCCCGGATTTAATCTTAGAGATGCGCTATTACAGCACCTATAATTTCATGGGAGTGCGGGTGGATGGCTACCTATCCCCTGTTGGCATACTGACTCGGAAAGCGGCGTACGCATTGCAATCGGCGAGCAACGATCTACGTGCGCAGGGTTATGCGATAAAGGTATTCGATGCGTATCGTCCCCAGAGTGCAGTCAACCATTTCATGCGATGGAAAAGGCCGGGTTCAGGATCTATGACGAAGAGTGGTGGCATTACACTTTAAATGATGAGCCATACACCGATACATATTTTGATTTTTCAGTTAAATAGGAAAAAAAAATCAATTTTTTTTACTATATTTGGAAAAAATGGACAGAAAAATAAAAGAAAACCAGCAAGAGAAATATAATCAGAAGCCTTTAATGGGCAGGTTCATCATTTTTTCCATTTCGTTGTTTTTGATTATCCTCATTGGCGGTAGCATAACCTTTATATTTTCCATGCGGCAGATCATCAGAACAAATAAAAGCAATGAATTATCTAAAATGATTGAAATAGAAAGAATCAAGTTGGAAACATTAGTTAACAATGAAATTGCTATCGTCATGAAAATGGCACGTTCTCCGTTGATTCAACTATATTTTACCAACCCTAATAATTCTGAACTGGGTAAACTCGCTTTTAGGGAAATAGCCGCTTATCGCGAGGCTTTTGAAAATAACTCAGTCTTTTGGATCAATGATATAGAGAGAGTATTCCACTCAGATGACAAAGAACCTTATTGGGTTGATGCTGAAAACCCTCAGAATTACTGGTATAACATGACCCTGTACGAAACGGAAACGTATAATTTCAATATTAACTATAA
>LIUI01000033.1:0-185 GCA_001462235.1 Fibrobacteria bacterium GUT307
ATATGGGCGGTTCCGGCCATTTTGTCATATCCTAGCGGTATCAGGGTTGCCCGTGCGTTTGTAGGTATTGATGAAGAAACAGGATCAATTTTTGCCACAGGCACAATGGGGGTTGGGGCCAAGATAAATTTCGCCCATCTGGACTGCGACAAAACACTCATCAGTGCGGAAAAACTGATAAAAGA
>LIUI01000033.1:440-801 GCA_001462235.1 Fibrobacteria bacterium GUT307
TGCCGAATGCGCCGATGAGTATCAAAAAACAAATGGGATGCCACTTAACTATAATGTGGCATATTCCGGTGGAGAGATATGTCCCGTTATTGACAATGACGGTAAACTTATCAACGTGCATCATAACTATACACTTATAGCCTGTACGTTCGCTTAATGCCTATGGAGCAGAAAATAACCGAACTGCTTTCGGAAATTGCCGGATTGAAAGATGAAATCCGCCGGCTTAAAGTGGATTTGCGTGCCGCAAACAGGGAATTAAGCCAGCGTGACCGTACAATTACTGCGGTGGAAAGTAATTTCAATATTAAAATGAGTATGTTTCGCACGCTGGCTACCGAAAGTGAAAAGTATCAGCTTT
>LIUI01000033.1:986-1244 GCA_001462235.1 Fibrobacteria bacterium GUT307
GTAATGTATTGCTCGGATTCTTTTTTGCGTATAATAGGCACTGATTATTTTGAGAGTGCAAAAGACAAAAGCATCTTGAGTGTATATAATTCGTTTGCCGGCAGTGAATTGTTTTATCAGCTAGCGAATACGCTTGCACTTGCGGTAGGGCAAGACCAAACTTCACGTCATGACATTGTAGTTGATATTGACGGTAGCGGAGAAGCACGGGCGTACCGCGTTACCAACACACCCATGATTGACAAAAGCGTGAACGGC
>LIUI01000033.1:1395-1641 GCA_001462235.1 Fibrobacteria bacterium GUT307
AATCATAAACTGGAATGATATTACGGACATTAACGAAGCCAAAAATAGAGCCGAAGAATCGAACAAGAGCAAAAGCAACTTCCTTGCCTCCATGTCTCACGAAATCCGTACGCCGATGAATGCGATCATCGGTATATCGCAAATCCAGTTACAAAAAGGAAACCTTTCTGACGAACATGCGGCGGCATTAGAAAGAATTTACGCTTCCGGTAATAGCCTGCTGGGAATCATCAACGATATTCTGGA
>LIUI01000033.1:1795-2532 GCA_001462235.1 Fibrobacteria bacterium GUT307
ATTCTGGATATGTCTAAAATTGAATCCGGCAAATTGGAACTTGTTCCTACCGAATACGATGTGCCTAGCCTTATCAACGACGTGGTACAACTTAACATTATCCGTATAGGGTCAAAGTCTATTGAGTTTGTGCTGGACATAAATGAAAACCTGCCCTCATGGCTTTACGGCGACGAACTGCGGCTAAAACAAATATTGAATAATCTGCTATCCAATGCCATCAAATATACGGAAAAGGGGACTGTGAAATTTTCGATTGATCATTACATTGAACGGGAAAATATAATACTGCGCTTTGTTGTTGAAGACACGGGGCAGGGCATGAAGCTAGAAGATCAAGAACGCCTGTTTTCAAGATATTCACGTTTTAACGCCAAAGCCAACCGTATCATTGAAGGAACCGGGCTGGGACTGAACATAACAAAAAAACTTGTAGAGATGATGGGTGGCGCAATCATGGTGCAGAGCGAGTACGACAAGGGCAGCATTTTCACCGTGACGGTTAAACAGAAAGCGGTGGAATGCCCTGCGATCGGCACGGAACTTGCACTTAGGCTACATAATTTTACATTTACAAGTGACAGGCAGGTAGCGAATCTGCAAATTACCCGCAACCCAATGCCATACGGAAGCGTGCTTGTGGTGGATGATGTGGAAACAAATCTGTATGTTGCCGAAGGGCTTATGTCACCATATAAATTGAAAATTGAAACGGCAGACAGCGGTTTTGCGGCAAT
>LIUI01000033.1:2762-7747 GCA_001462235.1 Fibrobacteria bacterium GUT307
CCGCAACCTTGGATATAAAGGCACAGTAGTAGCTCTCACAGCTAATGCACTTACCGGTAACGACAAAATGTTTGCACAGAAAGGCTTTGACGGATTTATTCCTAAACCTATTGACGTCCACCACCTGAACGATGTGTTAAACAAATTTATCCGAGACAAGTACCCCGAGGAAGCGAAAAAATACGAGCCGGAAACGGAGGCACAGGCAACAAAGGCGGCAGACGAAGTAAAAGCAAAACTGCTTAATATCTTTTGCCGCGATGCAAAAAAAGCAATCGTTGCTTTACGTAATACAGTTGCAGACGGCGATATAAAATTATTCACGACCACTGCACACGCCATGAAATCTGCACTCGCGAATGTTGGGGAAACCAAAAAGTCTGAGCAGGCGGCGGCATTGGAAAAAGCCGGCCTTAACGGCGATACCGGATTTATTGCCGCCAATGCGGAAAGTTTTATAAAGACGCTTGAAAACCTGATAAAAGAATTAAGCCCCGCTATAGACGCAAATGTGACGGAAGATACCGCATATCTTAAAGAGCAGTTGCAAATTATCATAACCACCTGCGAAAATTACAACAATACTGACGACGATACCGCCGCATACGCCGCACTTGATAGGTTGAGAGAAAAGCAGTGGAAACAGGAAACCGTAGAGGCTTTTGAAAAAATTCATGATGCGTTGCTTTTGCACAGCGATTTTGACGAGGCTATGGAACTAGCTAAGAAAATCCTTTTTCTATATTAGTACACATGAAAAAAATCCTTTTCCAAGATACTAGCTTTCGTGATGGGTTTCAGTCTGTTTTTGGCGCCCGTGTTTTAACAGTGGACTTTCTTCCCGCTCTTGAAGCGGCAGTTCATGCCGGGATTGAGCATTTTGAGGCAGGTGGCGGTGCAAGGTTCCAGGCTCCTTTCCTCTATTGCAACGAAAATGCCTTTGATATGATGGATTCCTTCCGCAAAACCGTGGGTCCTAAAATTCGCTTGCAAACCTTGGCCAGAGGCATAAATGTGGTGGCACTTGAGCCACAACCCAGAGATATGATAGACCTTCATGCCAAGATGTTCAAAAAACACGGCATGACCCGCATTCGCAATTTTGATGCCTTAAACGATGTAAATAACCTTATTTACTCCGGGCAGTGCATTACCAATGCCGGCTTGGAACATGAAGTTGTGGTAACAATGATGGAACTCCCCCGCGGTTGCGAAGGCAAAGGCGCGCATGAACCGGCATTTTATATTGAGACTTTGAAAAATATTTTGAATTCGGGTGTTCCGTATGTGAGCGTATGCTTCAAAGATGCCTCCGGTACAGCAAACCCTCGCAAAGTCTATGAAACAATTAAACAAGCACGCAAACTTTTAGGCGATAAAGTGGAATTACGCATACATTCTCACGATACCTGCGGAACAGGTGTGGCTCAATACGTTGCGGCAATAGAAGCCGGCGCAGACGGCGTTTGCTGCGGTCGCGCACCGCTCAGCGGCGGAACGGCACAGCCAGATTTGCTTTCTCTGTGGCACGCATTGAAAGGCACAGATTATTCCCTTGACATTGATGTTGAAAAAATCATGGAAGCAAACCAGGTTGCCAAAGAATGTTTCAAAGAATACGAGTTCCCGCCAGAGGCTTTGGCTATAGAGCCGGAAGTGATTTTTAGCCCAATGCCGGGTGGTGCTTTAACCGCCAATACCTTGATGATGAGGGATACAAAAACTTTCCATCTTTACCCGCAGGTTATCAAAAATATGGCAGAATGCGTTGCTAAGGGTGGCTTTGGCTCAAGCGTTACCCCTGTTTCGCAATATTATTTTCAGCAGGCTTATGCAAATACCGTTCAGGGCAAGTGGAAAAAAATCACGGATGGCTACGGCAACATGCTTCTAGGTTATCTTGGCAAAACCCCAAGAGAGCCAGACCCGGAAATTGTAAAAATTGCAAGCCAGCAAATGAAAAAAGAAGTGTTCAAAGGCAATCCTTTGGATGTTTTAGACCTTGGCATTCCAAAAGCAAAAAAAGTTTTAGAAGAGAACAACCTGCCCATAACCGATGAAAATATTTTCATAATCGGCGCTATGGCAACCAAGGGCGGCAATAAAGGTCTAGACCTTTTGCAAGGCAAAGCAAGAGTTTCGGTTCCCAAAAAGAAACCCGCAGTTCCGGCAGCTCCGGTAGCAGCAACTCCGGCAGCACCTGCACCCGCAGCTCCGGCTTCTGGCAGTGCAACAACCGTTAATTACGGCGTTACCGTTAGCGGAAAAACTTTTAGCGTGCAGGTGAGCGGGTAGCATAATTGGGATACTCCACCGCTTCCAGCACCAGCCCCTGCGGGGGTGCCCATGTCCTTTCTCCTTTGAACTCTCCGCTAAAAATTTTGTCCACTGTTCCTAGTTCATAGCGCCCTCTGCCCACATCAAAGAGCAAACCTACCATTGCCCTAACCTGTTTGTGCAAAAAACGGTTTCCGCGTATATGCCAACATAATTTTTCCAAGCGAAATTCCGTTATTGTGCAAATAGTGCTTTTGCCATCGTTTCTTGGAACGGAAAAGGCTTTGAAATCGTGCTGTCCTAAAAAACTTTGGGCTTCTTTTGCCATTGTTCCTGCGTTCAATTTGCAACCGCATTCCCAGACGCATTCTCTTCCCAAGACTATTGGCTCAGTGCAAAGCGTGTAGCGGTAATACCGTTCTTTTGCGCTATATCGTGCGTGGAAATCGCTTGGGCATGGTTGCAAATTTCTTATGCAAACATTCCCATCGCTTAGGGCATTTACGGAATTTTCCAATATGCGGCAATTTATGTTTTCAAGTTCAAGGTCAAAGTGTGCAACCTGCCCCCTAGCATGTACCCCGGAGTCTGTTCTGCCCGCCCCCACAATGCTAATTTTTTGCCTTAAAGCTATAGAAAAAGCCTTCTCTAACTCACTTTGCACGGTCTTTTCGCAAATAACTCCATTTTTCAACTGCTCCTGCCACCCGCAAAAGGCCAAACCGTTATACTCGCAAACAAATTTATAACGCATGGATATATTTTAAATATAAATCAACCTGTTCAATTTTGCCCTGTATTCCCAGGTTAGTTCGTGTTTGGGGCCAAGAACGGAAAATAAGGTAATCATGGCTTTCTTTGCTTTGCCTTCTGTGTCTTGTTTGCTTTCAATGATTTGCAAAAAACTATCCAAGGCCTCTTTGTATTTATTTTGGCTTGCTAATTTGTAGGCTTTGTTGTAGGGTGGCGGGGCATCTTCGTAAAATTCCATTAGTTCCAAAAGGGATTTGGATTCCGGGTAAAAATCGTCTGTTTCTTTTATGCTTTGCAAAATTGTTTTGGCTTCTTCTCTTTTGCCGTCCATGGTTTTTGCTTTTGCAAACAAATAGCAAATTTTTTTATTGCTCGGATTTTTTTCAAATAATTTTTGCAAAATTTTTAAGGCTGCGCTAACCTGTCCTAAATTTATGGCATCTTCTGCATTCAAAAGCAGGCTATCTTCTTCTGATAAAAAGAAAGGCAACAACTGTTTTTTCAATTCGCCTTCTGGCAAACTGCCGTCTGCACCACCTACAAGCTGCTTGTTCTTAAAAATACGAATATCGCTTAAAGCCCTTAGTTGCAGGTAACCCGCAAGCTGCTGGTTATTGGGATCTTCTGGGTCTAGCTTTGCTAGGGTGAATTTAAGTTCAGCAGAAAGTTTTTCCAGAGCAGGCGATACTTCAAAAGCAACGGCAATGGCATTCTCTACCGAACCGTTGATAACTATCTGCTCAAAGGTCTCAATGTCTGTTTGTATTACGGGCATGGGAGGGAATGTAGAAAAATAATTTCTACATTTAGCCCTATGAAGGGAGTCTAAAAAAAGCACAGAAGAAATTGCTTAGTAAAATAAATATAATTGTGCCTCCCGCCTACGGCTAGCAGCGGACTTGTGAGCATTCCCGGCATTAACGGTGTGCCTTTTAAGTTTCTGCTATTTTTTCTCGCACCATTCCGCCGATAATTTCAGCGGGGCTTTTATTTGTTGCAAGCGATTTGGTGAAAAGATAGTTCACGGAAAGGTCGTCTAGGCCAAATAATTTGGCATTTCGTTTGCTAACGAAACCTGTTCCATTCGCACCAACCTTAGGAGTTGTTTTTGTTAACAATTCGTCTAAGGTATCGTATTCTTCTTCGGTCATGGGCATATTCTCCTATTTTAACAATGAAATAAACGCTGGACGGCATTTCATTGCGTGAAAAACCAAAATCGCATTATCTTCAATAACACTATAAATAATTTCTATTAAATTTGCATTTTTGTCAAATCCTATAAGCAAATATTTATCGACATATTCTTCTAAAACAGCATCGTATTCAACCGTATTAAACGCCCACAAGATATCTGCTTTGGTCACTCCATGTTTGAAAGCGGAAGAACAACACCTAATTTCAAAATTCATAATATCAAAATAGAAAATTTCACCCCCAGCCTGCGAATTCGTAGTCGTATTCCATGAGCCGGCCACAGGAGTAACCGTAGCTACCGCACTTTATTTCGGAACGCCAGTAGGTGAACTGGCTGGTTTGTGCCATAGTGGCACAATTTTGTATTAGTTCTTGACACAACGAACACATTTTGTTGTAATGCAATCTTTCAGTTCCATTTACAAAACCTGCACACTTACTCGGTTCTTCACTTGAAGAACTCAGCAAAGCAGACGAACTGGACGGCACAACCGAGCTGCTGCTATCCCTCTGCCCCAAAATATCGTCCAAATTTTCCCGCTCAGAACTGCAGGAAAACAGTGAACAGATTGCAAAAAGCAATGTTGCAAAAGCAACCACCAATAGAAAACCTTTAGTTTTCATAGTGAACCTCCATTTTTAGGGGAATTTTAAGGAAAAATTCTGAATTTATTTGTAAAAAATATGTAAATGGGTATATATATAGTTTGATGACATTCTTTTGACAAAGGTCACGGGTGCAAGGCTTGGCCTGCACT
>LIUI01000033.1:7846-11215 GCA_001462235.1 Fibrobacteria bacterium GUT307
AGGCTTGGCCTGCACTGCAAACTCTGCCGAACTGTTGATAACTATTGTATTACGGGCATGGGAGGGAATGTAGAAAAATAATTTCTACATTTAGCCCTATGAATATACTTGTAACAGGTTGTTGTGGTTTTATTGGAACTAATTTTGTACGGCTTATTCTCAAAGAGCGCCCGGATTGGAACATTGCAAACATAGATGCCCTTACCTATGCAGGCAATATTGAAAATCTAAAAGATATTGAAGGCAACCCGCATTACGACTTTTTTAAGGGTGATATTACAGATGAAATGGATGTTTATGCCGCCGGTAATCTGCTCTCCGGCAATCCGGATGCCATTGTGCATTTTGCGGCAGAATCTCATGTAGATAATTCCATAAAAAATCCGGGTGTATTTGTTCGCACAAATGTAGAAGGAACTTTAAAACTGCTTATGTACGCAAAAGAAAAGAATGCCAGGTTTTTGCAGGTAAGCACAGACGAGGTTTACGGAACACTCGGAGAAACCGGCTATTTTACCGAAAACACGCCTCTAGCTCCAAACAGCCCTTACAGTGCCTCCAAAGCAGGCGCAGATTTTTTGGTACGTGCTTGGCATGAAACTTACAAACTAGATGCCGTTATTACCCGCTGCTCAAACAATTATGGCCCTTACCAATTCCCGGAAAAGCTAATTCCGCTTGCGGTAACAAACTTGATGCAAGGCAAAAAAATTCCCGTTTACGGCAAAGGATTAAATATTCGCGACTGGCTCCATGTAGAAGACCATTGCAGAGGAATTTTGCTTGCTCTGGAAAAAGGCAAGGCGGGCATGGTATATAATATTGGTGGAAACAACGAGTGGAAAAACATAGACATCGCAAAAGAACTCGTTAAAATAATGGGAATGGACAAAGATAAAATTGAATTTGTAACAGACCGCCTAGGGCACGATTTACGCTACGCCATAGATGCAACCCGTATTCGCGAAGAACTTGGCTGGGAACCCAAATACACTTTTAGCACGGGATTGCCGGAAACTGTTAAATGGTATAGAGAGAATGAAAATTGGTGGAAACCTTTGAAAGACCGGTTGCAATGCAAGTGATGCTTATAGCAGCCATTGTTTTTTGCATAACCCTACTTGGGTGCGGGGGAGAGTGGGTGAGTGCAACGGTTGGGAAAACTTCCTGTTCTTTTGGCACCTTTGACGAATTTTTACCAGCTCTACGCACACCTATTAAAATGGCCGCCGGCAATAACGGGAATAATCTTTATATTTTGGACAACTCTTCTTATGTGCATTCATATAAAAGAGATAATTTATACGAGTGTGCTTTTACTTTAGAAAATTCCTACTATTTTAACGGTTTCCCAAATGATGTTTTTTTTGCGAACAATAGCTTTTATGTTCAAGACGGAGCTACCTTAAAATCTCAAAGCGAGGAAGAATGCTATGCCAAGAATGGAGTTTTTGCGATTTACGGGAATGAACTCGCAGTTGGGGACAATATGGGAATTAAAACTTGGAATATAAAACCCTGTGCACCAAACGTACCAAACGTACCAAACGTCTCTTCACAAAGAATTTTAGCTTTGGCGGCAACAAGCAATGAATATTTTGCCGTAGAAGGAATTACGTCTGAGCCTAGAAATTTGACTAGGTATTCAAAAACCAGCGGTTTTGTTTACAGCGATCCAATGTCTTCAATACCCGGCGATGAAAAAAATTTCTGTGCCGCAGATAGAATTATTGCAGATAATTACGGGGTTTATCTTTTGGATAAAAAGTGCAAGAAAATAGGAATTTTTGATAACCAGGGTATTTGGAGAAAGAGCATAAAATTGGATTCTCTTAGAATAAGAGGTACTTTGGATATAGCACCGGGTGAATATTCATATATTTTTATTTTGCATGATAGGGGTGTGGACAAGGTGAATGTATTTTAGCCAAAGTGTCAGACGGCTACGCTTTTTTTGGGCGTTTGGGCTAGGGCTGCTGTGCAGAGTAGGGTGAGGAGCAGGGTTAGGGATAGGGGGGATTTCATGGGGATTTTCTCCTATTTACTATATTTTCCTTATTAGGATAGGAGATTACCCATGATCCAACAAGTTGAATTATTAAAAGAGATTGATGTGCTCCCGCAAAAATACTTCGGCGAGGTGCTTGATTTTGTCGTATATTTGCAACAGAAGGCACGGCAAGAAACCGTGTCGGTCGGTAAATGGCACAAAGAGCCGCTTTCAAAGCAGTTTGCTGGAACCTTGCAGCTTTCCGATGCTGCGTATGAGGCATTACAAAACTCCATACAAGAAGGCCGTTTCAGCCATTGTTGACCGAATTCCTAATATTTCCGTTATTTCGCAGATTGAGGTTCTACGGTTTAACGATATCCCCGAAAATGAAGCAATACTCAATGATTTTGTTGCCAAGTCGGTAATCTATCCTTTAAGTTCCGATGTTGTCCAACGCACTATCACATTATGCAAGCAAAGGAAAATAAAACTGCCTGATGCGGTTATTGCCGCTACAGCTCTTGTTGAAGATTTTATTCTCGTTACACGCAATATTGATGATTTCAAAAACATTACTGACCTCGAACTGCTAAATCCTTGGGACGCAAATTAATCATAAAATTAGGCTCTTTGCCAGCCATATAGACGGCTACGCTTTTTTTGGGCGTTTGGGCTAGGGCTACTGTGCAGAGTAGGGTGAGTAGCAGGATTAGTGATAGGGGGGATTTCATGGGTGGTTTCTCCTTTTGTTGAATCATAGTTTACCCGTAAATCTTGTAGCTATCTGTTATTGCCCAATGAAGGCTTATTTGAAAAAAACACGAACCACTTATCGGGTCAATGAGCGGAACAACATATTTATCGCCGAATTTGCTATATACCAATGTAAAGTTAATATACTGTTTTTCCGCCGCCAATCTTAATTCCGAACCAGTAACTGTTGAGATAACTATTTCATTATTAGTCTCAATGAGATAGTTTCTTTCATTTACATGAGCAAGGCTATATTGCTGCCGAGCCACCTTTACGTAATTGGGGGTAGGGTAATGGTGATCATATCCGTAAAAACCGACAATTTCGGATAAAATCATGTTTGGCAGCTTGCGATGTTCGGATAATTTCACTCCAATGCGGATATTGCCTGCGTAGTTATAATAACACTCACGCCCGGCCATCCACCTGCCTTTGTATCCATCAGGACCCTAAGGGTTTATTCGCAAGGCTGATTCGTAATCCGCTATGGCTTTGTCGTTGTCGTCTTTTTCGGAATACGCATAAGCCCTGTTTAAATATGCTTCCGCAAAATTCGGGTTCAGTCGTATTGCTTGGGTGTGGTCATATATGGCGTAGTCGAAGTCTCCTTGTTCATAATACAA
>LIUI01000034.1 GCA_001462235.1 Fibrobacteria bacterium GUT307
CTGTAAGTTTTGCCGTCACGATTGTCGGTAAAGGAAGCGTATTGTATGTTTGGATTAAATGGGTTAAACTCTTCGCTTTCGTCTGGTGTTGCGGGTGTCAAGATTAGGACGGCGACGGCGATGGCTGTTGCACAGAGCAGGGCAAGCAACGGAATAATAATCTTGCGATTTGTTTTCATATTCATTTCTCCAAAAAAGGGAGGAAATCCTACTTAAAAACTAGGAAATCCTACATAAAACCTGTGCTTGGGCAAGTATGCTTTCAGGGATTGCCTGATAGTGCTTGTTCTTCTTCATTGTACCTTTCTCCTATTTTGATTGTGAAGGGTGAAATTCATTTATTTCAGAACAGTTCTTTATTATTATGTTGATTAGTTGCAGAATATATTCGGCTTCGGGGTAGTTGGGGTCTATTCGCAAGACTGATTCCAAATCTGCTTTTGTTTTGTCGTAATTTCTTGTGTTAAAATACACAACGCCCCTTTTGTAATATGCATTTGCATCTTTCGGGTTCAACCGTATTGTATCGGTATAGTTAGATATGGCTTCTGTATCGCCAAGCATGGGAGGGGCACAAAAGGCTTTGCGTGTTTGCTCATCAGAAGGCGAGAAGGCGAGGGCTGCTGCACAGAGCAGGGTGAGCAGCAGGATTAGTGTTGTGGGGGATTTCATTGGTGGTTTTCTCCTATTTTCACTCCGTAATCCAGCCGAACATGGATGCGACTACTTTCGTGGATGCTTCGGTAAATTCTTCTGTGCTTTTTAGTTTGCTGTATGCTTTGCCTGTGATGCTTACCTCTGCCGTTTCTATGTCAATTATGCGGGCAGATATTTGGTAAGAGCCGAATGCTTTCGTTATGTCTGCTACGCAAACGAATTGAACTCCGAATTGCTTGCCCAGTTCGCGGATTTGCTGTTCATCCACCGAGCCGCTTCGCTGCTTTTTGTGCTCTTCTGCTATTTTTGCTAGAAAAACATCTGAACGCTCTACGGCTGTGTATCGACCGCTCTTTACAAGAGCGTGGAGCATTTCGGTGCCTAAGGCTTTGTTTTCTTGGCTTTTTAAATCGCCGGTGACATAAACCGCTATTTTTGGTTTAAGGCTGTCGCTTTGGGCGTAAACCGCTCCGCAAAACAAAACCAACAGTATCATTGCTTTTCTCATTTTTTACCTCCGTTATGGTTGCAATGCTAGACGGAAACCTGGGGGCATGTTCTTTCTGTCTGGCTCGCCGCCAAGACGGAGAAATACCCTGCAAGTCCTTGAATTGGAACTGTAATTGCCGCCGCGATATACCCGTTTGGTGCCCGAAGAGGGGCCTTTGGGGTTGATTTTGTCGTGATACGAGTAATGGTCGTGCCAGTCCGATACCCACTCATATACATTGCCGCTCATGTCGTGTATGCCCAGTTCATTCGGTTGCTTGGTTCCCACCACATGAGCTCTATTTTCGTTGGAAATTACAGTTTTAACAAAATTATCTTTATCAACCGTTTCTGTGGTATAGTCACTTAAAGTCCTGTTGCCGGAATTTACATAATACCATGCCACATCTTCTATATTGTTGCTGCCTGCATATTTATATCCACGGCTTGCCGCTCCGCCCCGTGCCGCATATTCCCATTCTGCTTCTGTGGGCAGCCTGTAGCTTTTTCCGGTGATTGCGGATAATCTTGCTATGAATATTTGCACATCGTTCCAAGTTTCCCCAAAAATAGGAAGCATGTCGTCTCCGCCATGAAGGGAGCGGCTTCCGCCCATTACGTGCTTCCACAGTTTTTGGGTTACCTCGTATTTTCCTATGTAGAAGTCATCAACCGTCACTTTTTGCGTTGGCCTTTCCATTGGGTAGCAGTCGTTGCTTTCGCCAGTGCAGCCCATAACGAATGTGCCGCCTTTTACAAATACCATTTCCACATCGGTAATGCCGTCTCCGAACATGGATGTTACCACCCTTTCGGAAACATCTGCGAGGGCTTCGGGGCTTTCCAAATGGCTGTAGGCTTTGCCCATTTTATCCACTGTGGCAGTTTCAACATTGATTATGCGGGCAGACACCAAGTAAGAGTCCAATACTTTTGTCACATCTGCCACGCACACAAACTGAACGCCGAACTGCTTGCCGAGTTTGCTGATTTGCTTGTCGTCCACGGAGCCGCTTCGCTGCTTTTTGTGTTCTTCTGCTATTTTTGCGAGAAAAACATCTGAACGCTCCACGGCTGTGTATCGCCCGTTTTTCACAAGGGCATCGAGCATTTCGGTGTTCACGGCTTTCTTTTCGCCGTCTTTTAAGTCGCCTGTTACATAGACGGCGATTTGCGGTTTGCTTTGTTGAGCGTAAACCGCTACGCAAAAGCAAAGCATGAGTAGAATTCTTGCCATAATCAAAACATCCACCCCAAGCCTAGTTCAAAGTGTGAAGACGAGCCGCACTTATCGCAAATATCTGTTAAACCTGGATTATATCTAAAATCCATTAAAAAATGATTGCTTATAAGCAGCCCGCCTCCAAAAACAAGCCCAAAATTAATAGAGCTTACTTCTAATTCGTCTGGCTCATCATTAGAACAGCTATAATAAGAGCTGGATTCACAACCATCATAATTAGATTCACCGCCGGCAAGAGTTATATCCGTATTAAATCCTGCGGTTAAGTATATAAAAGAGACTGGGGATAATTTTAGCATAAGCGGAATGCTTAAACCATGTGCAGGGCTGAAATAAAAATTGTATTTCGTATTTTCTTCCTCATAAGAGATTTCTCTTCCTTCATCGTAATAATAGCTTACTTCTGGATTAAAACTAATTATATTCGTGAAAGGAATGTCCATAAATAAGCCTCCCTTTATAAGAGGCACAGCCGTTTTTGAATCGGGAGAAAATGCTGCTTTTATTCCAAACCTCGTTTCCTTTTCTTCGCTATTTTTCGCAAACGAACCATCATCAAACATCCAGCCCAAGCCTAATTCATAGTGTGAATATGAACCGTCATAATCAGCGTCTTCCAGATCTGCGACATATCTAAAATCAACTAAGAAATGATCGCCTAGAAGCAGCCCGCCTCCAAAAACAAGCCCGAAATTAACAACATTTCTCCCGTCTTCTAGAGATTCTTCTTGGAATGAAGGGCAGTCTCCATAATCACAACTATAGTCATCACCGCCAAGAACTATATCTGTATTAAACCCTGCGGTTAAGTATATAAAAGAGACTGGGGATAATTTTAGCATAAGCGGAATGCTTAAGCCATACGCAGGGCTGAAATAAATATGGTCTGTATCGTATCCTCTAATATCAAAGCTTTCTTCTCCTTTGTAAAAATAGCTTATTTCTGGAACAAAGCTGATTATATTTGAGAAAGGAATGTCCATAAATATGCCTGCCTTTATAAGAGGTATATCAGTGTCTGAATCTGGAGACCATGCTGCTCTTATTCCAAATCTCGTTTTCTTTTCTTCGCTATCTTTTGTTGTTTTGGAGGCAGACGAAGCAGACGAACTACTACCAAACATTCTTTCGACAAGTCGTGATTGTCCACCAACATTGCCGTGATTTTGTTGAAAGTATGGTGCGTTTGGGTCAGTGTAGATATAAGGGCTGTATATCACCCCCCAAATTTCGGACATTGTAGGCGGTGGCGGTTTTGCGGTTAGCTTTTCTTGCTTAACAGCTTCTAGATTATTTTTTGCTCTTGCAAGGTTCGGATTGAGCCTCAGTGCGGTTTCATAGTCATTTATAGCCTTGTCGTAATTTTTCAGTTTGCGATATGCATCGCCACGGCTGTCGAATGCCTCCGCATCGTATCGGTTAAACTCAATGCCTTTTGTGAAATCCTCTAAAGCAAGTTGATAGTCTTCTAGACGGTAATATGCTGTGCCTCGGCTGATGTAGGCTATGAATAAAAAATTGGAATTAATTTCACCTTCTAGTGTCATAAGCTTAATAGCCACGTTATAATCGTCAATGGCTTTGTTATATTCCTTTTTACGGCTATAAGCAACGCCACGATTAACGTAATACTCCGCTTTATAAGAATCAAGACGGAGAGCTTCCGCAAAATCGGCTATGGCTTTGTCAAACTCGCCATTGTTGGCAAATTCAATGGCTCGGTCATTATACGCCTCGGCACTCGTAAGCTCGGCAGGCTTGATTTTATCGTCTGTCTCTGCCCTGCCTCCGAACATCGATTCAATGATTTTATTGGAAGCTTCCTCAAAATCGCTGCCGGTTTTCAATTTACTATAAGCCTTGCCGGTAATAACAGGCCCTGCTGAGGTTTCAGTATTGACAATGCGGGTTGAAATCTGGAACTCATTAGACAATTTTGTAATGTCTGCTATGCATATAAATGTAACATCAAATTGCTTGCCGAGTTCTCTGATTTGCGTTTCATCCACTGCACCGCTTCGCTGTTTTTTCTGTTCCTTATCCACAGCAGCAAGAAATTCCTTGGAACGCTCAACAGCCGTGTATCGCCCGCTCTTGACAAGAGCGTGGAGTATTTCGGTGTTCAAAGCCTTTTTGTCATTTTCTTTGATGCCACCGGTTATGTAAACCGCAATTTGCGGTTTAATGTCTTGGGCTAATGCCACAACATAGCTTAACAATGCTGCAAGAATGATTATCGTGTTCTTCATAAACTATCTCCTATTCTCCGGACGAAGAATCTGTGTTAAGTACCAATACTGTTATCCCAATTATAATTCCAATAGTAAGCACTGGCACTAGAACCCAATTAATAAGAGTGTCTTCCCAGTTAACATCTATTTTCTTTTCTGTTTTTTTCTCGTCAACAAAAATTTTAACCAACGGCGTAGGAACTGTAATATCAACTTTATCAGATAAAGCATCAAGAACAGCTACCGCAGAATATTGAATTTTAACGGCGTTAAACTCGTCTTTAGGAGCGGCATCAAGCACAAGGTAAACTACGGAAGATTTTTTAAATGCTTCGGTAAATTTTATGGCGATATTCGGAATATCTCCAATTTCTTTATCTGCATTAAAATAATGCACATTTACATCTTTGCCAACAGCCTTTGCTTTCACGGTTGGCAGCGATGGTTCCTTGTCGGTAATAACCACAATATCCACCGATTCCACATCGGGGAAATAATCGCTCTGGCTATTTATAGCCGAAACCGCCTGCTCTACCGCATTTGACTGCGTAACGCTGGCACTGCTGTTGAGAGCGATATTGGAATTGGCAAGGGCTCTTACCAAGAACAACCCGCC
>LIUI01000035.1:0-13004 GCA_001462235.1 Fibrobacteria bacterium GUT307
CGATTATTGCTCGTGACCCTGAAGCTAAGGTTTGGCTTTTTGGTTCTCGCACGGACAATTCAAAAAAAGGCGGAGATACGTTTTTTAAATATGCAGTTAAAGAAGGAGTTTTATTAAACCCTCCTCAAAATTTCAATTAGACCTTCCTTGACTATTTCAAGTGGGTTTTGATTTGTTGTTTCCCCGGATTTTGACAAATAGTCCCTAATTATGGCATCTCTCATTTTTTTACCCATGGTTTCGCCGAATAGTTGCTAACTAGAAAAAATATACTATATTTCTAGTTAATAGAAGGAGTATAAATATGTTAAAAACGGCTAGAAATCGCATATTTGACAGGATCCGATACAAGGGGAAAAATTGGGTATTTTCTGCTGCAGATTTTACAAAGGATTTCAAACGGTGGGAAATAGACCAAACTCTGCGTGAACTGGAAAAGGATGGCAAAATAAAGCGGATTATTTCCGGGCTTTATTATTACCCATCTTATAGCAAGCTCTTGCATGAAATAGTTGCACCAGACATACAGCAAGTTACCCATGCTCTGGCACGCAAGTTCAATTGGATAATTTTCCCCGAAGGAAATACCGCACTATATTTTTTGGGATTATCAACCCAGGTTCCGGTAAAGCATATTTACATTTCCAACGGCAGGCCATGCAAATACAAAATAGGAAACTACATTTTAGAATTTCGCCATAGAATGCTACGGGAAAGTGTGATTGGCGATGAACATACTAACCTTGTTGTACGAGCATTGAAATCGCTAGGCAAAATCCATGCCAGCGAAACCGATTTTATAAAACTCCTGTCGGCACGTTTTTCTTATGACGAATGGAAGAAAATTGAGAAAGCGGCCCATAAAACAACCGGCTGGATACTTGATGTGATAAGGAAAGCAAAGGAGATTAGGAAGAATGGATAAAATTGCAAAATTATCGGATGTAGAGCGTTTAGAATTATTTCAACAAACATCTAGTAAATTGGGTATTCCAACTGTGATGGTGGAAAAGGATTTTTGGGTTTGTTGGGTTTTGTGGAAATTATTTGACGATGCAAAAATTAAAGAAACTTTACGTTTCAAGGGCGGTACTTCTTTATCAAAAAGCTACAGCTTGATTGAAAGGTTTTCCGAAGATTTAGATATAGTTTTGGCAAAAGAATTGGTGCTTGGGAGTGAGACTCTATTTAAGTCTTCACACACAAAGCAGCACAAATTTTTAGATGAATTATCTGTGCGTTCTGCTCAATATATTGGCACAACGTTAAAAGACAAAATCACTAAAATCCTTGGTAATTTGGTAAAAGTTTATACTGATGAAAAATATGCAGAAATAAATCCGCAGCATAAGCAAGAAAAGATTGACAACTGTAATCTTCATATTGTTTATCCGAAAGCGGTAAACGACGCGTATCTACGGCCAGATATTTTGCTTGAAATCGGGATAATATCAGCTTGGACTCCAAATGAGCCAAAAGAAATTCTACCTTATATTGCTAAAGTATATCCGAATATTGAGATTACTCCGGCGGTTGTATCAACTGTCAAAGCAAAACGAACATTTTGGGACAAAGCGACTATTTTGCATCGTGAATATTATCGGTCAAATGATACTCATACACCTGCACGATATTCGCGGCATTATTACGATCTGTATCAGATGGGGCATTCGCCTGTGAAAGACGAAGCGTTAACGGATTTTGATTTGCTTGCCGAAGTTGTGGAGTTCAAAGATAAATTATATAATTGTCCGTGGGCAAAATACAAAGAAACCTTAACTGGCAGTCTGCATCTGTTGCCTAATGATAACAATCGCAATCTGTTGGCGCAGGATTATAAAGCTATGCAGGGAATGATTTTCGGCAATATTCCTAACTGGAATGAGATTTTAAATTTTTTGCAGGAATTAGAAGAGGAAGTCAATAAAAAAAATGATTTATAAATATTTTGCCAATAAACCCTCCGCAAAATTTCAATTAGACCTTCTTTGACTATTTCAAGTGGGATTTGATTTGTTGTTTCCCCGGATTTTGACAAGTAGTCCCTGATTATGGCATCTCTCATTTTTTTACCCATGGTTTCGCCGAATAGTTCTTCTGGCGTTATTCCCAATTCCACGAGTTTTTCCACTTTGTCAAAAACCACACCGGATTTGCCGCTTACGTATTGGCTAACGGCAGATTGGTGAACACCCAAAGCTTCGGCAAGTTCCGTTTGGGAAATTTTTTGCCTATTCATGAAGCTTAAAAAGTCAATTTTTGACACTATAAAGACCCCTTTTTAAGAAATTTAGGCAAAATTTCAATAAAAATAAAGAAAAAATCACTTTTTTTCATTCCCTCCTAGTTTTTTTCAGAAAAATTTACTATATTTATGAGTATGTCTAATATAGAAATTAGTTTTTCTTATAGTAAAACAAGGGGGTAACAGATGGCTGATATGAGCAACACAAAAGGTTTTTTGCTAGTGGTTGCGGCTATGGTCTTCACTTTCGCGGCAAACGCATTTGCGCAAACCATAGCATACGTGCCGTTCAGGCTAGGCTTTGATGCCACGGTCAAAGCACAGCAGGGCAATGTGATTTTTACAAAGAACATGAAGGCAAACAGAATGCCAGACACTTTGTACATCATTTTAGGCAATTCTGCGATAGCAAGTCCGGGCATAGCATCAAAGCCTGTGACAATGCACAGCTCACGCGGAAAAATATCTTTGGAATTGCCTTCGCAATTATACAGGAGTGCTGAGATTTCTCTATATTCGCTTAACGGGAAGCGTGTTTTGCACCAGGTGACCTCTGTTGCGAAGAACATATCGCTCTCGAATATTGCGACTGGTGTTTACTTTTTGCATGTAAAGGGAAGCGGCAATGCTTATACAACTCGCTTGGCACATCAAGGCGGGGGAATGAATATAGACGTTGCTTTTGGGGATGCTTCTTTTTTGAGGAAAGAGAGTATTGGGGTTTGGGATATAACTGTTTCTGCGATAGGCTATCCGAATTTTACGTATAGGTCTGATCTTGTGGTTGGGGAGAACCCGGCTTTGGTGGGGAATAGCCCGGCGGGGATTGAGGTTGAGGATGGTTTGTCTTCTTCGTCGGGTGAGGAAGTTAGCAGTAGCAGTTCTACGGCTTATCTATCAAACCCTCCGTCCGGCGTAACTGCTACAGCTAATTCCGAAAGCAGCATCACCGTAAACTGGGAGTCTGTCACAGGTGCCACCGGATACTACATTTACCATCGCAACGAAAATGATTTCACTTACGACTTGGTTGGCAGTTCTGCAACAACCTCATACACAGACACAGGTTTATCATCAGGCACAGGATACTACTACAAGGTGGCTGCCTATAACAGCGAATGGACAGGCACTCAATCTTTCGGAACTTACGTTCAAACCTTTTCGCTTAGTGCACCGATTGGCTTAACTGCTACGGCTAATTCCGAGAGGAGCATCACTGTAAGCTGGGGGTCTGTCACTGGTGCCACCGGATACCACATTTACCGTAGCGAAAGTATTTCCGGCACTTACACTCATGTTGGCACTTCTGAAACAACATCATATACAGACAACTCACTATCAGCAGCATACACAACATATTACTACAAGGTATCCGCCTATAAAAGCGTGGGGGGAAGTGCTCAGTCAGGCTATGTTTACGCTACAACTTTGCCTGGTGTGCCATATGGCGTAACTGCTACAGCTAATTCCGAAAGCAGCATCACCGTAAACTGGGAGTCTGTCACAGGTGCCACCGGATACTACATTTACCGTAGCGAAAGTATTTCCGGCACTTACACTCAGGTTGGCACTTCTGAAACAACATCATATACAGATAACTCACTATCATCGGGTACAGCATACTACTACAAGGTGGCTGCTTATAACAACGATGGGACAGGCAATCAATCTGGATCTGGCTATGCTTACGCCGCAACTCTGCTTGGTGTGCCGGCTGGCGTAACTGCTACGGCTAATTCCGCGAATAGCATCATTGTAAGATGGGAGGCCGTAACAGGTGCCACTGCATACTACATTTACCGCAGTACAACTGCTGGCGGCAATTACGAATGTGTTGGAGAAGTTTCATATCCAAACTCATACACCAACTACTCACTGTCACCGGGCACAACATATTACTACAAGGTATCCGCCTATAAAAACGGAGAGACAAGCACTCAATCTAGCTATGCCTCCGCGACAACTCTGCCTATTGCACCGACTGATGTAACTGCTACGGCTAATTCCGAGAGGAGCATCAGCATAAGCTGGCCGTCTGTCACAGGTGCCACCGGATACTACATTTACCGTAGCGAAAGTATTTCCGGCACTTACACTCAGGTTGGTACTTCTGAAACAACATCATATACAGATAACTCACTATCATCGGGTACAGCATACTACTACAAGGTGGCTGCTTATAACAACGATGGGACAGGCAATCAATCTGGCTATGCTTCCGCCGCAACCCTTCTTCCGGATGTATCAACTTGCGTAGCAGGCGATATTGTTGCAATAGGTAATCAAATTTGGATGAGTAGTAACTTGAATTGCGATGTGAGCGGTAGTGAATGCCGTTATAATAATCCCGCCGACTGCGACACGCATGGTAGACGGTATAACTGGGCGACAGCCATGAATTTGCCTAGTTCTTGCGATACCATTAACTGCCGGGTGCAACACCCTCATAAGGGAATATGCCCTTCCGGCTGGCATTTGCCTAGTAATGCAGAATGGGAAACATTAACTGATTTTGCAGGTGGTTTATCGATAGCAGGCAAGAGGTTGAAAGCAAAAAACGGGTGGTACATTGACGATGGCACGGACGATTTCGGTTTTTCGGCTCTGCCAAGTATAACCGGAATCGATGGCTCATGGTGGAGTAGTGAGGACATTAGCGAGGAGGACCTTATCAATTACGCCTACCGCTTGCGTATAAGCTCCAGCAGTGAAAGCACCAGCAGTGATCACGCCATTTTTGATTACGGCAATAAGTCCAGCTTGTATTCTGTTCGTTGCCTCCAAGATTAATGCGTGAGTACCACCGCTAACCGGAAGATACACATAAACAAATTCCACCCCTCACACAAAATACTCAATCGCATCATGGCTTTTCATCTCAAAAATATCAGAACCGCTCAACTCCATTTTCTATCGTTAAAATTCCACTTCTTATCACATACTTTGCCTATAATCAAAAACGAAACTAACGGCATAAGGAAATTTTTGATGTCTTCTATGATAACCAAAAAATCACGAGAAACGAATTCTGAATTTCCAAGCGTTCTTCTGTGAAATGCCTCCCATTGCTTTTGCTTGCTATTCGCAAATTCAAGTGTAAAATACTGAACGTTTGAACGGGTGTTAAAGTATTTTTTTCAGCTAAAGCATTTTTTCCTTGACATTTAACCAAAAATTAGTTATATTTATATTATGTTCAACGTCAACATCCGCAAAAAGATGCTGAAATCCGCAGCGAAAATGCCAGCAACTGAGCAGAAGAAACTTAGGTTGTTGATGCTTGCTCTGCGAGAAGACGGGCCAGTTCAGCCCATGTGGCAAAACTACTCAAAGCTCGGCGAGACAAAGCACCACTGCCACCTTTCGTACAAATGGGTGGCTTGCTGGGAGGAGACAGAGAAAGATTTAACTATAGAGGTGTATTATGTTGGCAGTCGTGAAAACGCCCCGTATTGAAATCAGGGCACCGGAAATACCGGATGTCCTCCTGCGCTTTCTGCGCAAAACTTTTGGTCCGGTTTCTGTAAAGAAAGAAACTGGCAGTAAAGATTCCATCGATGTTTTCGAGAGTGACTGGTACAAAGGTATAAGTGAACAGACTACGCCCGGCGAGGCGGTGAGGCTCTGCCGGGAAATGTTCAATGTCTCACAGGCAGAGCTTGCAGAGCGTATGAAGCTTCCAGTCCAGAACATCTCCGCTATTGAGAATAACCGGCGTGCTATAACAAAGCCCATGGCAGAGAAACTGTCGGTTGCTTTTGGTGGCGGTGTTCCACCAAGTGCGTTTTATTTTTATTCAGCGAAGGCGTAGGTCTATTCAAGCTACACAAAATACTCAATCACATCATGGCTTTTCATTTCAAAAATATCGAGTATGTTATCCCTAATTGAATGTTTGCCCGTGCTGCTTAAAATTTTTTGAAACACTTTTGGTCCAGCAATTCCCTTGCAAAGCGGCACAAAAGAGCCGAAATGTTGGCAGCGGATAAAATCGGCTTTTCGGTGGGTGATGGGTGATCACAATTGTGAGCATTCCCGGCATTGACGGGGTGCCTGTGCAGAATTTTTTCTAAATTACCGTTATGGTTTCGCCTAGAAAAAGCGTCTATATAGAGACAACAATACCAAGCCTTGTCACTGCAAGGCCGAGTAGAGATATTGGCGAATTGTTCCGGCAACAAGTAGCGAGAGATTTTTGGGAATTTGAAAGGCAAAAATACGATTTATATATTAGCACGTATGTTTGGGAAGAATGTGAAAAAGGCGATAAAGAAGCCGCCAAGCGAAGGTTGGAGTTAATTAAAGACATTCCGCAAATTCCAAAATCAAAAGAAACAGACGAACTGGCAGAGGAATATTTTGTTTTTTTGCAAATTCCGCAAAAGGCAAAAACAGACAGTTCACATTTAGCGATATGCGCAATCAATAGAATAGATTTTCTTTTAAGCTGGAACCTTACTCATTTAGGGGATATAGCTTTTAATAAAGTGGTAGAGTATAATACAAGGCGTAATTTATGGACTCCAGAGCTACTGGATCCTGATACCTTTATGAGAAAAATGAGAAGACGGGAGGAAGCAGAAAATGGAAGAGTATAAGGAGCTTGACGACACCATAGAGCAAGTTTACCGTGTTCGCCAAGAAATTTTGGAGGAATATGGCGGAATAAAAGGGTGGAACAAACACCTTGACGAGGTTCGTCCAAAACTTGAAGCAATGGGAATTCGGTTTTTAACCGAAGCCGAATGCGAGGAGCTTAGGAGTAGGCATTAAAATGCTATAATCGCCTCATGGGTGTGGCTTTACCGTGTAGCCCGCAATAAAATCATTGATTCGTATAAGAAAAAAGAAGCCATACCTTTTTCTGCCTTGGCAAAGGCCGATAATGACGAAGATGTGTCTGATATTATTGATTTGCTTTCTGCGATGATGCTACGCCGGAAACAGCGGCATTGAGTGCTATGATGTGGGAAGAAATAGAAGCTCGGAAGCATTATGCGGTGGAATTTTTGCGAAAAAGATTGTGGGAGATTTATGGGGGTATATAAGATTCACACAAAATACTCAATCGCATCATGGCTTTTCATCTCAAAAATATCGAGTATGTTATCCCTAATGCTAAAAAAATCCTCGCCTTCTCTGTCTCGCCCTCTTCCCAGATTTACTGTCACAACAGCCTTAATCCTTCCGGGATTGGGTGCCATGATTACCACCCTGTCTGCTAAATATACCGCCTCTTCAATATCGTGAGTTACAAATATAATGGTTTTTTTGAATTCTTGCCATATACGTATTATCTCGTCTTGCATATTGGCTCTTGTAATGACATCCAAGGCACCGAAAGGCTCGTCCATAAAAAGTATCTCCGGGTTTACGGCTAGCGCCCTTGCAATTGCAACGCGCTGCTGCATGCCGCCGGATAATTGATGGGGATGGTTCTTTTTGAAAGCATCAAGCCCTACTAGGTTTATGTATTTATCGGAGATTTCTCGCCTCTCGCTCTTGGTGAGTTTTTGGCTTTCAAGCCCGAGTTCTACATTGCTCTGAACCGTGCGCCACGGAAGAAGACCGTAGTTTTGAAAAAGAGTTGTGTTCCTTGCACTTGGACCAATTACTTCTTGCCCGTCAATTTTTATAATCCCGGATGAAATTTTATCAAAGCCCGCAATCGCGTTGAGCAGAGTTGTTTTGCCGCATCCGCTGGGGCCTAGCAAGCAGAGAAATTCTCCCTTGCCTATATTTAGCGATACATCGCTCAACGCTTTGAATGTTTGCCCGTGCTGCTTAAAATTCTTTGAAACATTTTTCACTTCAATGTACATATTATCCCTCGTGTTTTTCCGTGGCACCCCATTTAATGTATATCTGCTTCTCAATCCATTTAATCAACTCGTCTAAAAGCAAACCTATTATGCCTATGGTAAGTATAGCCGCAAGCAACCAATCTGGCCTTAGATTGTTTCTTGAATCAATAATCAAAAAGCCAAGCCCGGATTGAGAACCTATCATTTCGCCGGCTACAAGGAATACCCACCCTGTGCCTATAGCCTGATGAAGCCCTGTGGAAATTTGCGGGAACGATGCCGGCAAAACTATTTTTGTGAGTGTTTCAAATCTGGTCAATGCAAAATTTTGCGCAACCTTTAAGTATATTTTATCCACCCGCCCAACTGCCGCTGTTGTGGATAGCAAAACGGGGTAAAACGATGCTAGGAAAATAATCACAACGGCAGGTATATCACCTATCCCAAACCATAGCACAATAAAAGGTATCCACGCAATTGGAGATATCGGGCGTAAAATTTGTATTACAGGATTAAAAAAGTTCCATACCTTTTTAAACCAGCCAAAAAACATCCCAAGCACAATTCCGGATATTGCCGCAACTATGTACCCTATTGCAAATCTAACCATGCTTGTTTTTACATGCTGGGTCATAGAACCATCATTGAATAGGTCTAGCCAGCTTTTTATCACCTCATAAGGGCCGGGGAAAAGCACGGAATTGTATTTTAATGCAGCAAGCTGCCATATTGTCAATAAAGCAACTAAACCTACCGCACCGCTAAGCGTTCTTTTCATAAATTGTTGTCCACAAAAGCGTCAAAACTCGGAGGATTATCAGATAGCTTTGCATCCTTCATCCTTATGGTTAAATCTTCGTAATATTCTTTTGTTATCTCCAATTCATCATATTCAATCCAACGCATTGAAATGTCAAACACTTCCTTGGCTATGTTATTGAAATATTTTTGCGTGAGTTCATATACCCGGTCTTTGTTTTCACCAATATACTTTCCGGCGGTTTTATATACTGCAACAAGTTTTTTGGCAGCATCTTTTTTGCCGGTGATAAATTTATCGGTTAAAACAAGCACGCAGCATAAAGAATGATCCCATAAAGCAACCGATTCAAATAAAACATTCCCGGCTCCCAATGCAACGGCTCTCGCTCCGAATGGCTCTGCAACGCAATAAGCATCAATTTGCCCGGAAGCAAGCGCAGAAGGCATTTCCGGCGGCGGGAGTTCTACAATGTTAATATCATTTATGGTCATGCCGGCTTCTTTAAGCATTTGGTTTATCAGCAAAAAATGAGACGACTGCCTGGCAGGTATCGCAATTGTTTTGCCTTTTAAATCTGCAGTTGAGTTGATTTTTTTTGAAGATATTACAACATTTCCATCGGTGTGCCCAAGTGCTACGGCTTTTAATCCTATGCCGAGTTCCTTAGACCTCATCGCAAGCTGAACCAAAACGGAAGCTCCGTCTATCCTGCCTGTATTCAGAGCATCCATAAGCTCAGTCCAAGAACCGAACTTTACAAGCTCAATATTTACATCGCTGGAAAATTCCTTTTGCAATTCACTTGCAACAAGAAGCGGCAAAGCGTGGGTAATCGGCAAATATCCGATTTTCACCGTTTCTTGCTTTTTGGCTTCTTCTTTACAAGCAAACAGGGAAATGGCTGTTGCTATTGTTACTATTACTGCGAGCATTTTTAAGTGAAAGTTGCTCATGGGGTTTCTCCTTTTTTGAAGTGGAATTTTATTAAATTTCTTCTATCGTCTATATCCGATATAATCCTCTGTGCCAATTTTGCATGGTTTATTTCAACCACCATTTTGGAACCTAATTTTTCCGAAGACTTGTTAAAAATATAATTCATGACATTGTCTGAACCTTGTATTGGCGGGTAAACGCAATGATAGGAGTTTATGCCCAAAAGCCTAAAGCTGAGTGCCGCTCCGATTCCTTTTTCGTTTGACCATTCCGGGCTGGCAAATGCAAATGGCAAATATTCCATATATATGCCAAGTTCATTAGACAAAGCTCTGAATATAGCAGATGCCCTTGCATTGTCAATGCACTCACCAAGGTGCCACACAGGAGGCAAATCGTTTTTCAAAAACTTTTTCAAGCCCGAACCTGCGAGTTTCAATGCATTTTTATTGCAATACCCCAATTTTAAAAGAGGGAAAGAAGCGCAGCCGTTTGTGAGCACAAGAATATCATTTTTAATAAGTTCTTCGCAAACTTCAACAACAGCCTTTTCATATATAACCCGCGGATTGCTGCAACCCACAAGGTTTACAATTCCCCTTATTTCGCCTTTCCTAAGTGAATCTGCAACGCTTGAAATTCCGCCATAATACTCTGTGATGGATTCCAAAGAGAAACCAACTTCTGCGTTTATCTCGTATTTGGGAATTTTTACGGGAATATCGCGCCTGTTTGAGAAACTCTCTATTGCACGCCCCGTTATTTTTTTTGCTATTGCCTCAATTTCACCGATATTTGAGTGGTCATGCGTAAGCCCGTAATGCTCCGCACCTCTCAGTTTTGCAGAATCGCTTGTTGTGACAACAGTAGTTTTAAAGCACTTGGCAACATCCATAATGGAAGGGAAAACATCCTGAATATCTGCAATCCATAAATCGAGCGCGCCGGTCCCAAGCACAAGCTCTGCACCCACGGCATTTGAAAGAGGGATTACATTCCCATACCTATACATGGCAGATAAACCGCTGCAGCATATACCGTAAAAACGTATTCCCAAAGCACCGTGTTCTTTTGCCAAGTTTATAAAATATTCGCTGCCGCCTTGCTTCACTATTTCTTTCACCAAAAGCGGGGAATGGCCATGCACGGCAATATTTACATACCCTTTTTCCAATGTACCCACATTTGCTTTAAGCGTATTCCTTGCGGGCAGTCCATACAAGCTGTCGTTGGCTATTGACGAGCCTAAAACGCTTGACCATGCAAAAGCTGCTCCGCATCTTTCATATTGAGTTAGCAAATTTTCATAATCGCCATCGGTGCCGGTGCCTGTTCTGTGCAGGGCTTCAAAAGCCTCGTGATATGCGCTAATAGGCAAAATATCGTGCTTTCCCCAAACTTCAATTCTATCTTTAGGAGCAAAGGCATGGAGCGTTTTGTGTTTGCCCGGAACACTTCTAGACAAATCTTCAAGCAAGATATCGGCTATTTTAACCGCAAGTTCGTTGATGGATTTTCCTTCGGTTTCAAGCCCAAAAACTTTAGCGGTTTTTATAACCTTGTCTTTGCCTGCAATTTCCATATTCAATTTGCCTTCGCCGGCATATTTCAGCGCAAGCATGGTTTCCCTTCCCCGTGCGCCATGCCCGCACACAGCGGCAGCCATTGCCCTAAGCAAATTACGTGCAACAATAGTATCTGCATCTGCTCCGCAAACGCCTCTAGGTGTCTTTTTTGTTATTCTGCAAGGCCCCATTGTGCAATTTTTGCAGCACACGCCTGCAATCCCAAATGTGCATTGCGGTTTTTGGGCATCAAAGCGGTCAAATGTTGTTTCAATGCCGCTTTCTTGCATATTGAGGAGCATTTCTTTTACCGCCGGGTCTGGAGTTAGGGAAATCACATCTTCTTTATTTGGGAAAGTCTTTTTATATTCTGCAACGGCATTGGCATAATCGTTAATAGCATCTTTTGAGCCCCCGTCCCCGTGGGCATGAGCATGGTGATGATAAAATATGGACACAATAAACCTCGTATTAAAGGGGGTGAAGCCTTATCCTAAGACAATTTGACAATAATTTTTTAAGAGATTAGGGGTTTGTACAACACATACACAAGCCGTTCCGCGGGAACAGGTGCTTAAGAGATGTTATTTTGTTACCAAAAATCATAGCAACCACAAATATAGAAATATTTTGAAGCGTTGTCAAGGTGTTTTTTGGGATTTTTGGTATTTTTTTTGACTTTAGGTTCACCCTTCATATTTTTCCAACTTCTTTTTTAACTCGTCTATCTCGGCTTTATTTGCAGCTATCTCATTTTCCTTGGCAACTATCTCATTTTCCTTGGCGAGTATCTCATTTTCCTTGGCAAGTATCTTCTGGGTTTTGGCATCTATCTCGGCATACAAATCACCGAAGGTCTCCTGCAAATACTCGCGGTAATAGCGCTCATCATCCAAGGCTTTGCGGGCGTCCGGGTTGGTGCTAATGTAATGAAGTATCTCCGTCATCTCCTTGACGCCTTCATCGCTTATAGGGTAATCATAGCGCTTCTCTGCCTCCGTCTTGTCCATAAAATTCCGCTGCTCAAAAACGGAAAGCAATCTGTCAAGAGGAGTTTTCAACCTGCCTGTTATGCGAGGAGTCTGGACTATGTAGCACTCGTGGGTGAGGCTCTCAACAAAATTAACAGAGGCAGCTATCTCTCTTTCCTCTATAAGGTCATAGTAATCGCGGCCTATGCGGAGGCAGGCCGTTTCCAAGCCCGGAAGGTTAAAGCCAAGAACATACATAGAGGTTATGGGCAAAATATCGGACATATATTCGTGCCCCAAGTATTTGCGAAAGCGTATCAGGTCTGCGCTGTATTTGTCTGCTTTTTGCATTTCTATTATTATCTTGTTCTTTTGCCCGTTCTTTTCTTCTATTTCCACGGTGAAGTCCATGCGCAATAGCTTCAGTTCTTTGTCTTTTTGGTCTATGTATGTGTGCTCTGGCGAACGCAATGCTATTGAGTGCACTGTTTTTCCCAGAAGCGTTCCTATGAAGAATTTCGCCACCTTTTCGTTTTCGAGCAGGTGTTTGAATACTGTGTCGTAAATCGGGTTTGCTATGAGCATTTTTGCCTCTTTAATGATAAGATAGAAAATAAAATTTCTAAAAAACCAGTAAAGTATAAAAATACCTTGCCAAGCCCGCAAAATATTTCTATATTTGTGCTCATGATGTATAACACCCTAAATCCAGCAAAAGGA
>LIUI01000035.1:13095-32948 GCA_001462235.1 Fibrobacteria bacterium GUT307
TTGCAGTGCAGGCCAAGCCTTGCACCCGTGACCTTTGTCATAAGTATGTCATAGAAACAAGTATATACGCATTCGCATATTTTTTACAAATAATTCCAAAAATTTACTTTAGGTTAAATGCTGTGATAGCCAAATATGCCTTATTGGGCAAGCCGAGAGGCGGCAAAGGCGGCGACCAACAGGAACAAAACAATTCTTCTTCTAATCAAACAACAGGAGGTATCCAATGAAGAAAATCATCACATTGCTGACGTTGTTCAGCATAGCGGCTAGTGCACAAAATACTTTTACCGATCCCAGAGACGGCAAAACGTATAAAACCGTAAAAATGGGCAAGCAAACCTGGATGGCTCAAAACCTTGACTATCACGGCGATGACGGCTATCTTGGCTTATGTTACGGGGATGACCCGAAAAAAGGAGATAAAAACCCAGAAAATTGCCAAAAATACGGGCGGCTATACGATTGGAGTGAGGCTATGAAAGCCTGTCCAAAAGGCTGGCATTTGCCGAGCAATAAGGAATGGCAAACACTTGTGGATTTCGCAGGCGGTGATGAAGTTGCTGGAAAGAAGCTCAAGGCGAAAAACGAATGGAATAGTGGGTGCAAAAGCGAAGAAATGGATGATCGTGGTCGAGTTACGGTTATAAATAACTGTGGTACGGACGAGTATGGATTTTCGGCTTTGCCGGGCGGTTTAGGCAATCTTTATACGATGCCGTACAACGCTCAGACCAGCGTTCAGTTTCGAAAATTCGAATATGTCGGTGATGGCAGCTTCTGGTGGAGTAGTTCCAGTGTCAATAACCCCAAAGCTTGCCTCTTTGGCGTGGGCTCTTACAGTGAGAGTGCTCTCATTAGCTGCGATGAAGGTAGTAAAAAGACCATGGCTTCTGTCCGTTGTTTGCAAAATTAAGGAGGTTTTTATGCCATTTTGCACTAAATGCGGAACAGAAGCTTCAGAAAATGCCAAATTTTGCAATAAATGCGGGAATTCCCTGCAAAGCAGGCAAAAGCCAAGCCAAATCGGTAAAACTGCTCCTGCAGCAAATGCAGGCGTTGATACAGGTGTTGGGGCGCTTTCAGAAAGAGAACAAAATATAGAGAAAAACAGACAATTTGAAGCGGTTATTAAACGTAACCTAATAAAAAGCATCTTTATTGCTGTCATAGCTATAATATCTATAATATTTATAGCCGAATCTAATTTTTTTCCTAATGGACTACCCGCACTTTTTATAATTCTTATAATCTTAGCAATTTGTGGCATTCCTATTATCGTAGGAAGGGCATTATTTGCTGGCGGTTGCGAAAAATGTGCAGCTAAATGGTACGAAAAACGATTAAGCAATGATTTGATATCAGAACAATTTATTGGCAATAAAACTGAAAAAGACCCTATTGGAAAAGGGTTTACTGCAGGAGGGTATACATCTAGGAAGGAGTATACTAAATATGCTGTTTTTAACAGAAGGTACGCTTTTCGCAGCCGTTGTGTTTATTGCGGGTATGAGTGGACTGGGGAATACACAACACAGGAGAAGGAGGAAATATGAAAGAATATAATCCTATTGAAGAAGCAAAGTTTAGCTATAGATATGCGGTGCCACTGCAAATAATTTTATATGTAGTGTTATTAATTCTCGTATATCCTCAAATCTCTGCCAAAAATGAAGCATCGAAGGCGGAGGAGGAGGAGGCAAAGGCAGAGGCTCTTGAAGCGAAGGCGAGAGCGGAGGCTTTTGAAGCGGCGGAGTTGAGGGCGAAGGCGAAGGCAGAAAAAAAGGAGAATCAATTAGCAAATAATGCAAGCGGCGCAACTACTGAATTAGAATCAGTAGCAAAGAAGTGGCAAATTGATGCAAAAACCTGGGATGAGAAAACTTATAATTATAAGTGTTCATATACGGTAGATGGCCAGTACTTCTCGTTCAGTTCCAAGAAGCATCCAGATGAAGAAGGTTATATGTGTTATTGGACGGCAACCAGCAAAATAAAAATAGGAGACTGCCCGGCCAAAAGCATTTGGAAAATGGAATATAGTATAGGAGAAGAGGAAGGTGAAGAATTTAGGAGCAACCAAATTCCTCCTAAATGCAAAGCTATAACCCCCGAAGCAATTTCCAATTATAAATGAAGCTGTGAAGTACTTGAATTCTTGCACAACAATGATGCGAACCTAACCAAAACAATATTCCCTGGTTTTGGTGATGGAAAACCGAGTGGGACAAACATAGGAGGCTTTATGCCATTTTGTTCTAAATGCGGAACGGAAGTTCCCGAAAATGTTTCATTTTGCCAAGAATGCGGGAATGCCTTGCAAAGCGGGCAAACAAATCAAGCAAACAAAGCTGCTCCTGCAGCAAATGCAGGTGTTGAAAACCTTTCCTTATGGGGTTACTTTATAAAATGCTTAAAAAATTACGCAAATTTTAAAGGCAGAGCAAGAAGAAAGGAATTTTCGGGATTTGTGCTTTTCTGGGCTCTAATCTGGATTGGATTATATTTTGGTTATAGCGTATTTGGGGATATGTCGGAATATGAGGATGATTTGTCTGCAATCGTGGCGGGATTACTTGCGTTATTACATACATTATATGAACTCGCCACACTGATTCCATTTTTCGCAGTATGTACCCGTCGTGTGCATGACCTTGGCAAGAGTGTTTGGCACGCTCTGCCGATAGTAGCCATTTTGGTTTCCATATCTATTCTTTTCGGCTTCTACATTGATGATTTCAACGACTTGATTACAGCAATATCGTCGTTACGTAGGCCTGCAAAAGCCGTGACACTAATCGTAACAGGGTTTATTTATATACTTTGGCTAAGTTGTTCCGAAGGAGAAGCTAAGAAAAATGAATATGGATCAAGTCCAAAACAGAGAAAAGGAGTTCAAAAATGAATGTAAAATTAACGTTCGGAATTATATTTGGATTGTTGCTAGCCAACATAGCAAACGCTCAATTCAACGCCGACTCGACAGTCTTCACGGACGTGCGTGACGGGCATGCCTATCCGGTGGCGAAGATAAAGGGCAAACTGTGGACAGCTCAGAATCTTCGGCTGGAAAAACTGGACGGGAAGATAATAGGCCGTACAATGCAGAGAGTCGACGGGCGTGTCTATAATCAAGCTGAAGCGAAGCAGGTTTGCTTGAACGGATGGCATCTGCCGAGCGATGCGGAGTGGCAAACATTGATAATGCCTTCAAAATATTTGATATCTAAAGACTGGGAAAAAATTCGAGTAGAAACAACCTATGGCAGAAAACATGAAGGATCATCGGGCATACGAGTAACCTACGACAGAAGGGGCAACGCATACTACGATACTGTGCAAATCGGCATAGACAAATACGGATTCAATGCATTGTGGGGATATTATTACTACGGAGAGAATATGACTCAAATTCAAGGCGCGGTATTCTGGTCTTCAACATTCGGGGGGAAGGAAGCTCCAAAAGGCGGATCTCCTTTTGCGTTTGTCATAAAGGAAAAGGAAAGTACATACACGATGCAACATTTTGCTGACGAAGAATACTCAGTCAGATGCATAACAGAGCCGAAATAAAAACCCAAACCGTAAAAGAATTAGACGAAATGGACCAGCCTATAAAAAAAGTATTCTTAGTTAAGCCACGCAATTACTGTTAGTTACAGATATAGCTTCTTTTTCCTCCGGTGTCAAGTATTTATTATAAGAATGTTTTTTAGTGTTTTTCTAAATTTACTATGTTTCCCTGCAAATTTCAATTTTATTTTGAGATTTGCAGGGTTAAATTTTCTATATTAATCCTAAAATGGAGTTTTTATGTATATTCGCCGTTCTATAGAGAATTCGCTAATGCAGGCTTTGGAAAATTTTCCTATTGTTGCATTGATTGGCCCACGTCAATGCGGAAAATCAACTTTGGCGAAATATATATTAAAAGAAAGCGGCAAAGATTACATTTTTTTAGACCTAGAAAAACCATCTGATCTGCAAAAAACAGAAAATGCCGAATGGTTTTTTAACACACAAAAAAATAAAGTAATCTGCATAGATGAAATTCAAAGAAGTCCGGAGCTTTTTCCCTGCATAAGGAGTTTAGTAGATGAATGGGGAAAAAATGGCAGCTTTTTAATTTTAGGCTCAGCATCTAGGGATTTATTAAGGCAAAGTTCTGAAACTTTGGCAGGCAGGATAGTATATAAGCAACTAAGCCCTTTTTTATTCAATGAGATTAACGAAACTTTTACCATTGAACGCTATTTTGAAAGCGGCGGTTTTCCAAGAAGCCTGCTTGCAAAAAATCCCGATATTTCACTTGAGTGGCGGGAAAATTTCATATCGTCTTTTTTAGAAAGAGATTTACTTCAATGGATAAATTTTACTCCTTCTGCAATGAGAAGGCTTTGGCAAATGCTAGCTCACTTAAATGGGCAAACGGTAAATTACTCAAATTTGGGAAAAGCCTTAGCCATAAGCAACCAAACCGTTAGAAATTACATAGATTTGCTCTCCAGCACATATATGGTAGATGTTGTATTGCCTTATACGTCAAATTTGGGAAAGAGGCTTGTAAAAGCACCAAAGGTTTATATAGCAGATTCTGGCATAGCAGGCGCATTGCTTGGCATAAAAGGTTTTTCAAATTTAATGGGACATGTAGCGTTTGGAACTATGTGGGAGCAAATTGTTTTGTCAAATATAAAAGGCGAATTTCCAAATGCAGAAATTTTTTATTACAGAAGTTCCAGTGGAGCAGAAGTTGATTTTGTTGTTAAACTTAGCGGGGAAATTTTTGCCGTTGAATGCAAAGCTTCTTTTACAAGCAGTTTATCTAAAGGAAATTATCTTGCCGCAGAAGATATTTCTCCCAAACGAACTTTTGTAGTTTCCCCTTCAGAAGAAAGCTGGTCTATTAAAAAAAACATAGATGCCGTTTCTATAGGCAAGCTGATTTCTTCAATTAAAACCCATGTCAATTAAAATTCCCTTTTTTTACAATGATTTCTAAAAAAATAATTTCTATAAAAACTTGACAAGTTATAATAATTTTTCTATATTTCGTTTCATATTTTATCACGGACTGACGGCAAGTCAGTACTACGGAGACCCCAAAATGAAATTGACGCATACCCTCTCTTTTCGCATACAAGCTTTGTCTATAGGCTTGGTGCTTGCGATTTCCGCTGCTTTTTTGGCTGTTTTCATAACGGAAACCAAAAAGGCCAATATGCAAAGCCTTGAAAACCTAGCAGAAGTGACCATAAACTACCTAAATGCCAATGTTCAAGCACAGCTTGCAAAATCCATAGATCTGGCCGCTTATGCCGCCGCAAATGCCCCGCTCTTGGAGGGATTCTTCAACGAAGCTCAGGGCAAAGAATTTATTAAAAAAATGCTTGACGAAAATTCCGATGCCTATGAAATATATTACGGCACAACAAAGTCGCGCTTTAGCGGCGGCTTTTTTATAACAGGCACAGACTGGGACCCCTATAGAAACGACACCACGGGCTGGGACCAAATTAAAAGAGGCTGGTTTAAACTGGGGCTTGAAAAACACGAAAAAGTGAACATTACAGAGCCATATATAGATGCCAGCACCGGCAAATTTTGCATAACAATGGTAAAAGCCGTAAAAGACGATAAAAAAACAATAAAAGGAGTGCTTGGCGTTGATATGTTTTTGACCGATTTGACAAATCTAATAAATTCACACAAAGTAACAGAAGACGGCAGTTCTTATCTGGTAAACAAAGACGGCGTATATATAACACATGAAGACCAAAAGCAGGTTTTGGAGAGAAATATTTTTGAGGATTTGGATAAAACTGAGTTCCCAAAAGAAAAGGTATTCGGCAACAAAGCCACCACTATATTCGGGAAAGAAAACTTTGTTGTATCTGCACCTGTTGGAGGCACAGATTGGTTTTTGGTTTCAACAGGCTCGCTCACTTCCTTGGATAAAAGCTCATTGCTGAGTATTTTTGTAGTTATAGGCATTTTTATTTTAATTGCCATATCTGTTTCCATGCTGGTTGGAACACTCATAAGCGGAGAAATTAAAAAAGCAGTAAAAGCCATAGATACCGTAAGCGATGGGGATTTAACCATTAGGCTAGATACCAAGGGTAAAAATGAAATTGCCAATATGGGTGCCCGTTTTAATATATTTATCGACAAACTGCTCGATCTTATTAAAGGCATAGGCAATTCTTCAAGTGTTTTGTCTAATAGTTCTAAGAATTTATCTTCTGCAGCTTCTCAATTGGAAAATTCAGCAAATGGAACGGTTGCAAAATCAGATATTGTTGCCAACACTATTGAGCAAATGGCAATGAACATAAATGCCATGGCAAGCGGAGCAGAACAAGCAAGCCACAATGCCAACGACGTTGCAAGCGCGGCAGAACAGATGAGCACAAACATGAACACCATAGCCAGCGCAATAGAACAAATGGGCATAAGCATAAGCGAAATAGCAGATAACACCAACGAAGTTCGCAAAGTTGCAAGCGAAGCAACCGGAAAAGCAACCGATGCAACCGATGCTATGAGCAAATTGGGAGCAGCAGCCAAGGAAATAGGGCAGGTTACCGATGTGATTAAAAAGATCGCAGATAAAACCAATTTGCTTGCATTAAATGCAACTATTGAAGCAGCGAGCGCAGGCGAGGCAGGCAAAGGCTTTGCCGTTGTTGCCGGAGAAATTAAAGAACTCGCAAACCAGAGCGCAGAGAGCGCAGACGACATTGCAAGACGCATAAACGGCATTCAGGCAGGCACAGGCAATGCAGTCCAAGTAATAAACGATGTAAACGACATTATCATTAAAATAAACCAATCCGTTGAGGTTATAGCTAACCATGCAGAGCAGCAAACCAAGGCAAGCCACGAAGTGGCACACAATGCGGCACAAGCAAACACAGGCGCAAAACGCGTTGCCTCTGCCATAAACGAGGTTGCAAAAGGCGTAAACGATGTATCAAGGAATGCAAGCGAAGCGGCAAGGGGCACCATTGATGTAAGCCATAACGTAGTTGACATGAACCATGCGGCAAGAGAGAGTTCAAAAGGAGCTTCGCAGGTAAACCAAAGCGCAAACGAGCTATCTCAAATGGCAGGCCAGTTGCGAACAGCTATGGATAAATTCAAGGTTTAACGTTAGGCAAAAGCACCATCTCCCCCTCTGTAAGGGAAGAAAAATCCACACCGGGATTAAGCCCTTTTATCATACTTTCAGAAAGATTTTTTGGAACTCTCTTTACTCTTGCGCCGTAAATTCTTAGAAGCAAATCATCAAGGGTTTCACCGCCTTTTGCCCTGTGTTTTTTTCCAAATTCTTTGCTACTCGGATTTTCAGAAAGATTGTATAAGGCATAAAAGAAATGGTCTGCAAAAGATTCGGATTGAGTGTTTTTAACCACGTTTGGTTTTTGAGTTTGAGTTGCTTTTGGAGGAGGCGCCGTTTTTTTCTCCGGCAAACTCATGTTCATAGTCATTTCAACTTTTTGCTTTTGCGAACGTTTAAGCGGCTCATTCTTAAAAAATCTATCCAAAGTATCTATATAAGCACTATCCGGCCATTTTTTCATAGCGTATTTTTTACCAACTTCCATACGGAATTCCTCTCTCTCATATCCGGAGCAAGACGTTAGAAATAATGCAACTATTAAAACTAGTTGAGAGTTGAGAATTGAGAATTGAGAGTTATTTTTATTTGGCATACTTGTTTCCTAAATTTATTTTTGTTGTTTTAACTATTGCAGATAATAAACTGACTAGCTCGTTACATTCTTTATGGTAACTTTGTTTTTTATCAATAGATATATAATCTGTGTCATATAGTAAATCAATCCAATACAAAGTTTCATTAGCTTCTTTTAATGCAATATTCATTTTACTTAAAAAATCAGGTTTACTCTGAGCTTGTTTTGCTTCTCTAACATTCGCTCCTATACTAGTTCCGCTTCTTAAAAATTGCTTGCTCAAAATAAATTCTTTTTTTACTTCATTTAAATATTTATATAACGATACAACTTTTACGGCAAAGCCATAAGACTTCTCCGCAATACTTCCTCTATTTTCACTCTCAACTCTCAACTCTCAACTCTCAATTTAAATGATAGCCTCAAATGCTTTAAATACTTGCTCTTTTGATGGCTCGCTTGTTTTTTCTACCTTGCCTATTTTCAATGGCAAAATATAATTTTTAGTTTGCTTCTCTGCCTTCTTGTCTGCTCCCATTGCGTTCCAAGCCGCTTCCAGAGAAAAATCGAATGTTTTTGGAATTCCAAATGTGGTTAAAAGTTCATTTTGCCTTTTTTCATCGGTCTCGCTCCAACGCTTGGTTATTGTAGATAGCCTTCCTGCTATTCTCATTCCTAGGCCTACTGCAATTCCGTGAGAAAATTTATTGTAGCCGGTAATTTTTTCTATGGCGTGCCCAAATGTATGCCCATAGTTTAGAATTGCCCTTAGCCCGCTTTCTCGCTCGTCAATGCCCACTACTTCTGCTTTTATTTCGCAAGAGCGTTTTATTATGTATTTGAGAGCTGCCTCGTTTTTTGCTAAAATTTTTTCTGTATTTTTTTCCAGCCATTTGAAAAATTTATAATCGAAGACAATTCCGTATTTAACAATTTCTGCAAGGCCAGCGTAAAATTCTTCTTGAGGCAAGGTTTCTAAAACGGATAAATCGCATACTACCGCTCTTGGCTGGTAAAAAGCCCCAATCATATTTTTGCCTTCCGGATGGTTAATGGCAACTTTGCCGCCAACGCTGCTGTCCACCATTGCCAAAAGAGAGGTTGGGAACTGTGCAAAAGGAATTCCCCTTTGATAAGTTGCCGCTGCAAAACCTGCCATATCGCCCACTACCCCACCGCTGAACTGCAAAAGGCAAGTTTTTCTGGAATAGCGATTTTTTAACATAAAAGTCCAAAGGCTATTTAACTCTTCTAAATTCTTGCTGCTCTCTCCTGCCGGGAAAATAAAATTTTTAGCATCGCTTGCAAGGGAACACAGCATTTCAAAATTCTTCTTTTGCTTTTTGGCTATATTAGAATCCGTGCAAACAAGCATCTCGTTTTGCGGAAAGAGTTTTAATGTTTTCAGCAAAATTCCCGCATTTTCCAAAATATTATTTCCTATAAAAATAGGATAGTTATTCCCAGAACTTAGTTCTACCCTTACCGCTAAATTTTCCCATAATTTCAATGCGTCCAAAATCTGCGGAAGAACACGCTCCTCTGGGGGGCTTTCATTGCTCTCAATGCCAAAATCCGCTAGGCTGTAAAATTTTTCGCGTTCTGCAAGCATGGTTATTATTTTCTCAAGCCTTGCTTCCGGGTCCAAACCTGCCATCAAAGGGCGGGAATTATTCCTCCCTATTCGCTCACATAAAACCTCAGGATCTGCCCTCATGCAAAGTAAAATGCCGGAATCTCTAATTGTACGGACATTCTCACTTTGGGTAATGGCACCACCGCCAAGGGCAACTATTGCATTTTTCTTTTGAGAAATTTCTTTTATCGCTTCTTTTTCTAATTCTCTGAATTTTGCCTCGCCATCCTGCTCAAAAATTTCTGTTACGCTTTTCCCCGCACGTTCCACAATAGAAGCATCCGAATCCAAATATTCCCTTTTAAGGTGTTCTGCTAAGAGCCTTCCTATGCGAGTTTTTCCACTCGCCATAAAACCCGTAAAATAAATGTTATCAGGCATTCAAAACCTCAAAAACAACTTTAGGATTTGGATTTGAGTTTGGAAACCACAGCTTGAAACTTTCAAGCCCTTGATATATGAGCATCCCTATCCCGCCTAAAGTTTTGCAGCCTGTTTCTTCTGCTTCTTGCAAGAGCTTTGTTTTGAGCGGGCTGTAAACAATATCAAAAACAGCCATGCTGCTAACCAAAACGGATTTTGCCACGGGGCTTTGATTTACATTTGGGTGCATTCCAAGCGGAGTTGCGTTGCAAAGCAGGTCTATGCTGTCCCTGTATTTTTCCACCTCGTTAAAACTGTGCAAACTCAAATTTTTTAGCTGCAAACTCCAGTTTTCCGGTTCTATGGTAAATATTTTAAGGCTTGCCGCACCGCCATCTTCCAAAAAAGCATAAGCGAGTGCCTTAGCCGCCCCGCCACTGCCAAGCAGGGCTATATTTTTGCCTTTTATGTCTATTTTGGCGGCTTCCAAATTCCTAAGCGCACCCAAGCCGTCTGTGCTGGTTCCGCAGAGTTTTTCCTGTTCCCAGTAAAGCGTATTTACGCTACCCGTTGCCTTGGCTACAGGGGATATATAATCCAACAGGGGTATTACCTGTTCCTTAAATGGAATGGTAACATTTGCGCCCGCAAAACCCATAGCCCTAAAGCCGGCAATAGCCTCTTTTAAGTTCTGTTTTTCTACAGGCAAGGGCAAATAAACCGCATTTATCCCGCAATCTTTTAATAGCGCATTATGAATAGCCGGAGACTTTGTATGCTCCACCGGGCACCCGAATACCCCTAAAATTTTTGTTTTGCCATCAATCATGGGGGAAATGTAGAAAAATTTTCCATCCATCGCCATTTTTTAACGTTTCATAGCCTAATTTTACAATTTTGCTACGAAAACTTGACAATGGTCAAAAAAAATGCTATATTTGATACCAATAAACTAACCATTAGGAGTTTCCTTATGAAAAAAGTTCTAGCAGCAGCTCTTCTCTGCACAGTATCAGCTTTCGCCACTTGGGATTATTTCCCAGTAAAAGACGCCGGAAAAGGCGAAGTTAAAGCAGGCGTAGCTTACTATATGCAAGATAAAGCAAGCCTTATCGGTCTTAACGCCCAAGCTCGTTTTAGCGTCATTGAAGGCTTGGAAATCGCAGCTCTATTCAACAGTCTCAATCCAGAATACCCATCGGGCTTTCCATTGGCAACTTGGTATGATGGAGAAGGCTGTGATGATGATTTCACGGACTGCCCACCAAGCTTTAATCAACCAGCCATTGGATTGCGTTACTGGTTGCCCATGGGTGTTGGCATAGCTTTGGATGTAGCACTTCCGTTCCAAGGTGATGCCGTAGGTGGTGGTGACAATGCAAACTTAGTTTTCACACCAGCTGTACAATATTCCGCTAAATTTACCGAAGAATTATCACTTGGTGCGCAGCTCAGTTTCTCTATTCCATTAGAAAACTCAAACAAATTTGCCCCTCAAAAGGAATTAGGCATTGGCTTGGAAATTGATTACTCCCTTGGCTTTGTTACTCCATTCGTTGGTGTTGATGTAGCTCTAGGAGTACTGAAACCAACATCTGACGGTGAAGATGCTGGCGAAACATCAACAGGCATTGCACCTGTCGTAGGTGCTATTTTCAATATAAATGAAACTTTTGGTGCCGATGTAAGCGTACGATTTGGAATTGGCGAAGACTACTACGGTGAAAAAACGCCAATTGTGATTGGTGCAAATTTTGCTCTAAACTTCTAATTCAAATATCTTAAAGTTTAAAAAAATACCCCTCGCGAGAGGGGTATTTTTTTTGTCAAAATTTGACAAATGTCATTTTTTTTGCTATATTTGGTAGCAATAAAAACCAAACAATAGGAGTTTTTTATGAAAAAGGTTTTAGCAATAGCCCTTCTCTGTGCAGTATCCACCTTTGCCGGCTGGGATAAATTCCCAGTGATTGAATATGGAAAAGGTGAAGCAAAAGTCGCTTGGGGTGCCGGACGCCAGGGAGGTAATCCCGGTGGTGATGGAGACACCTACTTATACGGAATTCGTTACAGCCCCTTAGCCAATTTGGAATTAGCAGCATATCCCGGCTACACATTGGGCGCACGCTATCAGGTAATCCCTGTTTTAAGTGCAGGCCTAGACCTTGGTTTTCCGCTCCCGGGCACAAATTGGAGCTTCACCCCAAATATTCAGTTCTCTATGCCTATAACAAGTGCCGTCACTTTGGGCAGCAATCTTGAGTTTACAATCTATACCGAAGATAATACTAAACATACCGAAGGCATTGATTTAGAAGCCGGCGTTGAGTTAGATTTGGGTTTAAGCGAAAAAAACACCATTTGGGTTTCTTTTGACATAAACAAACAATTAACCGAAGATGATAATAATGGTACTAAAGATAAAAATAGCACCAAAGGCATAGTTTTAAGTCCTGCCCTTGGCTACTTGATTACCCTTGGCAATCTTAACCTTGGAACATTCGTTGGCTTCAATTTTGGTGAAGATGCCGGCTATGACCCTCACAATACTTTTGTTGGCATAGACGCTGCTGTTAAATTCTAAGACTTAAACACCACCGTAAAAGTTGCCCCCTTGCCAGGGGCGCTTTCTAGTATGATTGATGCCTTGTGTGCATCTGCGGTGCGTTTCACAATAGCTAAGCCCAAACCGGAGCCTTTTGTTTCTCTTGTGGATTCATCGCCTATTCTGTAAAAACCTTCAAATATATTTTTTTGCTCATTCTTAGGGATCCCTTTGCCCGTATCTGCAACAGAAATGGAAATTCCTTGCTCATTTCGCTGTAGCTTTACAAAAACATGCCCCTCTGCGGTGTATTTAATCGCGTTGTCAACCAAATTCTGAACAAGGCTGTAAATAGAGGAATAATCCCCCGTTATTGCACAATTATCCGTTATTTCCCTTCTTATTTCCAAACCCTTGCCGTTTGCAATAACATCCAACGAATCGCAAACCTTATTGACGCACTCCGATAAATTTATGTTCTCCCAGCGGAAGGATTTCTCGCCGTTTTCCATTCTAGTGTAATTCAAAATTGCCTCTATCAAATTTTCAAGACGATTGGTCTCCTTAAGAATAACCCCTGTATAAGAAACTATTTTTTCCGGCTTTCTGCTCATCATCTCGGAATACATCTTTATTGACGTAAGCGGAGTTTTTAACTCATGCGAAATTGTAGAGAGAAAATTATCCTTCATTAATCTGAGCTGCCTCTCTCTGGAAAAAACCCTATACACAACCACAACGCCAATTACCGGAATTACCAATGCAAAAATCAGCATAAGGTAGAGAAAATGTATCCTCTTTTGCGACTCCTTTTTAAGAGACACAGAGTATTCCTCAATGAGCATATTCCACTCGCCAAAGGGAAAATCGCCGGAAATAGAAAAAGGAATATTGCTCCATTCCCTTGCAGTCTCGTGTATGGCCTTTTTGATTTTGTTTGAATAAAACGCAGAATCTATCTTTGCCAAAATAGCATTTTTAATCGCCGGCTCCGGGTAAGAAATCACCAAAAAAATATCCCCTTTGTTTTGAATAAAAGAATATCTATCGCTCAAATAACCTGCATAATTTCCAAGAGCAAGCAAAAAATCCTTGTGTTCCCTATAAGTGCTAAGGTTTTGCAAAAACCATTTTACCTGGTTAAGTTTTTCCCAAAATTTTTCCCTCTCTTCTTTGTTCAAATTTTCCACAGAAAGAATATCATTCAGCATCCTTTCCAAAAAATAACCGTTCCAATCCAAACGGGCAATGCTGGGATTTTGCAAAAAAGCATCTATCTTTTGCAAAGCGTATTCCCGTGCTTCTGTAAACATTTTTGCTTCTTGCAAATTCAAAAATTCCTTTAAAGCAAGGGCATCACTGTTTTCTAATAGGTAAATTTCATCGCTCGTTTCTTCGTTTATATTCGGGTTGAACAAGGTCCCATCTTTGAAAACAAATACAGATAAAACACCCGGCAAAGAACTTTGCAAAAAATCCTCGTTCTTAACATATTTTTCAATTTCTTCTACGGTTTCTTCTGCCTTTGCTTGGTAAACTTCCATAACGGCATTTTTCAAACTTACTCTTGCATTTTCGTAATCCTTTTCTGCTCTCAATCCCTCGTTTTTAAGGCTTCTAAAACCTATAATCGCAAGCACAAGGGTGGCCAGCAAAATGCCGGCTAAAAATATGAATAACTTGAACGGAACAGCTAACGAAGCAATTCTACGAACCATATACCTATATCCGGAAAATTAAAAAATACAAGCATACCGAATAAAAGCAAGGTTAAAACACATAACCCAATAAAAAAGAAAACAGATGTAAGGCTAAAAGGAACTGGATTCTTCATTTTTTAGTTCACCGGCAAATGTGTAAGAGAAACGGGGGTTCTTGTATCTATGCGGCGGGTTGCGTTATAAATATCCCTTATCAGAATAGTTGAACGTGAATCATCTGAATGGACTACCAAACCCCTGCCCAAAAGCCTTGGCGGTAAAGTAGGGTCTCTTTTGTCCATATCCCAAAAAGCAACTGCACTTCCCGGAACATAACGCTGCCTTTTTCCCATGTTTATCACAGAATAAGAATATAAACCGGCAACTATGCTTTTGTCTAAAATTAAAATAACCTCTGCCATATCTTCTGCCTTTGCTTGGTTTACATACTCAAAAGATTTTACATCTATGGTTTTAATAGGCTGTTGCGGGCGAGAACGAGCCTGCTCTACAAAAAGAGTGCCAAAAGACTGCACTATATTAGCACGGGAAAGAGAATCTCCAACGCCGGTAATCTTTGCAAGGGCAACCAAACGGCGCACGTGGAATTCGTCAACGCTCCCTGCTGAATTTGGAATGGCAACCTTTTCGCTACTCCAAACTTCCGCTATATCACCTGCTTTTAATTTTGAGAATGACCTTTTGCCAAAACCAAGGAGTATCTCGTGCTCTAAAGAATGGTGAAGCGGTTTGTTTGCTTCGTCGTTATATACGCCAAACCATCCATGGCTCCCGCTTCCACCGTCTTTGTTTACAGGTTCTAGTATGGGCATTAGCCTTTGGTAATAGGTGTTAAAAACTTTAGGTTGCGCGGGTTTTCTGTACACCATATCCGGGGTTCCGTAATCGTATTTTTCTGCGTTGCCGGTTAAAGCATTCTTTTGGCTACCGTCCCGCCCACCCCGCTTTGCAGAGCCGTCTTTAACTATGGGGCAAGGACCATCGCCCGGGAAGCAAATTGAATCGCCGGGGTAAATCCAATGAGGGTCTTCTATATGCGGATTAACTTTCCACAAATCAGGCCATAAAAACGGATCCTTTAGATACTCCTCGCTCAAATCCCAAAGAGTATCGCCCTTTTGCACCCTGTAGGCAAAAACCAACAAGACGCAAGCGGCAACCAATAAAACAGAATGTTTGAACTTCATAGCGTAAATATAGAAAAGCCCTAGCCAATCTTAACACTCGGCACGTGCCAAATCTCCTCGTTATATTGCTTTATGGTGCGGTCGGAGCTAAATTCGCCCATGCGGGCTACATTCAAGATGGATTTACGCGTCCAAAGCTTTTTGTTGGAATATTCGTTAGACACCACGTCTTGGGTTTCTACATAAGATGGGAAATCTGCTAAAAGCAAGTATTGGTCTCTTGAAAGCAAACTTTCAACTATGGGTGCAAACTGGCATTCCGGGTAATATAAAGTGCGGATAAAGTCCAAAACATCGCGTATGTCGCTGGAAGATTCGTAATATTCCCTTGGGTTATAACCCTGCGATGTTATGCGTTGAACTTCCTCAACGGTTTTTCCGAATATGTAAATGTTATCGCGGCCAACGGCCTCGCACATTTCTACATTGGCGCCGTCTAAAGTGCCTATGGTGAGCGCACCGTTAAGGGCAAACTTCATATTGCCTGTGCCGCTCGCTTCTGTCCCTGCTGTTGAAATTTGCTCGGAAAGGTCTGCTGCGGGTATTATTCTCTCTGCATAAGAAACGCGGTAATTTTCCAAGAACAAAAGTTGCAAAACTCCCTTTGCGCGCGGTTCTTCTTTGATTTTATCAGAAACTGCATTTACAAGCCATATAATTTGCTTTGCCATCCAGTAACCGGGCGCGGATTTCCCGCCTATCAAAATTGTCCTTGGCTGAATTTTTTGCCCTTTTTGAATGCGCTTTAGCAGGTAAACAGCGTGCATTATGTTGAGAAGCTGCCTTTTGTATTCGTGAATGCGTTTTACCTGAACGTCAAAGAGTGAATCCGGGTTTATTATCTCTATGCCCTGAGCGTTTTTTATAACGCTTATCAATTTCTTTTTGTTCTCAATTTTTGCTTTCACAAAATCTGCCTGAAATGCCGCATCGTCAACATATTTCTCTATCTTTTTTATATTGTCTAAATCACCAATCCAAGAATCCCCTATTTTTTTGGAGATAACGGAGGTCATTACCGGATTTGCCTTTGCAATCCAGCGGCGAGGCGTAACTCCGTTTGTTTTGTTGTTGAAACGCTTTGGCCACAACTCGTAAAAATCCTTGAACAAAGAGGTTTTTAGAAGCTCGCTGTGAAGTGCGGCAACACCGTTAACGCTGTGCGAGCCTATCACCGAGAGATAACCCATGCGAACCATTTTTTCGCCGCCTTCTTGTATTATAGACATACGGGACACGCGTTCATTTTCGCCCGGCCATTTTGTCCAAACTGCTTCAAGGAATTTTGCATTGATTTCGTAAATAATTTGCAAGTGGCGAGGCAATAATTCCTCAAATAAACTCACCGACCATTTTTCCAGAGCCTCCGGCATAAGGGTGTGGTTGGTATATGCAAAAACCTGAGTTGTTATTTCCCAAGCATCTGCCCAAGGGAGTTTGTAAATGTCCACCAGCAAACGCATCAATTCCGGAATTGCAATTGCGGGGTGAGTATCGTTTAGCTGTATCGCTATTTTCTTTGGGAGCTTTAAGAGAAGTTCTCTGCATTCATCCCGCCCAAGATTTAGAAGCGTTAAATTTTCCGAAGAAATTTTCTTTACCTTTGCCAGTTTTTCAATTGCGGCTTGAACATCATTGCCGCGTTCATAGCGGCGGATTATGTCTTGGAGCGAGGCGGCGCAGAGAAAATACTGCTGCTTAAAGCGAAGTTTTTTGCCATTCACAGAAGAGTCGTTTGGATATAGAACTTTTGTAATGGATTCCCATTCTTCTATTTTTGAAGTAGCATCCACATACCTGCCTTCGTTAAAGGTTTGCAAGTTGAATTGGTTGGATTGCGCAGTCCACAGGCGGAGCGTATTTACGGTTTGGTTTTTATAGCCGGGGATTGGAGTGTCGTGGGGCATGGCTTCTACGCTTTCTGCGGCATGCCAGTAGTGGCGGGTTTCTCCGTTTTCCGTATAGCTTTCTACATGGCCTCCAAAGTGAACTTGCATAACGCCTGCTGTGCGGGGAAACTCCCAAGGGTTTGGGAAGCGAAGCCACTCATCAGGATATTCCCTTTGCTGGCCGCCTTCAATTTTTTGGTTGAACATACCAAACTCATAGCGAAGGCCCATACCCATAGCTGGTAGCTCTAAAGAAGCCATTGAGTCTAGGAAGCAGGCAGCCAAGCGCCCCAAGCCACCATTGCCAAGCCCGGCATCCAGCTCTACTTCTCTGAGTTCTTCCAGATTCATGCCAAGTTCGTGAAGGGCATCTATTATTTCCTTTTCTGCGTCTATGTTCAATATAGCATTGCCAAGGGAGCGGCCTATCAAGAATTCAAGCGATAGGTAATAGATACGCTTTACATTCTGTTTATAGTAAGTTTGCTGTGTTTTTATCCAGCGGTCAATAAGGCGGTCTCGCACGGCGTAGGCAATTGCCTGGAATTTTTCGTATTCGGCGGCCTCGTAGCGGTCACGAGCGAGTGTGCGGTGCAAGTGCAGGTTAAAGGACTCTATAAAAGCTTTTTTTGAACTATCCAAGTCAACCAAGTCTATAGCAGATTCTTTGGTAGCTTCTTTTTTTCTTGTTGCCGTTGCAGTCCCGGTTCCTTTAGTTGCCATACTTTTATCCTCCGAAAAATTAGCTGGAGGGTAATATAGAAAACTACGCCGCCACTTATCATAGTGATTTAGTCCTTCACGCAACGAACTGAATATAAAATAGATTTGTTGTTGGTACTCCAGTAGGCATCCTCGCGCTCGTAACCCATGCCCCGGCGGTAGGCACTGTCACTACTGTCACTATTATACTCACTGGCAGTCCACCAGCTACCATAATTGCCGATACTGCCGAAATTGCCATTGACTGAATTGCCGTAGCCGCCTGGCAGAGCAGAAAAACCGTACTCGTCTGTGCCATTGCCACTAACTCCATTATAGCTATTCCAGCCACTCGTTACTTTCAATTTCTTTCCTTCAGTAGAAGCAGTGCCAACATAAGCCGTCATCACTCTCCATTCTGCTTGGCTCGGCAAATGCCAATCTGCGGGGCAAATACCGCGAACTCCGCTAGGAACAGTGGTTGAACTTGCTGAATTGTTCATGGCAGTCGACCAATCATAGAGCCTGCCGTATTCTACGCAGTTTTCGTTGTTGTTTTCAAAGCATTTGCTGCCGCTTACGTTGTAATTCAAATTTTCCGCCAGCCAAGTTTGAGTGCCAATCAGAACCGCATTATAACTCTGACCTTCATAGCTTATAGGCGTCTTTAAGTATATCTTGCTAGTTTCCTTGCATTCATATAAATCTGGGTCAAAAGTCTCCGTTCTTGTGCCGCAATAATTTCCAACCTTGCTGTTGCTGTAGCAAAATTGAGTTGCCAAAGCATATTTGCTATTTCCACAGCACTCCTCCGTTCCTGGAGTAAATGTCACAGTACCGCCGCATTTGTCGTGAACATTATTGTCGGCATAGCAGAATTGGGTTGAAGGATTGTATGCAGCGGTGCCACCGCATTTGCCAAAAATAATGTCCTCATGGCAGAACTCGGAATTGATGCTGTACCAGATGCTACCGCAACGCCTTTGAACAACGCCAATGTTGCATTGCTCGGATGGAGGATTGTACTCCTGACCGCCGCATTTGGGAACAGTATAATTGTTGTGGCAGAACTGTGTATTTGGATCGTAATCATGCTTGCCAAGGCCATTTGCATCACCGCATTTGGAATAAACGCGGTCTCCGTGACAGAACTCTTCAAGAGGATCGTAATCGGTGCAATCGCCAATGCTTGCGTTGGCGGCGGCATAAGCCAGGATGTATTTCTCAAAATTAGGGACGCTGGGAGACAGATGCCAGCCAAGTATTTTGTTCCTTATAGTAGCCAAATCAGCAGATGCCGCCCACTCTGCAATCTCAGCTTTCTTGGCCTTGTTGTCCCAAGCACCGCTTTCCTTTAGCTTCTGGCTAAAATCCGCAAGCAAAGCCGAAAAACCGCCTTCCGAAAGATTGCTCTGCAATAAAATGGAAATAGCCAGCAGGGCAGCATCGCTTTCGCTTGTGTCGAATATGGACATATCCTCGCTGTTCTTGAAACCGCTGCCATCTATACCGAAAACCGCAAGAATTTCTTCCAAAGCCTGTTTTTTCGCTTGCGCAAGGCTTCTGCCTCCCTCAATCAATGATTGGACACGATAATACTCAAGATGGGTGAGTATATTCGCATTGATGCTGTTTTTATCCGTCATGTCTGCTATGGCATACAGCGTTATCTGCGAGCCTGAAACATTGCCGCTCACCTCGTTTAGATAAAACCCGTCTGCTTTGAGGAGTGCGTACGGGGAGGCAAGCTCTATGCCTTTTATTTCAAATCTTCCGCTGTCGTTGGTCATTCCCTGGAAAGAACGTCCTGTCTGGACAAAGTTGCTACCAAGTTCGTACAGTGTCACAGAGGAGTTGTTTACGAAAGGCCCTTTTTGGGAAACGCCACTTACGGTGGGCTTCTGCTCCTCGCTGGAGGAGGAAGGATTTATCTCTTCACTGGAAGAGGATGGATCTGCCTCACCGCTGGAAGAGGAAGGGCTTACCTCTATGCCAGAAGAAGAGCTTTGCCATATACTTGAAGAACTCGCCAGAGCCGCCAAATCTTCCGCACTCATGCGATCTATGGGTTTAAGGTCCTCCGAACAGGACAGGAAAAGGGCAACGCCGA
>LIUI01000036.1 GCA_001462235.1 Fibrobacteria bacterium GUT307
TCCACATACACAGCAAAATCGTTTATTACATCGGCGAATGTTTGTACGCCGGAGAAAGGGAGCTTACGGAGCATTAGAGGAAGATAGAAAATTTATTAAATGTTTCCATTGCTATTTTATGCGCTCTTTCTTTTACTTCTTTGGCCTGAGGATAATTTTGGTCTAAAAGTTGCTCAAGTTTTTGCAATGCGGATTTTTTATCAAAGCTCTTTTCTCCAATTTTTGATATATCAATTTCTCTATCATTCAGATTCAACAACTCCAATAATCCGTTCATTTTATGCTCATAGGATAAAGATATAAAGGGCGTACAGTTGTTAATAGCAAATACAATAGAATGGTATCTGGCACCTATAACAAAATCTGCTTTTTCTATAATCTTCTGCTGAATATCGGAACTATAAGTATTTTGCAAAACTACCACATCATTGCTTTCCGTGAGAATTTTCAATTTCTGAAAATAATCGTAATCAGATTCGTGATATGAAAAATATTCATTGAGTTGAGGCAACATAAGTATTTTTATATTTTTTGCTAAAAGTATTTTAATAATTTCAATAAAAAATAAATCAATATCCTCTTGTTTTTTATCTTTGTAAGCAACATGCCAAGTAAGAGAATTTGGAACAAAAATAATAAATTTTTCATTATTTATTATACATGAAATATTGGCAGGCAGTTCAAGCACAGGCGTATCTAAAAATGCCGTATCAATAGATGGTATATATTGCAAGTTCAATTTGTCAGCTAATTCCATTGTTTTTTTGTCTCTGATAGACAAAAAGGTAAAATAATGAAGTAATCTATAACTAATATCCATAAAAATAGAATTCCATCTAGTAGCTGTAGGAAATGACCCAAAAGAACGGGAATAATATACCAGTTTTTTATTATAATATTTAGCCAAAGAAAGATTATATATATGGTTCCAATCTTGAAACCCTCCCATGCAAATACCACCAGGGGCACATATCACTATATCAGCTTTTTTTATATATCTAGCATATTTACGAAGCAAAGGATGCAGTAATGACATACAAATTATATTCAATCTAAGCGACCAACGCTGCAAAAATGAAAGGCCTCTAGAAAAACCAGTTACATTCCGATATGTGATTTTAGGCGATTCTACAGAAAAATCCTGTATATCTTCATTTTTTGCATTCAAAAAAAGAACAGTTATTTGCAAATGCTCATAATTTTTATCCAGCATTCTAAGCAAACTTCGGTGAGCAGCTTGGTCCCCTCTATTGCTTAGCGGTTGATTTATAATAACTATGTTTGACATACGTCCCCCTCCCTCTTATCCCTTTATTTATTATAAAATTCCTAAATATCCATCTGTTGCATTTTCTTTATGATGAATTTGTCCCGGATTGCCAATGACAACAGAATGGCTTGGGACATCAAAATTTACAAACGCACCAGGAGCAATGACAACGTCATTACCAATTATAATATTTCCAACAATAATTGCATTTGTCCCTATACGAACTCTGTTACCGATAGTTGGCACCCCTTTTCTTTTTCCAGTACGGTTTTGCCCGATTGTTACGCCATGGGTTAAATAAATCTGTTCACCAAATTTTGTTCCCCCATTGATGATAATTCTACCATAATGACCAATAATAAGCCCTTTCCCTATATTTAAATTACCTTCAAAATCAATTCCCGTTTCACTTCCTTGAAAATTCAATTTATATCTATAATATTTTCCAAGGATATTGTTGCTATTAGCTTGATATTTTCTATAAAGCTCAATTATTTTCCATTCGGATTTCTTCTTAAACCAGCGAGGCATTTTTTCTCCATTAAATCTGAAGGTTTCATTAAATATCTTATCTATAGATATTTGATATTTTGCCTTTCTGTATGCAGAAGGTATTTCTAATATACTTATAATTAATTTAACGATTTTCCATGTAAATTTTGGCAGATTCGCACATGCAGCACAACCGGAACATAACGTTTTATCGTTTATAGTTATCATTGTATCCCTCCTTGATATTATTTATTCTATTGATGATTTTCTTATCCATTTTACCAATGAAAGACTTTTTATCCAATTGTAAAATGCAAGTGGAAATTCTATGCCTTTACTTGCTAAAAATAAACATATTTTTATCCTCAATTTTTTCTCCGCTTTGATAAGTTCCGGCAAAATCGGTTCAATTTCATCTCTGAATTGCATTCTTATTTTTTTATCTAAACGAAAATAATTACAAGTAGTAAAACAGCTTACATTAGAATAAAAAGCATTTTTCACATTATGAGGAACAATATCATTGAAAAGATTTTCAAGAGTTTTTTTTATGAAAACTGCAGCTTTAACCCAAAGGATTGAATTTGTATCTGCAGAAACCCCAAACAAATTATGATAGTAAAGATATTCAGGAACAAATGCCGCTGATTTGGAATGATACACAACTTGAAGCATTTGAACAGGATCCTCACCTATAACAAGATTTGCATCTGGGAAATTGATTTTAGCATATATTTTTCTCTTTATTAATTTATCCCATGTTACATAATTTAGTCCCTGACGTGGTGTCAACATTATCGCGACATTTTCACTGGCATCTACGGTTAATTTACGGTCAAATGCAAAAAATGCATGATTTTCATCCATAACTTGATACTTACAGTAAACAAAGTCAGCATTCGTTTCTGTTATCTTTGCATACATTTTTTCCAGAAATTGAGGATGGTATTTGTCATCATGGTCAATATTCGCTATGAATTCGCCACTTGAATTCTCTAAACCGGTCTTTCTGGTTAACAAAGTTCCTTGATTTTGCTTATGAATGGCTATAAATCGCGAGTCTTTTTCTGCATATTCGTAAATTATTTCTTTAGTATTGTCTGTTGAACCGTCATCAACCAAAATTGCTTCCCAGTTTTTAAATGTTTGCGCCAAGATGCTATTCAGGCATTCTCTGAGATTATTTCCTGTATTGTAAATAGGGACAATTATTGAAATCAACCCTTTTTGTTCGGGATATTTCATTTGCAGAGATTCATAAACAACAGTAGATTTCATTTTTTATTCTCCCAAAAACTTCTTTATTCTAGTTCTTATTCTAATTCTGCTTGCTATAGCCCATTTCAAGTTGTAAAAAAGAGAAAATCGCAAAGCCCATTTCAATTTTTCTTTATTTTTTTTTGAAATAGAATTTTTTAAACATTTATAAATGTCTAAAACATCAAATAAATTCCAATATTTTCTATGCGATATGGATTCTTCTACTTGGCGATAGTGATAAATACAATCTTTAATGCTTTTTACTCTATTTGCATTTTGAGCTAGTCTCACATTCATAATTAAATCTTCGCCTACAATTATTTTACTGGGTATGTCAAAAATATTTCCCTCAAAAAATTCTCGTTTAAATAATTTTGCAACAGGGCCAGGATTCATTTTTCGTTTTAATAATAAAGAAACGTATTGTTCTGCAGACATCTCTCCATAAAACTTTGATTTCCATCTGATATCAAGTTCGGCTATAACAATATCAATATCCAAAGAATTATTTATCAAAATTTGCAAGGCATTTTGCTCTATTGTATCGTCCGCATCCACGAACATTATCCTTTCGCCAATGGATTTTTTCACACCCATTTCTCTCGCTCTATTTGCAGTTCCGTTTTTCTGATGAAAATATTTTATTCTAGAATCTTTTTCTACGTATATTTTGCATATTTGTTCGCTACCATCGGTAGAACCATCATTTATTAAAATAAGTTCAAAATTATTATAAGTTTGAGACAAAATACTATCCAAACATTCAGGAAGATACTTTTCTGCGTTGTATATTGGAACAATAATGGATATTTTCACGATACGCTCTCCGATATTTTGGCTGAATATGGATACTTATATTTTTCTTTGCTCAAATACACAAAATAAAATCCAAGCAAAATAAATAATAAATTTTCTGAACCTCCAAATTGAATTAGAGAAGCAGCAATATATCCAAGCAAAGCTCCTGCAAATGGATTCGCAAACTTTGATTTTCTTTCTTTGAATAGAAAAGATAAAACAATAATAATATAAATAAGCAAACCAAATATTCCAAAATCTAAAGCATTTTGCATATACGTATTATGTATGTTTGGTTCCACAAAACTGTATCCAGAAACCGACTCTATTGCCAGCATTGCATTCCCTGCCCCATAACCAATAACATTATTTGTAAAAGCCTCTGGAAAATTTATCCACATAGCAATTCTTCCTCTTGAACCTGCTTCCTCTGCATCTCCAGATTCTGCAATCCTGTTTAAAATAGTACTAGCCAATGGAGAGAATAAGAAAAAAATCCCAAGTATAGATACAATAAAAGAGACCGCCAAAATTGTTTTAATATTCAATATCCCATTTTTCAGATAAATGTGATAAGTCAACCAGCAAAAGTATAAAAAATTCAAAATTATACCAACTCTGCTTGTATATAAAACCGATAATAATAAGGAAATAAACAAGTATATATATCCCTTTTTAGACTTAAAAAAGAAACCAAACAGAGCAATCCACGTTGCCTCTAAATTCACCCCTCCTTGCGAAAAAGTTGGAATATCTGGATGAACATTTGGATTTATGAAAAATATAATAAAGGCTTCTTTATTTATGAAATTTTTTATACAAACCATTATTAAAAAAATTATAGCAACTTTTTGAAATACGGAAATTATTGAATTTAATTCAATTTTTTTTCCAATAGAGCAAATTGTAACTGTGATGAATGCTCCCCATATATATGGAAACAGACCGCCAAAACCATAAATTGGAATCATAAAAGCAGAAATTAAAAAAACCCATAAAAAATAAAGGCACACAATTTTTGGAGGAATGGTCAAAAAACTTCCGCAAATACCAAACAAAGCCGGTAAAAATAACAAAGAAAAGATATGATAAAATTTTAAATCTATGCTTCCAATAGAAATTATAAATTCCTCCGATTGCAGGCAGGATAAAAATATTAGCCCAAAAAACATAAAACAAATTATCCTATATGTTTTTATCATAAAAGCCCCAACCCAAAATAAGACAATAAACAAGCAATGCGAACTTTCAATTTAGCCTTTTTATTAAAAGCAACTTGCGATCTATATCTTTTTATATTACGCTCTATTCTCTTTTTTTCCCCCGAAAATCCTCCCTTACTTTTTATCAATTCTCTATAAATTCTAAAATTCATTCCAATAAATCTACAAATTGCAGCGTTTTTATATTCAGGTTTATTTTCGCCAATCCAAGCGAGCATTTCGTCCATTATATCTATAGCATCCATTTTTTTAGGTGAAAATCCACTATGTTCAATACTTCCGGTTCTTTGCAAATAACAATAATTGCTTGCTCTGGAAAAAGATATTCTCTCGCACATACAAAAAATTTTATATGTTATCGCAGAATCTTCATTCCATTTTCCTTTTGGATAGCGAATATTTTTAAATAATTCTGCTTTATACAATTTTGAATATGCAGAGGGATAAATTCCTTTTTGATAAAATAAATTCTCAACAGCTTCTCTTTGGGTATATAATCCATCAGCATTATTTATTGCCAAAACCATCTTTTTTTTATTATTCTCATAGACATAAACGGTTCCACTTAGAGATATATCCGATTTGTACTTTACCAAATTTTCATACATATCCCTAATATAATTCGGCAAAACCCAGTCATCGCTATCCACAAAAGCAACATATTCACCCTGCATAATATTCAATGCAGCATTGCGGGCATCACTCAATCCACCATTCTCCTTATGCACAACTCTCACTCTCTCATCCCTCTCCGCATACTCGTCGCAAATTTTCCCGCAATTATCCGGCGAACCGTCATCTACCAAAATAATTTCTAAATTCGCATAAGTTTGGGCAATAATGCTATCCACGCATTTCCTCAAATAAGGCTCTACCTTATACACGGGAACTATAATGGAAATTAGGGGGTTCATAAAAACTTCCTCATTAAAAATCGCCCGCCTTTCACTAGCCAATTTTGCCGCTCCATAAACTTGACAGGAATTTCTTTATACTTATAATTCCCCGCATATAGCCACACATCAAACAACCTCTCGCTCAAATGCCCGAGTATACGTTTCTTGCCCGGAAATTCCAAGTCAACGGATTCCAAAATCGGAAACAGCCATGAACAGTATTCATTCAATAATTCCTTTCTCATTACAAACATATTGAATTTGTGGCCGCTGGCAAGCGTGCGCATTTTATCCAGTGCCGGCACATAAGCGGCATGATTTGAACGAATTGTTTTGCACATGAAATTCCAGCAGTCAGAACCATGGGCGTGAATGTATTGAGATTCGTTGGTTTCTACTATGTAATTTCTCTTGCATGGGACTATGATATCATGATTATGCAATATCTTCTCAACTTCCGCTCCATTAATTATCCGTTCCCACTTATCACCACCCCTAAAAGGGGACATGAAATGCCTGCGGTAATGCACAAGCCCTATAACATCTGCATCCAAATTTTTCCAAGCCCAGTAAAGCCCAGTAAGTTCGCAATAGTTTGCATTCTTCTCTGAGATATTTTCGCCGGTATCATCTCCATTGTAGCCTATAGACGGATTTCCACTTTTTCCAACGTGGATAGGTAAATACGCTGAATCAATCGGCATATAATACTGTTTATGAGTTGCAACAATTATTTTTATTTTCACTCCAGCCCCCCTTGCCCGCAATCATTGAACCAATCGATAAAAGCATCTTCCAAAGAAAACCGCAGCGGATAATCCCTTGAAAGTTTTTCTCCGCTCACATTCGTAGAAATCATGAGTTTGCGAACTCGCTCAGGGCAAATTCCAAGACCTAAACCGCCAAACATACCCGCACCGGCAGCCGCAAGCATAAGCGGAGTTTTGGGAATATACGGAATAGAGCGGTTCAAACCGGTTACGCTGTTCATAGTTTTTGCTATTTCCTGAATTGTTGGTGCAGGGAAATATGTGCAGTTGTAAATTTGCACACGTTCCTTGGGAGCCTGCACCATTTCAATTAGGATACGAGCCAAATCCTTCACGTAAATGCTCGCTTTTATTGTATCTTTGCGGCCTGCGTAGGCAAAGCTCCGCTTTTTCAAGGCTTTGTAAAGCCTTGCCATATTGCCGTTCTCGCCTTTGCCAAAAACTATGCCGGGACGTGCTATACTCAAAAAACGCTCCGGCGAGCTTGCTGCCCATTCTTTGTGAATATGCTCCGCCACAAGCTTTGAAATTCCATAAGGAGTGTTTGGCATAGGCAAGGTTTCTTCTGTTTTTTGTTCTTCGCTTGTACCATAAGGAGAAATACTGGATGTAAAGACTATTGTGTTTATGCCGTGTTTTGTTGCAAAATCGCATACATTCTTTGCCCCAAGCATATTGGTTTCAAAATATTCTTTGTCCGGGTGCCCCGGCGTTCTATGTATTGCGGCAAGGTTAAAAATAACGGTATTTTCGCCAAAATTTCCGTTTATGTCAAAAGGCTTGCGAATGTCTATTGGCGTGGCAAATTTTATGTCTATCTTGCTTATTTCATTTATGCCTTTTTTTTCCAAAGCACGGCAAAGGTGCGTGCCTATAAAGCCACCGCATCCAATAACTATAGCCGTACTAAAGCTCTTCACTTAAGCAACCCCTCCATACAAATTCAATATCTCGCAAAGCAACACGAGCTTCAACAAGAGGCTCGGCAATGCTTGCCTGTTAATAAAATAGAAATTTTTTTTTACATTAAATGACATTCGGGGGTTAAATATAGAAAATTAGGGGTTAGCCATAATTTTTCTATATTCATCATTATGAAAACTGGTGGTCAGACTATATCTGAAATTGAAGAGCAGAAAAACAAGGTTAGTTATGCCAATTTCATAATTAGAACCTTTGCATACGGGTTCAAAAGGCCTGTGGATGAGGTTGTTAAATATTTTGACGAATACGGAGGATTGCAGTTCCTTATTGACAATTATGAATATGAACATACTCAATCCGAATATCACACTCACATGGCACTTTTGGAAGTTTGCAGGAATAACGGAGGATGGCTTTGAATGCAAGTGTTTCACGGCAGCGATGTGAGAATTGAAAAGATAGACTTAGCTAAAAGTGAATTCTTTAAAGATTTTGGCAGAGGTTTTTATGTTACAAATATCCGTAGGCACGCATATCTGCGAGCCGTGGACGTATCCAAAAAACATAATTCCGGCAAGCCAATTGTTACGGAATTTAAATATGCAGAACAATATCCTGTTACAGTTGGAATGAATATCAAAAAATTTGAAAATGTTTCCAAAGAATGGGTGGAATTCATAATGCTCAATAGAAATAGGCACATTTCCCATCCGGCACATACTTTTGACATTGTAGAAGGACCTATCGCAAACGACAGGATGGTTGCTCAAATTCGAATGTATGAGCAAGGAAAAATTTCTATAGAAAAGTTGATTGAAAAACTTACATACAGAGAACCAACTCACCAAATTTGTTTTTGCACTCTTGCTTCTCTTTATGCCTTGGAACTTATTGATGAAAATGAATTTCGTTCTGCTGTAGATGATATAACCGAAGCTATCCTTGAAGCAATGGTGGTTGATTTTAAAATGACTGTGTCTGCTACTATAAAAATTTTATATTCTTCCAAATCTTACGAAATCCTTTCCGATGTCAATACTTTGCTCTGGCAAAAGCCTTGGCAGGAAATTTACAATATGCTCAAAGAAGAACTCAGCCTTGCACATATGGCTTTTTCCTAATATTCCAACCAACACGAGCTTTGGCAATAGGCTCGGCAAAAATTCTAAATTACACTCCTCATCATGGAAATGCCATCACCATATAGGTTTGAAACTTTTGCAGAAGGCGAATCGTCAAAATTGGCTTTTGCTGCTTGCAAAGCCATAGCCGAGGGCAACAAAGCCCCCGGCAATCCTCTGGTTTTGGTAAGCGGAACGGGGCTTGGAAAAACTCATTTACTGCATTCGGTATCAAATGCTCTGCACTCAAACAATTCTGGCTTAAAAATTATCTGCATTACAGCCTCCGAATTTTACAGAGAATTTGCAAAAAATATCAAGCTGAAAAAAGAAAATGTCCCGGAACCAATAGAAGAAATGTCTGCGAGATTTCGCAGTGCAGATGTGCTTATACTAGACGATTTACAAAACATAGAAGGCAAGCCGGCTTCGCAGCACGAGCTGCTTCAGATTTTCAACACCCTGCTCCTTGCCGGCAAACCGATAATAGCGGCTTCTCAAATTCCCATATCCGGCATGAAAGACTTGAATGAATCGCTGCGTTCCCTTTTAACAGGCGGTTTGGTAGTTCAAATCACTGCACCAACCCTCGTTGACAGGCTGGCTATTTTGCGAAAAATATTTGATATGATTCAACTTAAAATAGACGAAAATATCTTACAATTCCTTGCAGAAAAAACCATAGGCACAGTGCATGACTTGAAAGGGGTTGCAAACAATATCAGCTTCAAGGTTAAGCAAATCAACAAGAACGTAAGTTTGGAAATGGCGGTTGAAGTTTTGGAAGAGCATTTTTCAAATTCGCAAAGAATTCTATCTCTTGAAACAATAGTGAAAAACGTGGCGGCGAATTACGGAATTTCCCTTGACCTTTTGAAGCAAAAAGGTAGAGGAAGCAAAGAGGCTGTTTTGGCCCGCCAAGTTGCAATGTATTTTATAAGAAAACAATTAGATAAAAGTTATGAGTATATAGGAAAATATTTTAACCGAGACCATTCCACCGCTCTTTACGCCTGCAAATTGATTGATAATAAAATGAAAAAAGACATATCTTTTAGTTTGGAAATAAAAAGAATAAAGAACACTTTATATGAATAGCAGTAAAATTGTAAGCGTTTTGCAAAACGGAGTTAGCATAGCAAGCGACTTTATACCGCATGCATCTTCGGTATCTGTAGGTTTGTGGCTGCCTATAGGTTCTGCTTCTGAGAATTTAAAGAGTAGCGGGCTTAGCCATTTTTACGAGCATTTGGTTTTTAAAGGAACAAAAAATCGCTCCGCTTTTCAAATAGCAAAAGAGATAGAAGACTTGGGCGGGAATTTGAATGCATATACATCAAGGGATGCAACTTGTTTTTATATTCACATTGCTAAAGAGCATTTGCAAACCGCTATTTGTGTTTTGGCAGATTTAGCTATGGAGCCAAAATTAACCGCATTTGATTTTGATAAAGAAAAAAATGTGATTCTAGAAGAAATTAGCGCCGCAGAAGATAACCCCGAAGAACTTTCTGATGATTTTTTTCACAAAGTACATTTTAATGGCAGCCCCCTTGCCTTTCCTATAGCTGGTTCTTTGCAATCCGTTAAAAATTTAAAAATTGCAAAAATTCGAGAGCGGCAAAAATTTATTCTGGAAAAGTTGCCAATCTTAATGAGTATTGCCGGGGCAGTTAACCACAGTGAGTTGGTAGAAACTTGCGAAAGAATTTTTTCTAAAAAAACAGGAGCAGGTGGGCCTCCGAGCATCGCTTATTGCGCAAATTCCGGAACCGCAATTTTGCGAAAGCAAGTTCAGCAAGCAAATGTTTTGTGGGGAGCTTCTCGCGAGGGGTTGATAGCAAAAGAGGTAAGGGCATTGCAAATTTTTAATCATATTTTTGGCGGCGGATTTTCCAGCAGGTTATTTCAGATAATAAGGGAAAAACACGGGCTTGTGTATTCTATAAATTCTTCTTTTGGAAATTTTATACAAAAAACCATAGATAAAAAGAATTTTGCCCTATTTCAAATTTCCTTTGCCACGGAGCCGCAAAATCTGGAACAAGTGGCAGATTTGATTCGCAAAGAGATGAAAAATTTTCTAAAAACAGGTTTTTCAAAAAACGAACTTGAAAGAGCAAAGCAAGGAATAATAGGTACCTACAAACTCTCAAGAGATTCCATAAGCAACCGCCAAAACCGCTTAGCCCGCCAAGTGCTGAGATACGGGCACGCAATAGAAGCTACCAAAACCGAAGAACAGATAAATAAAATGGAAGCGGATTTTATCGAAGCCTTTGTCCGCGAATTTGTAGAAGATTCCAAATGGACCCTTGCCGTGGTTGCACCTAAGGTGCAAACAAAATTGGACTGTAGTTTTTAGTCGTAGCCGTCAAATATACTTGCCAGTTCGCTGGCTTCTTCAAAATCACTATGCAAAAGGTGGCCTAATATCTTGTCAAGGATATCCTCGGTTTGCTTTGTCCAAGACATGCTTTTTAAGCCCTCAATTGCGGCATTGGCTGTTTTTGCATCGTATTCTTCGCAGGCATCTTTGATTATTTTCAATTGCTTACGTAAATAATCGGTGTCTTCGTTCTCATTTGCCGGCTTTTTTTCCACCACCGCTTCGCATTCTCCTATAAGCGTTTTAAGCGAATTAATCATTTTTTGTGTTTTTTGCGCAATAGGGTCTTTGTCGCGCCCCTTGCCTGCTTTTTCAAGCGTATATGCCAGCTCAGATAGCTCTGTTTCATCTATATTGGCAAGGGCACTCTTTATGGCGTGGGCTTTAAGGGCAAATAAATCAAAATCATCGTTAGAAAGATTTTTAATATTTTTAAGTGTATCCTCAAAAACAGGCAAAATATTTTTTGCATCCTTTACAAAAACAGAAAGCAAAGCTTCGTCTGCCTTTGGAGCTGTTGCTTGTATTAGTTCAGGTTTCATCATCGCATCCCTCCGTGCCTCCGCAAGAACTTCCGGTGCTTGCCTGTCTCTTATCAATCTGTTAAGCACGGAATTCAATTGCCTAATATCAATAGGCTTTGATACAAAATCGTCAAAGCCGTTTTCCAAAAATATTTTTGCCTGGCCTATTAAAACATTGGCCGTTAATGCTACAATCGGTTTTGTATAGCCAAGTTCGCGTATTATCTTTGCTGTTTCAATGCCATCCATTTCCGGCATCATTTGGTCCATAAATATAATATCGTAAACATTCCCTGATTTAATTTTACTTATAGCCTTAAAGCCACTGGAAACAATATCTATAGATAAACCATAAGGTGCCATAAGCCCCTTTGCCACATACAAATTAGATTCCACATCATCAACTATTAGCACTTTGCCATAAGGCATATATTCCCGCATGAATTGTGCCGCTCTTGTCTTTGTTGTATCCAGCATTCTCAGTTGCATCAGCTTTTCTGCCTTTTCCTTGCCAAGCAAGGCATCATCTGCTTTCTCTTGCGGCAAATGCACGGTAAATATTGTTCCCTTGCCGAGTTTGCTTTCCACGGAAATATCGCCGTCCATCATTTGCAGCAAATGGTGCGTAATGCTCATGCCCAGCCCAGTGCCTTCAACCGAACGGTTTGCTTCCAGATTAAAGCGTATATATTCGCTGGTGAACAGCTTTTTTGCCTGTTCCTCTGTCATGCCGTGGCCTGTATCGCTTACAACAAAAATAAGGATTACTTCGGATTCGGTTTTTCCATTTTCAAATGTAACAGAGAACCTAATTTTGCCTGCCTCTGTGTACTTAAAAGCGTTAGAAAGCAGATTATTTAAAATTTGCCTTATGCGGATTTCGTCGCCTATCAGTTGCGTTGGCACGTTTTCGTCAACATAAACTTCAAATTCTATTTTTTTGCTGTTCTTCATTATGTTCAACTGAACAACATCGTTAATCAAGCTGGCAAGCTCGTATTTAACAGCTGCTATCTCCATTTTGCCCGCTTCTATTTTAGACAGATCAAGTATATTGTTTATAATGCCAAGCAATAGATTGCTTGAATTATAGATCATCACAAAAGCCTCTCTTGTGTGGGAGGCAATAGATTCGTTTTGCAGTTCAATTTCTGTTACGCCCAAAATAGCGTTCATAGGCGTGCGGATTTCGTGGCTCATTCTCGCTAAGAAAACCGATTTAGCTCTATTGGCATTTTCTGCCACCGCCTTTGCGGTTTGCTCTATTTTGGTAATATCTTGTATAGCTTCTATATAACCTGTTACTTTGCCGTCTAAATCTCTGAGTATTTCTACATTGGTTTGGTAAGATGCACCGTTATGCAAAAAATTTGTTTGCTTAAGCCCACGCCGGGCACAGGCCATGGCACAGTCATCGGTATTGCAAATACTAAAGCCCCAATTACTGCAATGCTGCCCTCTTAGCTCTTCTCGTTTTTTCCCTAAAAAGTTCTCGGATGCTCTATTGATAAATGTCCATTTGCCATCTGCATCGTGAACGGAAATAAAGAAGGGTATAACATCAAGCATGGATTCATACCAATGATTTGTTTCTTTTAATTCACGGGTTTTGTCGTAAATATCTTGAAGCATTGCTTTGTGTTCACGCAAATCACGCATGTATGCAACAACATATTCGTCTTTTATGTTTACACGGATTAAGGTAACTTCGCAGGGTATCTGCTCCTTATCGCTCAACCTTTGATGCAGCCATTCAAAATTACTATAGCCTTCATCAAAAGCCTTGCTAAACAATTCAAAAGCCTTATCCCTAGATAATTTCCCGTCTGGCTGGCGTTCAGGCGAAATATCAAAGAATTTTTTATCGTATTCTTTTACATTAGACACATTAAATAAATTTAGAGCTTCCTTATTGCAGTCTATAACCTTCATATCCTTGTCAAAGAAAGTTATGCTGAAAGGAGCCGAGTTAATCATAATTGCCATGCGTTTATCCGTATTATCTTTAATTTTAATAATGCGGATTAAAATAAGGCTGAGTATCAAAGCCAATATTGTAGCTATTATGCCAAGTTTTTTCGCTATATTTACCACATTCTCATAATATTTAACTTGCGGTGCAACAGCCCCAAGATACCAGCCGTTTTCCAAACGCTTGAAAAAAAGAACCGCTTTTTCTTCCTTGTAGTTTACAAAATTACGTTCGATGATATCCTTTTGTTGTTCTAACTCTTCCTTAAATGCCAAAATTGGAATATTGGTATGTTCTATCAACTTACCTACATATTCGGGATTAGGATGGGCTATTATTTTCAAATCTTTATTGTCTTTATTGAGCAACATTCCAAAACCACCTTGGGCAATTTCCATTTTTAATACATATTTTTCAAGAAGCTCGCTGATTTTTATATCCATGCAAATAATGCCCATAGACTTGCCTGAATTGTCAAAGATGTGGCGGGTAAAGGTAATGATAGCCGCGTTTAGTTTTTCGTCAAAAGTTGGGCCAACAGTTACAACTTTGCCTTTTGCCTTAATTGCAGCCTTATACCATTCTTTTTTGGATGGTTCATCTTTTTCCTGTTCTTTGACATTGGTATAGAAACGCCCGCCAAATACATCAAAAACTCCGTAAATATTTACGGTATTAGATAAAAATCGCTCATCTTTTAGAAGGTGCTGGCCAATATCCACCATGTATCTTTTTACCGTTTCAAAGTCTTCTCCGCTAATAGTCATTACACGGATTGTTTCCGAGATATGATCCAGTGTTATTTCTGCCCTCATCAAATCCGATGCAACGCCGATTTCTGTATAGTATAAGGTTGTTTGTGCATCTTTCCTTAGATGTCCATATTCAATTTCACTCATAAAAGCATAGCTTAAAACAACCATCAAGGCAAAAGCTAGCAATACAAGCAACACCTGTGCATAAATTTTGAGCATTCTTACTATCATCCGCTTGAGCTCACGGTTTTGAATTTATCTCTTATATCATAAAAAACATCGGCTATTTTTGGGTCAAACTGCTTGCCTGCATTTTCCATGATTATTTTCATGGAGTCTTCGTGTGAAAAGGCTTTTTTATAAGGCCGTTCGGAAGTGAGTGCATCGTAAACATCTGCCACTGCCATTATGCGCCCCTGCAATGGGATATCCTCACCCTTAAGCCCGTAGGGATAGCCTAAGCCGTTCCAATGTTCATGGTGATAACCTGCAAACATCTTTGCGTGGCTTAAAAAAACATCTTCTTCTGTTTGCTTAATGATTTTGTCTATTATACGTTCGCCTTCTTTTGCATGGGTTTTTACAATTTCAAACTCCTCAGGGTTTAGGGCACCGGGTTTATTCAATATCAAATCAGAAACGGTTATTTTCCCAACATCGTGCAAGCGAGACGAAGAAATAACCACTTCTAAATCCCATGAACGCATTTCATCTAAATATAAGCCGCGAGCCATTGTCTCGGTAAGGAGAATTCTGACGTATGAAGTTGTGCGTTCTATATGCCCGCCTGTAACCTCGTCTCGGTTTTCTACCATATCTGCCAACACGGATATTATGCTGTTTTGCAGGCGTTCTATTCGTTTGGTGCGTTCTGTTATTAAATCTGCTATGTGCAGGTGGCTTGCTATTCTGTTTTGCAACACAGGTTCTGAAAAGGGTTTGGTGATAAAATCCACAGCACCCATTTCAAAACCGCGGGCTTCTATGGCAGCATCTGTTTGCGCTGTTAAAAAGATAACGGGTATTCTTGCGGTTTGCTTGTTCCGCATCAGTTTTTCCAATGCCACAAAACCGTTAATTTCCGGCATTTCAATATCCAATAATATCAAATCGGGTTTAATTTTCTCTAAAAGATTAAACATTTTTGCCGCCGATGGCATTGTGAGTACGCGGTACTTGTTCTCCAAAGCCTGTTTTGCCTTAGTCAAATTAGTATCCGCATCGTCCACTATAAAAATAGTTCCCGTATATACCTCCATCTACAGGTAAAATATAGAAAATAAAACGAGCGTAGAATTTTTCTACCTTCCCCCATTATGGCTAACGGCAGATTTGGCACCCACGGTGGGCAGTATATTCCAGAAACCCTGATGAACGAGATTCAAAATCTTGAAAAATCGTATTTGCATTACAAAGACGACAAGGATTTCAATTTGGAACTAACGGCTCTTTTGAACAATTACGCAGGGCGCCCCTCCTTGCTCTATTATGCGGAAAAAATGAGCCGTGATTTGGGCGGAGCAAAAATTTACCTTAAACGGGAAGACCTAAACCACACGGGTTCTCACAAAATAAACAATGTTTTGGGGCAGGTTTTGCTGGCAAAAAAAATGGGCAAAACAAGGGTGATTGCAGAAACGGGTGCCGGGCAGCACGGCGTAGCTTGTGCAACGGCAGCCGCTTTGCTTGGCATGGAATGTGAAATTTTCATGGGCAAAGAAGACACTGAGCGGCAAAAATTAAATGTTTATAGAATGGAATTGCTGGGTGCAAAAGTGAATGTTGTAACAAGCGGAACCCAAACCTTGAAGGATGCGGTAAGCGAAACAATGCGAGATTGGGTTTCCAGAGTAGCAGATACGCACTATGCGTTAGGCTCGGTTATGGGCCCCCATCCTTTCCCGATTATTGTGAGGGATTTTCAAAGCGTGATTAGCAAGGAAGCCAGAGCGCAGATTTTGGAGATAGAGGGAAAATTGCCCGCCGCTGTAATTGCTTGTGTAGGAGGCGGTTCAAATGCAATGGGAACTTTTTACCATTTCTTGGAAGATAAATCCGTGAAGTTAATAGGTTGCGAAGCCGCAGGTCTTGGCGTTGACACAGAAAAACACGCCGCCACAATAGCAAAAGGAACGCTGGGAATTTTCCACGGAATGAAATCCTATTTTTGCCAAAATAGCGAGGGGCAAATTGCCCCCGTATATTCAATATCTGCAGGTTTGGATTACCCCGGCATAGGCCCAGAACACGCCTACCTGCACGACACAGGCAGGGCAGAATATGTCCCTGTCACAGACGAAGAAGCGGTTTTGGCTTTTGAATATTTATCCCGCACAGAAGGGATTATCCCCGCAATAGAAAGTGCTCATGCGGTTGCTCACGCAATAAAAATAGCACCTAGTTTGCCAAAAACAGAGAACATTATAATTTGCCTCTCCGGGCGCGGCGATAAAGATGTTGTGGCGATAGCGAGGTATAGAGGAGTGAATTTGCATGAGTAAAATTTTCTACATTACCCCTATGCTAGCTACACCCCCTATTTGGTTCTTGGTCCCCATTTCTGCCTTAATCGCCCTTATTTTTGCTCTGCTTTTTTATAAAAGCATGATGAAAAAGTCAGAAGGCACCCAAAAAATGAAAGACATTGCCCAGTACGTAAGAGAAGGCGCAATGGCTTACCTTAAAAGGCAGTATAAAATAGTCTCGCTTGTGTTTGCGGTGCTATTTGTCATTTTAATAGTGCTTGTGGTGCTGGGTATCCAAAATCCCTTTGTGCCCGTGGCATTCCTAACCGGGGGGTTTTTCTCTGGTTTGTGCGGGTTCCTCGGCATGAAAACAGCAACGCAGGCAAGCAGCAGAACGGCAAACGGAGCTGTGCAAAGCTTGAACAGTGCCTTGCAAATCGCTTTCCGCAGCGGAGCGGTGATGGGGCTTGTGGTTGTAGGCTTTGGCTTGCTGGATATTTCGCTCTGGTATTTGTTCCTCAATTATGTTTTTGATAACAATATACTCGGCTTTGGCGTGGGCTATACCCCGCAGCAAAAAATGGTGGAAATAACCACCGTTATGATAACATTCGGAATGGGTGCCAGCGTTCAAGCATTGTTCGCACGTGTTGGCGGTGGTATTTACACAAAAGCCGCAGATGTAGGTGCAGACCTAGTAGGCAAAGTAGAAGCAGGCATCCCGGAAGACGACCCTCGCAACCCAGCTACCATCGCAGATAACGTAGGCGATAATGTAGGCGACGTTGCGGGTATGGGTGCAGATTTATATGAGAGTTATTGCGGTTCTATCTTGGCTACTGCGGCTCTTGGCGCGGTATTGCCGCAACTGGGCATTGAGGCTATAATCGCTCCTATGCTTGTGGCTGGGCTTGGAATTTTGCTTTCGCTTGTGGGCATAATGATGGTTCGCACAAAAGAAGATGCCAGTTCCAAAGGCTTGCTTCGCTCACTCTTGGTAGGGACACTCGGCAGTTCGGTTTTAATTTTGATAGCTGTTGCTACTATGGCTGGTTTTGGAATAATCACTTGGGGAATTTTTGGCTCCGTATGCGCCGGCTTGGTAGTTGGCGTAATAATCGGGCAGTTCACGGAATACTATACATCAGATATTTACAAACCAACTCAAGGCATAGCTAAACAAGCAAAACTTGGCCACGCCACAACAATAATAGAAGGCATAGCAATTGGAATGAAAAGCACGGGCTTCCCTGTTTTCACCGTTGTAGTAGGTATTCTTTTTGCATTTGGATTTGCCGGTGGTTTTAGCGATTTGTCTGTGGGACTTTATGGTGTAAGCTTTGCCGCAGTAGGAATGCTCTCTACCCTAGGCATAACCCTTGCAACAGACGCCTTTGGCCCAATAGCAGACAACGCAGGCGGGAACGCAGAAATGGCAGGCCTTCCCCCAGAGGTTCGCAAACGCACAGACGAATTGGATATGCTTGGCAACACCACCGCCGCAACAGGAAAGGGCTTTGCTATAGGCTCCGCAGCCCTTACCGCAATAGCACTCCTTGCTGCATACATAGAAGAAGTAAAACACTGGCTTGGTAGCCTTGCCACCGATGCAAATGGAATTTTTAACGTAGGCACGGTTGCATTCGCAAATTCCGGTGAAAAACTTGCAGAACACTTTGCAGCAAATTCAAGCGTCAAAATAATAGAAAACGGAAACCGAGCTATAAACGATAGCGGTGCTCTTGTAGGGCTGGTTGCACAGAACGCCCATATAACGGATTTTTTAACCGCATATAATTTAACCCTTATGAACCCCATGCTACTTTGCGGGTTATTCTTAGGAGCCATGATAGCCTTCCTCTTCTGTTCCATGAGCATTCAAGCGGTGGGCAGAGCGGCCGGCGCAATGGTAGAAGAAGTTCGCCGCCAGTTCCGTGAAATAAAAGGCATAATGGATGGAACGGGCAAACCCGACTATGCGCGCTGCGTTGAAATAAGCACGGCAGGAGCACAAAAAGAAATGATATTGCCCTCTTTGATGGCGGTAATAATTCCTGTTTTGGTAGGGTTAATTTTAGGCGTCCCCGGCGTATTTGGTCTTTTGGCAGGTAGCTTGGCGGCAGGTTTTTCTTTGGCAACAATGCTCAACAATTCTGGCGGCGCATGGGATAACGCAAAAAAATTCATAGAGAAAGGCAATCTGGGCGGCAAAGGTTCAGATACCCACAAAGCCGCAGTCACAGGGGATACCGTTGGAGACCCATTTAAAGATACCGCTGGCCCCGCATTGAATATTCTTATGAAACTTATGACAATGGTAAGCGTTGTGTTTTCTGGCCTTGTTGTGAAATATAGCGAAGTGCTTGCGGGATTATTTAGATAAGCAGGTTCTCTTTTACTATATTCTAGCCAACCACGAGGATTATATATGCCGTATTTAAATAAAGTGATGCTCATAGGCAACCTTGGCAAGGATGCCGAAGTTCGCATGACTCAGAATAACAAGAAAAGGGTTTCTTTTTCCCTTGCCACCACACGTAGGTTCCGCAACCACAATACCGGAGAAATGCAAGACGATACCGCATGGCATAATATTGTTGCGTGGGACAAACTTGCAGAGCGTATAGAGAAACTGGGAATAAAAAAAGGCACTCCGCTTTTTGTAGAAGGCAGAGTCTCTTACCGCCAGTGGAACGACCCTCAAACAGGGCAAAAACACAATATGACCGAAATTTTAATGGACAATTTTGAGTTTTTAGCCCCAAGGCAAGGTTATGCAGGTGATAGCGAACGCCCAAGTTACGACGCTATGCCACCACCAGGCGATGCAGACCCGGATGCAGACGATCAGTTGCCATTTTAAGAGCTTATTGTTAATTTATGTTTAGCATAGATTTAATACAGGTTGCTATTCTCTTGAGCGTTGTGTGCCTAGGCATTATATGTGCCATAAACGCCAGAGGCTTCTTTAGGCAGGTTGTTTCTTGGCTAATAGTTATTTTTATGGCCGTGATGGCGGCATTCTTTTCTTACATAAAATTTGAATCTATTAAAAAAGAAATAGGTTTGAGCGAAAGCGCAGCGGAAAGTTCAAGTTCAAGTTCGGATTCCAGTTCCAGTTCTTCGGAGGCAAGTGCTTACATTGATTCTGCAAATACAAATTTCATTGCCGCCAGAAATCAACTGCTTCAAAATGCAATTCTTGTTTCAGAGTCAATTATCTCTTTTCCGGATTGGAAAAACATAAATTTGCAGGGCATTGAAAAACGCGAGAGCTTTGAGAGCAAGGCTCTTTCTTTGAGAAACAAGAGCATGGATTCTTATAGGCAAATCAGAGGGCTGGCTCCGCCGGATGCAGAGAAGCAATCCTACGATTCCTTGCTTGCAGCTACAGATAATCTGCGGCTTGCGGGTTATGAAGTTCATTCTCAGTTTGGGCTGGAAGCAGATACCTTGGGCACAAACATCAGCAGGGCTCGTGAACGGGCACGGCAAGCAAAATTAGTATTTTCCACTATTATAAACGAGGAGTAGCCATGAAGAATGTTGCTATAGCAGGCGCAACAGGTGCAGTTGGACAAGAGCTGTTGGCTCTTTTATTGGAACGGAAGTTTCCACTCAAGTCTTTGAAGTTGTTGGCTTCGTCCAGAAGCGCGGGCAAAAAAATAAATTTCAACGGCGAGGATATTACCGTACAAGAACTTCGCCATGATTCCTTTGAAGGCGTGGATTTGGTTTTATCTTCCGCAGGCGGTTCAATTTCAAAAGAGTATATGCCTTCTGCTGTTAAAGCCGGAGCGGTAGTGGTGGACAACACCTCTTATTTTAGAATGAACCCCGATGTTCCTCTTGTGGTGCCGGAAATAAATCCGCAAGATATAAAAAAGCACAAGGGCATTATAGCAAACCCTAATTGCAGCACTATAATAATGCTTTTGCCAATATTCCCTTTGTATAAAGCTTTTGGCATTGAGAGAGTTAATGCGTGCACTTACCAAGCGGCTAGCGGTGCAGGAGCAATGGCTATGGAAGAACTCCGTTTAGAAAGCGTTGCCCTTGCAGAGGGAAAGCCATTTAAGCGCACCGTTATACCTTACCAGTATGCATTCAATTTATTCCCGCACAATTCGTCTTACAATGACGGTAGCCCGGAAAAAGCTTCTTCTCATGCACCAACCGGTTATTGCGAAGAGGAATGGAAAATGGTAGCAGAAACTCACAAGATTTTTGGAGATAGCAATTTGCGAGTGAATGCTACCTGTGTAAGGGTTCCTGTTTTAAGAGCACACTCGGAAGCTTTGAATATAAGGCTTTCCAAAAAAACAAGCGTTGCAGAAATCTACAATGTTTTGCGTGAAGCACCCGGAGTTGAGATTTTGGAAGAACCTGCAAAAAACCGCTGGCCCATGCCCATAGATGCAAGCGGCCAAGACCCCGTGTTGGTAGGCAGAGTTCGCGTGGATCAATCGCAAGACAACACTTTTGATATGTGGGTTGTAGGCGACCAAATTCGCAAAGGTGCTGCGTTGAATGCAATACAGATAGCGGAACTTCTTTAGAATGCTGTTCTCTTTAATATTAGGTCTTGCGTTATTTGCGGTTACCTGCTACCTTGTGCTCTTATTTTTTCAAGTGCATAGAGTAGAAAAGCAAATAGCAGATTTAATCCTAATAGTGGAAGTCCATTTGCTAAACAAGTACGGACATAGTCCTAACAAAAATGTGAGCCTTCTTGATGCAAAGAAAACCATGGAAGAAGAGGAATAATGCAAATCCCGCATCCTAATTGGATTGAAATAAATTTGGATAATTTGCAAAGCAATATTCGCTATGCTAAAAGTTTGCTGGCTCCCGGAGTGAAATTGCTTTTCCCTGTAAAAGCAGATGCTTATGGGCACGGTATTCTTCCTGTATCAATTACAGCAATGGAGGCAGGTGCAAATTTCTTTGGTGTAGCGCATTTATTTGAGGGAATAGCTCTGCGAAACAATGGCATTAACGCCAGAATTCTGATTTTTGGTCCTTGTTGCCAAGAAGAAGATTTTTCTTTTTTAATAAAACACAACCTAACCCCATCCATAGCAGATTTTGAAACAGCAAAAAAACTCTCAACAAAAAACTCGGAGCTCTCAGCTTTCAACTCTAAATTAAAAATTCACATCCAAATAGACACAGGTATGCACCGCTTTGGAATACAACACGATAATCTTGAAGAGATAAATAAAATATGCGAACTTCCGAATTTGGAAATTGAAGGGATGTATTCGCACCTTGCCACAGCAGATATGCCGGGACATTCCGCTATGAAAAATCAAGTTGCAAAATTTGATGCTTTGGTTAAGAAACTGGAAAACGAAGGGAAAAAACCTCCGCTCTGCCACATAGCAAACTCAGCTGCAACGTTCTTATTTCCGGAAACACATTACGATATGGTTCGCCCCGGCATTGCTCTTTACGGCTATGACCCGCTTGGAGAATTCCCATCCAGGTTCCCGATAAAGCCCGTGCTAAAACTCCGTTCTACCGTACGCTCTTTGCGGGAGGTTAAAGCCGGTGAAGGAATTTCTTACGGGCATTTTTTTATTGCAAAAAAAACCATGACGGTTGCAACCATTGCCATTGGATATGGAGACGGTTATTTTAGAGGCGAGCCGAGCAAGGGAGTGATTTTTATAAACGGCAAGCCCTGCCCTATTTTAGGGCGTGTGTGCATGGATGCTTGCATGGTAGATGTAAGCGATGTTCCGGATGTGAAAATAGGAGATATTGCAGAATGCATCAATGGAGAAGTTTCCGGGCAAATTTCCATGGAAACATTTGCCGCAGAACACAAAACCATCTCTTATGAAATTACAACCCGCATGGCTAATAGACTTCGTAAAATTTACTTACCATCCAATGAGCATACTTTATCTCTGCCGTTTTCTTTTGCGAGATAAAGGGCTTTGTCTGCACCGGAAATAAAACTGTCTAACGAGCTTCCTTGTTCGGGTCTTATAGTATTGACGCCTATGCTTAAAGTTTTTCTTGTTGTGCTGCCTTCCGGGCAAAGAATATCCGTATTTCCGGCTTTTACGCGGATAGCTTCGGCAATTCCTAAAGCACCGTTCAAATTAGTATTGGGCAACAGAATAACAAATTCATCGCCGCCCCAACGTGCAACAAAATCTAGCGAACGCTTAAGTGTTTGCTTAAAAACATTCGCCATAGTTTTTAATACGGTATCTCCTTGTTGATGCCCGTATTTATCATTGTATTCTTTGAACCCATCAATATCAATTATCAACAAACTTAAATATGCTCCGTTTCTTATGGCATGTTCCCATGCTGTCCGTAATTTGTCATCAAAGTTACGTCTATTGGGAATATCTGTTAATTGATCCATAAAACTTAAATACTTTATCAATTTAATTTGATTGATCATTTGCATTTGACTGCGAACCCTTAATTTTACAATAGCCGGGCTAAAAGGTTTGCTTATATAATCCACCGCTCCCAAAGAAAGCCCCTTTTCTTCTTCTTCTACTCCGGTAAGCCCTGTAACAAAAATCACAGGAGTATCATTTGTTTTGTTTTCTTTCTTTAATTGAGAAATAACCTCATAGCCATCCATATCCGGCATAAGAATATCGAGCAGAATTACATCAGGCTCAAATTTGTTGGCAATCTCTATTGCATCCGCTCCGTTTTTTGCAAAGTAAACCGTATATTCGGAACTTAGAATATGCGTTAAAGCGATTATATTTGACTTTTCGTCATCTACTATTAGTATGCTATTTCTTGCTATTGTCATTTTTACTCCATTGTTTTTTTAGTTCGGAAAGTACTTCAAGAGCAGGCTTAAAATCAAAATTCTCTATATGATTTGCGAGTTCATCTGCTCCCGGTATTGAACGAACTTCATCCAAGAGATTCATGCATTCCGGGTTCATATTTGTAAGCATTGGTTTTAACCGATTCAGCAAATTCAATGCTTCGTTTGTATTAAAATCTTTATTTTGAACAGCAACTTGTGCTTCGCTTAGCAAAGGTTTAAGTTCTTTCAAAACCGAACTCAATTCGTGATCCAGTTTGTTCATAGCGCTATCGGTAACAGCGTTATTTTCGCCTTTGAGCAAGGCTTCTACATCTGCGGCGGCTTTTTGCAAAAATGATTCGCCAATTAGCGCTGCATTGCTTTTTAATGTGTGCGCCAGCCTATGGGCTAACTTTATATCTTTTTTATTTATTGCATCACAAATTTCCTTAAATTTCTCCTGATTGTCTTTAGCAAAGGTTAATTGCAATTTCTTTTGCAATTTCTCATCATCGGTGCTTTTTTTAGGTAATTCATTGGTGGTTTCTTCCGAAGACGTGGCAAAATTTAGGTATTTCGCTAAGCATTGCCATAATTCCAGCGTTGTAAAGGGTTTGCTAATGCAATCCGGCATACCATGCGCTTTGTAAATTTCTTTGTCGTTAGACATAACGTTTGCAGTCATGGCTACAACAGGAGTTCCCGTATTGAACTGAATTATTTTTGATGCAGCTTCCAAGCCATCCATAACGGGCATTTGAATATCCATAAAAATTAAGTCAAAAGGTTTTCCTCTTTGAACACGGTCAGAAACCATATTCAATCCTATCTTGCCGTTTTCTGCTATAACGGGTTTTATGCCTACTCTTTCAAGATGTTCGGAAATCACCATTTGGTTCATTTGATTATCTTCGCAAACCAGTACGTCGCCCTTGAAGTTAGGTTTTTCAGATGCATCAATTACAATTTCCTTTGAGGGCACATCGGCGGCAGCATCAATGGTATCAAAGGTTAATTCAAAACTGAATTTACTCCCTACTTTGAGTATGCTCTCTACTTCTAAGTGCCCGCCCATCAGTTCAATAATATTTTTGGTGATGGTAAGCCCAAGCCCTGTTCCGCCGTATTTGCGGGTAACGCTGTCATCTGCTTGTACAAAGGGTTCAAAGATCTTTTCTATCTGGTCTTTGGTTATGCCAATGCCGCTGTCTTTTACCTCAAAATAAATGGTTGTATTGGTATCGGTAGAACTCTTAATTGACGAATACAATTTGACTGTGCCTACGTTGGTAAACTTTACCGCATTGGAAAGAAGGTTTATAAGCACCTGCCTAAGCCTTACCGGGTCTCCCAGCAATTTTCTGCCTACGGAAGGCTCTGCATAGCAGTAAAGCGATATTCCTTTTTCAAGTGTTTTTGTTGCAATAACTGTTTGGCAACGTTCAAAAATATCGTGCAAGTCAAATGGAATTTTTTCAAGAGTCATCTGGCCTGCTTCAATTTTGGAAATATCCAGAATATCATTTATAATATGCAAAAGCCATTCTGCATTCTCTAAAATTTTGCTTAAATAATTTTTGGTTTTAGAAGAAACAATATCGCTCAGAGCAAGCTCGGAAAAACCTACAATGCTATTCATAGGAGTTCTAATTTCATGGCTCATATTGGCGAGGAATGCAGATTTGGAACGCGATGCTGCAAGAGCGGCTTCTTCTATAGCCTTGCGTTTGGTAATGTCGTAAGCTACACCTACAAGCCCTATTACGGCACCGTTAAATTTATGAGGAACAAGGGTAATTTCAAACAAATACTTAGTTCCGTCAGAGCGAGAAACCGGGTATTCAATCTCAACCGTTGTGCCTTCTTCAATGACTTTGCGGTTGTATGAATTAAAAAGTGTTAATTCGTCTGGTAAAAAACCCAGAGCAACTTCATCTTTGCCTATTATATCCTCTTCCCGAACCTCAAAATATTTCTCTATCGTTGCATTGCATTGCGTAAATTTCAAATTCAAATCTTTGACAAACACAAAACTCGGAATAGAATCCATCACCGTTATAAGCATATTAGACCTGAATTCCAATTCTTTGGTCCGCTCTTTTACCATAGATTCCAACTGCGATTTCTTTTTTCTGTTATGAATAAATGCAAACGTAACCAGTAACAAGCAAGCAATCAGTGTGCATACGCCTATTATCCATAGCATCCTCATTCTAGTAATTTTTAGCTTGTAGTCGTAGGTCTTGCGCATCCAACGGTCGGAAATTTCCTCTATCTCTACCATAGCGAGTGTTTTATCCATAATAGAACGCAAAATCTGGTCTTTATTGCTAACTCCAAAAGTTATATCAAAGGGATGGTCAAATATGAAGTTTGCTTTGTAGCCGGTGTGTTCAAAAAAATTTGTGATTCTCAGAAATTGGCGCTGGGTTGTCATAACCAAATCTATTTTACCTTCTTCCAAGCCTGCTATGGCACCCATTAAGTCTTCGTAAGTAACAGTATTGTTGTGATTAGGGAACCACCTATGAAACTGCAAAGTGCTAGCCTTCCCATTTACAAGACCTATCTTTAAAGATAATACATCGTTTAAGCCAATATTGCGATAATCACCCTTGGAAAGCAATGCGTAATGGCCCTTCAAAATAGGAGTATCCAGATAAATAAGGCGTTCTTCTTTGTCTTCTTCGGGAATCAATCCAGAAACCAAATGAGTTTTGCCTGCATCAAGCGTTTTTACCTGCTTAAAAGACATCCCTATGAGTGCCTCAACTTTTTTTAATATCTCAAAAGTTATTCCCTGCCATTGTTCTTCATAAGAGTTGTAAAAGCTAATCGGGTATTCATCGCGTTGCGCAATAAAGGGTATTACGGAATTCTTACGTATATATTCGCGTTCTTCCTCGCTAAACCGCATGAATAATTTATTTTTGATATAATCCTGATGCCCTAGGCTATATAGTTTTGACAGATATTCTATCCCGCCGTTTCTGAGTATTTTTTGCATCACGGAAATAATAGGTTTTAAAGATTCGGTTTGCGTTGTTAATGAAACTTCTTCGTAAATCAACGGAAGAAAATCCTCTACAAGCACATCGCTGTAAATATCAAAAGCAGCCTCTGCAGCACCTTCTTCAAAAAAAACATCTACTTCTTTCTGTTTTAGCATTTTATAGGCGGTTTCGTGGTCGTTCACTAAAAAAGTTTCAAAGTTTTTTGAGTTAGCCTTTACCTGCTGAATTGTTGTGGTGCCTTCTAAAAACGCATATTTCAGCGGGCGTTCTGCTGCAATATATTTGAGAGAAGGGCTGCCAACCAAACGGAAGGTTTTTATGGAACGGATAACAATTGGGTCTGTCATGAAATAGATCTTCTTGCGTTCTTCGGTGGCGGTCAACTCTCCGGTAAAGGCTATTTCATGGCTTTTAAGCCCTGCAATTAAATTGTCCCATTCATAAAAACTAGGTACAAAAGGAATGCCAAAAATACCAGAAAGCCATTCGCAAAAAAAGGAGGTAAAGCCTTTAATATCGCCTTTACTGTCTTTAAAAGCTTCCGTACCAAGCATGGTTCCGTAATTAAAAGATTTTACCTGCTTTTTAAGTTCCTCTACTGCCCGGATTTCATCGTCCGTAATACCGGGGACATCTTTAATAGAAACAATAGGCGGGGGTTCCGCAATAGCCGCCGTTGCAAACATTAAGCACAATAGTGCGGCAAAAAGCAAAGTGTGTTTCAGGGTGCTCATACTCGTTGGAATATACAAAATTGTTACCTTGATTTCTATATTCTACCTAATGAGTATCCCTACCCCAGAAGTAAGGCTGGCAATACTTTTTGCCACTGTTTTTGCCATATCGCTTTTTATAGCGGTGATTATAATAATGCATTCGCTTGGCAATATGGCAAATCACCTAAAACGGATGGAATTCATAATCTCAAAAGAAATCATTTTGCGATACAACCAGCAAGTAAACTACTACAAACAGCAAAAGCAAAGAACCATAGCCAAACTAGAACGCGAAAAGAGGCAAAAAGACCTACTCGAAATCCCTCTCGTACGCAACGCCGACCAAAAAAAGAGAGAGAGGTTGTAGGTGAGGGTAGTACTTGGAGATTGCAAAGAAGAATTAAAGAGTCTTGGAGAAAACTCCGTTGACTTAATAGTCACTTCACCTCCTTACGCAGACAGCAGAAAGCAAACTTATGGTGGAATAAAGCCGGAAAATTATGTTGAATGGTTTTTGCCAATTAGCAAGGAATTGCTAAGAGTACTAAAACCAACCGGAACGTTTATCTTGAATATAAAGGAAAAGGCCGAAAACGGCGAAAGAAGCACATACGTTTTAGAGTTGATTTTGGCTTTTAGAAAACAAGGTTGGTTATGGACTGAGGAATTTATCTGGCATAAAAAAAACTGCTATCCCGGAAAATGGCCAAATAGATTTAGAGATGCTTGGGAAAGATTATTGCAATTTAACAAAACAAAAAAATTCAATATGTACCAAGATAAAGTGAAAGTTCCAATTGGAGATTGGGCAGAGTTTAGATTAAAAAATTTAAGCAATACCGACAAAATAAGGGACAACGCTAAAAACGGAAGCGGCTTTGGAAAAAACATATCAAATTGGCTTGGGAAAGAGACAGTTTATCCCAGCAATGTGTTACATTTATCTACGGAATGCAATAATAAAAATCACAGTGCAACGTTTCCAAATACTTTGCCCGAATGGTTTATCAAATTATTCACAAAGGAAGGCGATATGGTTTTAGACCCTTTTGCGGGTTCAGGAACAACTTTATTTGTAGCTGAAAAAATGAATAGAAATTCAATTGGAATTGAAATTATACCGGAGTATGTATCATTAATAAAATCTCAACAGCAAAACACTCTATTTAATTTTGAGGTGGAATATGAGAAAATTAGATGCGGATGATGTGCAGAAATATGTAGAAGAGCATATTGCGGAATTTCATGAGAAACGCCTAAAAAGTTTGGATAAATTAAAATTGTCTGATGTTCTAAAACGAAAAAATCCATATCTTTTCAAGGCGAAAAATACAGAAACATCCGAACAAATAGTTCGCGGTATTGTTGATGCACATATTTCTTCAAATGAAGAAACGATTTTTGGTGATTGGCTTGAAAATTTGGTTATTTTTGTAAATAAAAAAGTTTATGGCGGTTGGAAATCGGGTATTCCAAATATTGATCTGGAATTTGATATAGATGATATTCGTTATATTGTAACAATAAAGTCAGGAAAAAATTGGGGAAACAGCAGTCAGGTAAAAAAACTGATTGCCGATTTTAAATCCGCAAAAAAAACATTACGCACAAGCAATTCACAAATTAGAGTAGTTGCGGTTAATGGTTGTTGCTACGGCATTGATAACCAACCGGATAAGGGTGAGTATTTCAAATATTGCGGTCAAGAATTTTGGGCTTTTATTTCTGGAAATGAAAATCTATATTTGGAAATAATTAAACCCTTAGGAAGGCAGGCACGTAAACAAAATGATAATTTTAGAGAATCTTATAATCAAATGATTAATTTATTTACAAAACAATTTTCAAATGTTTTTTGTAAAGAAAATGGTGAAATTGATTGGGAAAAATTATTAGAATTTAATTCAGGGAGCAAAAAATGAAAAAAAGTGAAATAATTTATTCTATAACAGTAGAAGACGTTCAATTTGAGGCTATGGAACAAATTGGGAGAGAATTGACAGAAGAAGAAATGTTGCAATTCAAAAAACGATTGGAATATGGAATTGGCGAAAATATGTTATTCACTTGGAATGCTCTTTTTAAGGAGTACAGATGATTTTCGTCTTCAGTGCAGCGAGTGGTGCCGGCAAAACTACGCTTATGAATAAAGTTATGCCTAACTTTCCCAATGTGGTGTATTCCATTTCTGCAACAACAAGAAAGCCGCGCCCCGGTGAGGTAAACGGAACGCATTATTTTTTTAAAACAGAAGAAGAATTTAAGGAAATGATAGAGAAAGATGAACTTGTTGAATGGAATAAGGTTCATAATAATTATTATGGGACACCTAAGTCTTTTGTTGAGCAAAAACTTGCGGAAGGCAAGGATGTTGCTTTTGATTTGGATGTTTTTGGGAAAATAAATTTTGACAAGGTTTATTCGCAAGCAATTGGGATTTTAGTTTTGCCACCCAGCATGGAAGAACTGGAAAAGCGGCTCCGCTTGCGCAATACAGAAACAGAAGAAACCCTGAAATTGAGAATGGAAAATGCAAGGAAAGAAACCGAGTTTGCCCTTACAAAAGGCAAATACGAATATACAATTTACAACGGTGATTTGGAAGTTGCCGCCGCAGAACTCAAAGGCATAATGGAAAAATACAGCTCCTTTAAGTCTTCTATCCAAAGCGGGTCTTGAGAATAAATCAGTTGCAAAGCTTCGCTAAAAGTTTTTTCGTTATTGTAAGGGCCAGCCCCCAATTCCATGCCCGTGCTTAGGAGTGGGATTCTTTCGCTATTATTTGCACGGCTTATTTTTAGCAATCTTTCCATATAAGCAACCCGCAAAGGTTCAAGCTCTTTTAGAGTTTTAGCATTGTTCAAATTTTCCAGAATGTATTGCTTTTCCAGTTCCGGAATACGATTAGTTTCTGCGGCGAGTTTTGCCCGCAAAGTTCTGCGGGCAGTTTCTGCTATAGGGCATTCGGGTTGAATTTTGTTTGGAGCTACTGCTGTGCTTTCTGTTGGCTTTTTTTCAAGAGAGTTTAGCCGTGCTTGCAATAACTCAGCTTCTTTATGCAAATTTGCATCCTTGAAATATGCAATTTTTTCTTGCAAAGATTTTGTGAAAGATTCGCTGTAAAAACTCATTTTGCTTCTTTATTCAAAAATTCCGTTAAAATCTCTTGCAAGCGGAGCGAATTTTCATTCATGGCTTCGCTGGCTTTTTCTTGAACCTTTGCAAAGGCATCTTCAAATTTTTGCATAAATTCCTTTTGAGCATCTAGCCCCTTTTCATCGTTTGGAATTTGAGCGAGCAGTTTTTCTACTGCCTTGTGGAATGCTTCCAAACCGCTTTGGAACTCGGCTTGGTTTACCCGCATAAGTGTGGAAGTTTCTTGCAATACTTTTATTAAATCGTTTTGCGCATTTGCCATGCCTTGCAATAATTCTACGGTTATTGTTGATTCCTTTGCTTGCGGAATTTCAATTTTGGGAAGCTCAATCTTGGGGATTTCAATCTTTGGAAATTCCGGGAATTCAATTTTTGGGAACTCAAGTTTCTGCGACACCGGACGCTTTTTCAAAGCATTCAATATGGCAACAAGAGCTAATAGGATTAGGGCAAGGAGCACTATAATTGCGATTGTCATTATATACCTAACGGAAGATTGTTTTGCCTGCTTCTAAAACCCCTTGCATACATAGCCCATTTTTTTGAATAGAATATGCACAAGCAATAAGAAACTTTAGATACATAGCGGTGAATTTTTGAAAAATAGAAATTTAAAATCTGATTGCAGTTATCGTATGCCATTATGGTTTCCAAAAATTCCTGCCTGGCAATACCGGGCACAGAGTCTTTTTGGTCTTCAAAAAATGAATTTCTTATATTGGCAAAAAATGCTTCTTCGTAATTTTGGAATGCTCCTTCAATGCTAGGGAGGACTTTTGAGCAGGAGTCGCCGGGGCAGGTTTTGTGCCATGTCTTTCTGATATTTTCTTGCAAGAGTTCTGCGCGGCTGTTCATTGTAACCACGTATTTTTGGGCATCGCCCACCATTAAATGCACGGTGTTCAGGTAAAGGTCTTTTGCACGTCTTTCCCTTTCTTTGGAATTCTTGATGTTTTTTATAGCTTCTGCTCCGGTTGCAACTATCTGTGCCGTGCCTTCTATTTCAAATCTCTGTTGCCATTTGGAATGCCATTCATCAAGCCGCTCCTCAAACTTTTGCTTCAATTCTAAAAATCCGTTATGTGCCATAAGCCACGCGGGCTTGCTCTGCGAGATATTTTCACTATGCGGAAAATCCTCAGGATGCTCTGCCAGCCAGCCCAGATGCTCAGAAAGAATAATAACAAGGGCAGGGTCCATATTGCGAGCCAACTCTGCGTAAGAAAAATTTTTAGATGGTTTCACTTATTTGCTTATACCGGGCAACTTCTCTATATCGGCTTTTATGTCTTTCAAGTTCTCTTTTTCAAGGGCGGTATAGCGGGTAACTTTTCCATCCGGAGAAATCAAGTAAAGCCGTGGCACGTAGCCATCTCCATATTTTTTTGCAAATTCTTGTTCGGAATCTTGAAAGAAAGGAATGGTAGCTTTATGTTGCTCCATAAACATGAGAATATCCCTTTTACCAACGCCATTAACCGCAATCGCAACGCTAGCCAGCCCTTTTTGCTCATATTCTTTTGCTACCTGCTGAACGCCGGGGTAGCTTTTTTGGCAATGTGGGCAGTGCGGGCTAAAATAATATAGCAGCAAAGGGCGCTGGCCAAACACCGAATAAGGCATATTGGCATCTTTTATGCCCGCCAAATTGATGTTGAAATCCATCAGAAGCGGTTTGCCTGTGGAATCTGCCATGGGAGCTGTTACTGGCTTAGCACCCGGTAGCATTTGCGCAAAGGCGTTGCCAAATACGCAAAAAAGAGCGAGAAGGAGGAGTATAATACGCATAATAGGGGAATATAGAAATTCTTTGTGCGTTGTGATTTTTTTACCTTACCATTATGCCTGTTACCCTAGCCTTTATAAAACAAACCCTTGATGAATTATACCCAAACCCGCAAGCTCCCCTTAAATATGCGGATGCCTTTTCATTTTTGGTTGCGGTTGTGCTCTCTGCGCAGTGCAAGGATTCCGTTGTGAATACGGTTACGCCGGCACTCATGGCGGTAGCACCTACTCCACAAATAATGGCTAAATTGTCCACACAAAAGATATACAAACTTATCAAATTGTGCGGATTGGCTAAAAATAAGAGCCGTTTTATAAAAGAATTATCGAGAATAATAGTTGAAAAGCATGGTGGAAAAGTACCCGGTTCTTTTGAGGAATTAGAGGCTTTGCCGGGCGTTGGGCATAAAACAGCAAGCGTTGTAATGTCTCATATTTTTGGAGTCCCTGCCTTCCCCGTAGATACCCATATTCACAGGCTTGCTCATAGATGGGGATTAAGCAACGGCTTTTCCGTTTTACAAACGGAAAAAGATTTGAAAGCGGTATTTGCACCAAGCGAATGGCTTAAAAGGCATTTGCAAATCATTTACTATGGGCGGGAATTTTGCCCTGCAAGGGGGCATAGTCTGGAAAAATGCGTGATTTGTTTCCATTTGGCAAAAAGACAAGAATAGGAATTGAATTTTTATTATTCTTTACGATATAATAGTATCTAAACAAGATAATAGTTCATTTAAACTATTATTACGTGCACGAACGTTAAGATACAGATTTTCATAATCCAATGCTCGAACCGTCCGTTCTACTTGATTTTTTTGTTTATGATAAGCAAAATTTACTTTTTTATAAATATTATCCAGAGTTTCGGCCGGATGCGATAAAATTTCCGTACTATCTTTTTGTATATCAATAGCAGTTTCGGCATTTATAACCTCAATCGTCAATGCCGGAGAAATTTTTTCATAATGTTTTTCTTCTGCTATAAACCAGGCCTCTATTTCTTTGATAGCTAATATTATATTGATTGAGATATTAGTTTTAGGAATACCACATAGCAACATTTTTCTTAATAATACAATATCGTTATCATTTAAAGGATATACATCACGGATTCCAATAACATAGGAAAAACCTTCTCCATATAGGTTAGCTAATTGTTCAATAATATCGGATTTCACAGTTGAATATTCTCCACCTCCATGACAGTCATAAATTCGAAAATAGTATGCCATATTTTGTGCAACAATAGAACTTTGAATTATCGTCATTTTTCTGGATCCGATTTTTCCTGTAAATTGAAATTGTTCGTTTGACCTTCTACAAACATAGCTATTTTTTTCATTCATCAACTCCTTTGGAATTGATAAAATCGGTCGCCAAAAAATCAAAGTTATTTAATCCGGTGTATTTAAAATTATCAAATTCTTCTTTTTTGTTGTGATAATTAAAAATTTTGCATTGCCCTCTATCTCGTTGTATTATTTGCCAATATTTTAAAGGCACATTATTCATTACAAACCTATCGTTTGTTGACATAATCAATTGGCATTTTCCTTCATCGGCAACTCTTGATATTAATTTTATGACACTAGTTGAGCGAGCAAAATCCAATCCTTCTCCTATATCATCAATTAGTATGGTTGTTGGTAAATTTTTAAGCGTATTGTATGTTATTTGGATTATAAGCGACAAAGCCCTGAACATCCCCTGAGACATTAGGCTCTGTAGTATTACCATCTGACTATTTTCTTCCATAACATATAGTGTTTTTGCACCAGCAAATAGTGAAACAGATTCGGTAATTCCTACATTAGTCAATTCATAGCCTATTTCTTTCATAGAGTTTATTACTCGTGTTTTAAAATCTTTTGCAAATTCTTGTTCACCTTTGATGTATAAACCGATTACTGAATTCATATCTCGCGGATTGACATTTATGTTATTCATATCATTTGTAAAAAATAACGAATCTCGCCTCAAATCAGAAAAAGCATACATTCTTTGACCTTCCGCCCATTTGGCCAATTTTTCTAAAAATGGATGTTGAATAGCATCTCTTTTTGATACTACCACAAGTTGATTTTGGGATAATTTAAAATCCATATTCGTTTTAAGTTGGTCCGAATAGATTTTTCCAATGCCATCACTTTCGCGGCTAAATTTTATATCTCCATTTATTCTTAATATTTCACGTTGGATTTTTTGAAGTGAAATGTTGAGCTCATACTGATAGGTATCATTATCATTATCATCATAGAACTCAACATCATAACTACCCGAATTTAATAAAAACGGTTGAATTCCTGCAAGCATATCTCCAAGCCATGCAATCTTTGTGAGAGTATTTGTTTTCCCGGTTGCATTTTTACCAACAAGAAGATTGATGTTTTCTAGGATTAAACCCTCAAGTGACCATGCGTTGGGCTTATCCATAAACTCAGAATAATCAAATTTTCGTAGTATCATAGTGTAAATTTAGAAATTACATAGGCATCCAAACCGCAAGAGCAAGCAAAGCCGCTGCCGCTGCTCCTACCGCTGCGTTTAGCAAGGTGGAAACGTTATTGCGGCTTTTTTTGGCTGCTGCTGGGCCGGCGTAGCTCCACATAAAGTAAATTATGCGAATATAATACACCGCAGAAATAACCGCTAAAACAAATGCTGCTATGGCTATGCCCCAAATAATTGGAACATCAAAAGATGCCCTTACAAGGCCGGCGAAAATCCTGAACTTTGCCAAAAAACCTGCGGCAACAGGCAAACCGGCAAGAGATGCCAAACACACACTAATGCAAATTCCAAGGAAGGGCTTTTTACGAGCCATTGCACGCAAATCATCAAAATCATCGTAGTCGGAATCCATTAGTGCAGAAATACCTGTCAATGCACCTATAGAACCTATGGCATAAGTTAATAGAAAATAAAATGCAGAATCTAAATCCAATTCATTCAGTTTTGCAAAATACGGATAGCAAAGACCAAGCAAAATAAAACCCGCATTTGCAATTGCGCTAAATGCCAAAATTCTTCTTGCAGAAATTTGAGCCAAACCTGTAATTGCACCAACCACAACAGAGGCAATGCCAAGGCCCAAAAATAAAACCGCTTCACGGGCAATAACAACGTTAGCAGAACTGCCAAATAAACCGAGCCATACAGCCCCTAAACCCAAAAATGCTCCTATTTTCACAACCGCCGCCATATAACCGGTAACTGCGGCAAGTGCGCCTGTGTAAGCATCTGCTACCCAAAAATGCAAGGGAAATGCCCCTACCTTAAACAACAAACCAAAAGAGAGCAAAAAGATTGCCGCTTGGTAAATACCCTCACGCCCCGGCAAAACATCGCTGCTGATTAAGGTGCTGCCTGTTGCCCCGTAGAACATTGCAACGCCATATAAAAATACTGCACTCAGAGCTGCGCCGCTAATAAAATACTTAAACGCCGCCTCGTTGCTAGCCTTTGAATGGCGGTTCATAGCAACTAACGCATAGATAGGAAAAGAGGCAAGCTCCATTCCCAAAAACAAGGGCATTAAGTCTGTAGAAAGCACCATTAGCATTATGCCTGCGGCAGAGAACATTAAAAGCGAATACGCTTCGCCGCATTCGGTATTTTTATTTTTCAAAATATTGTGCAAAGCAGCAGTTCCAATAGCGGAGCATAACGCAATGGCATAAAGAAAAATTTCTTTGACGTAATCTATAGAAAATAAATTCCAAGAATCGCCAAAATCACCGGAAATTGATTTGTTAATAAAAAAGGTTGCAAAAAATAAAAAGAAAAGGTTAATCCAAGGCAGGGTTTTGTGCCTCCCGGCAGGGCTGGAAAAAGACTCCGCAACTAACGAAAACATTCCACCCACGGCAACCGCAATAACCGGCAAAAGAATTTTCAAATCATAAAAAAGAAAAGTTTCACTGCTCATTACTTGATTCCTCCATGCCTTCGTCTATTAATTCTAAAGTATCTGCGTTCATGTGGTTCTTTGACAGGTTTTCTATTTCAAATTGCAGCGACTCCAAATACTCTTCAAATTCCCGCATTTCTTGTTCGGTTAAACTCTTTGTTTTGTTTTGCTCTTCAAAAGAATTGAGAATAGGAGCGGGGTGCAAACCAAAATAAAGTATAAGAGCTATGATTGGGATTGCCGCCGCACTCTCAAAATGAGAAAGCGAAATATCTCCCAACCTTGAATTCTCCGGAATTGGCCCAAACAGCACATTTTTCATTAACCTGAGCATATAAGCAGCAGAGAATACAATACCTATGCCGCCGAGCAAGGCAAAAAATGCAAAGCCGGATTTGAACAATCCCTGCAAAATCAAAAACTCACCTACAAAGCCAACCGTGCAGGGAACGGCAATCGCGGCAATGCTTATAAAACCGAAGATAGCGGCATATATTGGATTTGTAGAAGCAAAAGCACCATAGCGTTTTATATCTGTGCTGCCGGTCCATCTTTGCACAATACCGCCAAAGAAAAAAAGCCCGCCCGCTGTTAAACCATGCCCCACCAGCATAACGGCAACGCCGGCATTCACAACATCATCAAGGCAAAACAAACCCGCAACAGCAAGGCCCAAATGAGACATGGAACTAAATGCCAAAAGTTTTTTTATGTTGGTTTGCTTTAATGCAAGGATAGCTCCGTAAAGCATGGAAAAAAGTGCAATGGAAATAAAGTAGATGTAATACTCTGTCAGTACGTTGTAAAAAATAGGGATTACCCAAACAGCAAAACCAAAAACTCCAACCTTTGCCATTGCTCCGGAAAGCACGGCAGAAAGCGGGTATGGCGCTTCCGAATAGCTTATGCCTTGCCAGCTATGAAAGGGGAACAAGGGAGTTTTTACGGCAAAGGCTATTGAGAATGCAAAAAGCAGTGAAGTTTGAGTAGCAATAGGCAAGGTTTTTAGAGTTTCTGTTAAAGCAAGTACATTATCGCTGCCCGCCTTTAACATTAAATACCATGCGCCAAAGAGCAAGGGAATTGAACCGGCCATGGTATATAGGGAAAATATTATAACAGCTCTTTTCCTTTTTAAGCCACCGTGCATAGCTATCATAATAGCAGACGGCAAAATCATAGCTTCAAAGAAAAACAAAAACTGCACTATATTTTGAGATGAGAGAAAAGCCCCTATTATTGCACCTTCCAGAACAAGCAAGCCTATAGCAAATTTTTTAACCCCAAAGCTGAGAGCCGCCTTAAAATAGATGAAAGCCAAAAAAGACAGCAAAGCGGTAAGCCAAGCCATCCAAAGCGAAAAATCGTGGCCGTAAAGGGAAAATTCAATATTTATTCCCAAAATGGAAAACCACGAATGCGAGCCTGTTTGCTGCCCGCCGGAAATAACCAGCGCAGTTGCCAAAATAAGGGGAAGCGCCGTGCATAAAAGCCCTGTGCGGAATGTAGAATTCACATCCCTTGAAGACGCGGCGAGCATCAAGCATGAGCAAGCAAAAGGCATAATGAGCAAAAGCGATATCAACATACATTACCTGATAAAAAACACCAGCCAATAAATCAAAATAATAGAACTAATCGTAGATATAGCAAGTTGCATTCGTAATTTATTTGTTTGCAAAAATCTCAAACCCTCTGAACAAATTATGGGGACTGCACCTATAACATTCATTGTGGTTCGCAAAAATCTATTGACCCAATCAAAAACAAATATAGCCACGCGGGTAGGCACAATTCCGCAAGCAAAATGCACGGCATCAAAAGCAAAAGTCCAAATCTTGGCAAAGCCGAGCAATTCCCCATGCCCAGGGTACCTTGGAATTTTTTTGCTGAAATAGATAACCGCAAGTACAAGCCCTACCAAAGCAACTCCCGCACTCACTACGCAAAAAAACAGAGCCGAGTGATGATTTTCGCCTGTAAGGAAATTAAATTCCTTTGCTAAGCTAAGAACCGGAGCGAGTGTTTTTTCTAGATAATTGCAATCCGGAATCAAGCTAGCCCAAGCATAGCCGGCAAATACGCACCCTGCCGCTAAAAGCCACATTGGAATTTGCATGACTATTGGGGATTCGTGGATATGTTCCGCAGTATGATTATCCCCTCTGAATTTGCCCAAAAATACCAGCACCATCAGGCGGGTCATATAAATGGCAGTTAAAAAAGCTGTGAAAAGCGCAATGCAGTAGAAGAAAGGTCCAAAGTTCCCCAAAGAGCCGTAAACATGTTCTAATATCAAGTCTTTGCTCCAAAAGCAAGCCAAGCCCGGCAAGCCAATCAAACTTGCCCAAGCTACAAGCATAATTAGGAATGTTGAGGGGAGCTTAAAGGCAAGCCCACCCATTTTGCGAATATCTTGTTCGCCGCCTAAAGCGTGTATAACAGAGCCGGCTCCAAGGAACAGCGCGGCTTTTGTGAATGCATGGGTAAAGACATGGAAAATAGCTACATCAAATGCACCAACGCCAGCGGCCATAAACATAAACCCGAGTTGCGAAACTGTGGAATACGCCAAAACTTTTTTAATATCATGCTGAAGCAAGCCTGTAACCGCAGCCCAAAGAGCTGTTCCAATGGCTACTAAAAGCACTATAACCATTATTTCCGGTGTAAGAACAAAGAGCATGGAAAGCCTAGCTATTAAATAAACGCCGGCAGTAACCATTGTAGCCGCATGTATAAGAGCAGAAACCGGAGTTGGGCCGGCCATTGCATCCGGGAGCCAGGTTAGCAGGGGTATTTGCGCGCTTTTTCCGGTGCAAGCAAAGAACAAAAAGAGAGCCGCTACTGCAACCAAGGTAGAATTAAAGGTATTTCCCAAGCTATTTTTCAAGGCAACGTCGTTTAGGTTTTCGTAATTTAAAAGTGATGTTCCACCCAAAACAATCAAGGCAAACATACCGAGCAAAAAGCCTACATCGCCAATCCTATTTACCAAAAAAGCTTTATCTGCTGCTTTGCAGTTGAGCAAATCCTTATTCCAAAAGCATATAAGCAAATAGGAGCAAAGCCCAACCCCTTCCCAGCCTAAGAAAGTTAGAGGTAGAGAGTCTGCAAGCACAAGGACTATCATTGAAAATAAAAAGAGGTTCAAGTAGCACAAAAACCGGGTATAGCCTTTATCACCTTTCATATAGCCAAGCGAGTAAAGCACAATCAAGGTTGTTATGCCTGTGACAAATAGAAGCATTATTTTAGTTAAGGAGTCAAATAAAAACCCAAAAGACACTTGAAAATCACCTATAGAAATCCAGTTGCCCAAAGTTTCTGCATAAATTCCGTTATGCGGCATATACACCGCAAACATCACAGTTGCTATAAAAGAGCAAAACGGGAACAGAACGGAAAGCGCACCTATGTATGCCTCAGGAGCGGGCTGTTCGTTTTTAACGCGGGCTAAGGCTATTGCCCCAAGCGTTAAAGCTCCAAGCAAGGGGAAAAGAGGTATTATCCATAGAGGGATTTGGGTGGTCATAACGCACGTTAATATAGTAAAAATAATTTTAAGCCAACAGTTTTACATCCCTCTCTAAGCTATATGCATCAACATCACTAATACCCCAATCAAATATAGAAGAACTCGCGCAAACCAATTGGGCCAAATCGCAATTTCCCGCCCGCTCGCCAATGCCGCCAACAGTTACATCTGCATAAAGGCAACCCGCCTTTGCTGCTTCAATTGTATTTGCCACGGCCATGCCCAAATCGTTGTGAGCGTGAATGCCAAGCTTTGCCTTGCCACCAAGTTTTTCTGAAATTTCTTTTAGCAGTGTGCGGCAAAGGCTTGGCGATGCTATGCCTACAGTGTCTGCAAGGCGAATTCGCACTACGCCAAAATCCAACAATATCTTGGCAATAGCTACCATAAATTCTGCATTAGAACGGAAGGCATCCTCAAATCCAACCGAAAGAGGAATACCGCTTTTATCAATCAAATTCAAACAAGCGTGCAATTGCCGGGTAATCCAATCCATATCTTTACGTGAAACCGGCACGCCTATATGAATTATATCCGGCTGCACGTCAATCGCATGTTTTATATCTGCGGGTACAAGCCTAGCCCACACCGATATAACAGCATTTTTTCGATTTTCCATAATTTTTGCAATATTTTCTTTTTCTTGTTCGGATGCCGCCGGAATCCCCGCCTCAATTTGATGCACGCCATACAAATCCAAGAGAGCCGCAATCCTCAATTTTTGTTTGGCAGAAAAACAAATGCCCGGAGCTTGCTCACCATCCCGTAAAGTGCTATCTAAAAGAAATCTTCGCTGCCTCATGCCAAACACTCCTTTACTATTTTGGCAAATTCCCACTCGCTAATAGCACCGTTCTTTGCAGAGGCTTGGGCCTTAACCTGTTCAAGAATATGCGGAATATGTTTCTCCGAGCATTGTATATTAAGTTCTAAAAGTTTTGCACGAACAGATGCCGTCCCACTCTGCTTACCCAGCACAATCTTTCGCCTTTGCCCCACAATCTCAGGCGGGAACGGTTCATAACGCTCCGGTTGTTTGAGAATTCCGTCAACATGAACCCCAGATTCCACATGGAATATTCGCTTACCGATAATGGGCTTATCTTGCCGCATATTTTTTCCCATGATTTTACAGAACAGCTTTGCCATCTCAGGAAAAAATTTATATGCCTTGTTTGCCTTGCGCAGTCCCTTAATTCGCAGAATCATAACCAGTTCCTCGGTAGCCGCAAAACCGCCTATACCGCCAAATGAACCGGCAACATTCTTCCCTCCGTTCATCATCCATTCTGCCGCCAACGCAGTAGCGCAATAAAAGCGGTTTGTAGGGCAAAACTCAATATCTTCGCCAAAAGCCTCCCTAGCCTGAGCGAATGTCTGTAAATAATCCCCGCATAACGCATCATCTAGCCCTTCTAAACGCGGTTTTTTATATGGCGGCGTATAAAATGAATACTCCGGAAGTGGTGATAATAATTGGCACATCTGCTCAGAAAGTTCTATAGTATCTATTTCCATCTCAATTAGAAAGGCCAAAAATCGCGAAAGGTCGGATTTATTGTGTGGTACATCGTCAATACAAGATAAAGTTCTGTCCGTAATTTTTAAGTTCATTTCTAAAAATAACCTCTTCTATGAGAAAACCATAAAACAGCAGGTTTGCCGGGCAAATTTGCAAATTCGCCAAATATTCTTTTCTCGTCTTCTGTTGGCAGGTGGGCACAAGGTTCATCTGCTATGATTAGTTGTGCATTGCAGAGCATGGCACGGGCAGCAGAAAGTTTTTGCCTCTCGCCGCCGCTCAACCCAAAGCCCTTTTCCCCTATCCACAAATCCAAAGAAAAATTTTCCAACCCAACTTTTTGCAACACATTTTGCATTTCTTCATCAGTCGCATTGGGGGCAGCAAGCAACAAATTATCCCTTATAGTTCCGGTAAATAAAAAAGGTTCCTGTTCCAAAAAAACAAAATTATCCGTTCTTTCTGTAAGTTCGCTATTGGGCAAAAAACCGGCTATGGAATTTGCAAGCAAAGTTTTCCCAGCCCCGGAAGGCGCACTCAAAATCAAAGCATCGCCAGCACTCAGGGTTAATTCATTCGCAGAAAATTCAGAGGGATATGGAATAGATGGCGTTGAGTGCGAATTATCATTAATTCTCATTTTTGCGAGTAAAGAAAGCGCACTTTGCAAGGCGATAAAAGGCAATTCTTGCAAAAGCTCAAACGCTGCAAGCGTGCCGAGCAAAATACCAATCCACACAGGATGGGAAAAACTCCCTGCACCTATAAAAAACATTCCCGCAAGGCAAAAAAACGGCATAGCCACAGAAAACATTTCTGCTAAACAATATATTGAATAAACCTCTTTTCTTTTTTTCTCTTCAATGCAACCCAGCTTTTCCCAAGTCTCGGACATTTTTCCAAAAATTCCCCAAGATTTTTTTTCTGCCATTCCCTGTGCAACAGAAAGAGAAAATTCGCCAAGCTCTTTAGCAGAAATACCCCATTCTTTTGCTCTTTTTTTAATTAAGAAAAACACTAACACAGAAATCGCAATGAGCAAAAACGCTCCTGCAAAAAAACAAAAAGCATATTGTAAATTTAAGTACGCAAGAACACAAATGCTAACAATAAAAGATGCTATGCCGGCAAACAAAGGAACTCCGGCTTTAGGGAGCCAAGACTTATATTCCTCCGCATCCGCAGAAATCCTGCTCAACATTTCACTTTCGGAAATTGCGGCTAATTTATACGGCACAAGAGGTTCTAACATTTTGTATAAATGCAAACGAAATTTCTTTAGTTCCTTAAATGCAAGCGAATGCGAAGATAACCGCTCTGCATAGCGAAAGGCACCTCTTGAAATTCCAAAAAACCGCACGCCAACAACGCCAAGCGAGAGAGCTGCCATCCCTGGCTGCTCCGCAGCCAAAGCAATTAAATAACCGGCAATAGCCATCAATGCCGTGCTGGAAAACCAACAGAAAAAGGAAAAACAAACAGCCGTCATTTATTGGCCTCATAATCACGAAGTTCACTATTTGTGAAGCTAGAAATTTCTGCTATTTCAAATACGGGTCTGAACAGCTTATTGTTAAACCGAGGTGGAATTTTATTCAACTTATTTTTTTTTTGACGTTCTCTCAAAAAAAAATGTATATTTACGTGTATGATGTTGTACACCGCCCCAAATACGGCAACCGGAGCTTTCAGTGCAGGCCAAGCCTTGCACCCGT
>LIUI01000037.1:0-219 GCA_001462235.1 Fibrobacteria bacterium GUT307
CTCCATTATGCCGTAAAAATAATCGTTTTTGTGGTAAACAATCGGGGACTTTAACCATTCGAAAAGTACCGGGTTTGACTTGTTCAACAAAAACAATGTTTTTCGCAAATCCCAGCCAGAGTAATCGAACTCATCTACAATTGGATACTCAATAACGTCCATTTTTGGGAGAATATTCAAATACCAGTTTTTCTTGTGAGCGTAAATGAACCTTACATC
>LIUI01000037.1:389-3254 GCA_001462235.1 Fibrobacteria bacterium GUT307
TTGAACCAGACTCCACGGCGTATAGGATTGTTACCTCGTGTTGTCTTTCGATTTGGGGGATTTTTTGCTTTATGGTTACGAGGGGGTTAATTTGGGGACCTTCCTTATGTTGCTTGTCTTTTTATTTCTGCCGCTTTTTTTCAATTTTCTTGATTTCCCTGTCAAAATCGGATTCAAACAAGTGATCTTGAATGATACGGTATTTCTCAAATTCACTTTCGGCGAATTCTTTCGCAATTTGAGCGCTTATCTTGCCGCCGTCCAAAAGGATTGACCTGTCATCAGCCTCAAGAAAACGGTCAAGGCGTTTGGCCCAATCTTCCATCGTCATGGGGATATGTTTTTTTGCCCGGTCTTCGGCTAAATCGAGATAGGCGTTGACGATGCGTCCAAGTGACTCTAACTCAGCTTCGGTCAAGTAGTTCTTGGCGACAGAGACATCGGTCTTGACTATTTTTCCATGCGGGCTTTTTTCCCATGTAGTCAGCCCCATGTGTTCTTTTGCGGCATCGGCACGTTCGTAAATGACCTCCGCGGCTGTGTGCCCATGAACGGCAAAATGCAGTTTGTTCTGAACCTTGGCAAAAAACTCTTTTGTTATGGGAGAGTTTTTGTTGTAGTCCATAGCGGTGGCGTAGATATCGGTAATCTTCTGGTAAAAGCGCCGTTCGCTAAGGCGTATTTCCCGAATTTCAGCCAAGAGATGCTCAAAGTAATCCTCGTCAAGGAAAGCGCCGTTTTCCATGCGTTTACGGTCTATGATATAACCACGCAAAGCGTAATCCCTGAGAACCGCTGTAGCCCACTGCCGGAAGGCGGTTGCCCGTTTACTGTTAACGCGGTAGCCCACGGCGATTATGGCATCAAGGCTGTAATGCTTGGTCTTGTAATTTTTGCCGTCTGCGGCAGTTACCGAGAAATCCTCGGCAACTGAAATTTCATCTAGTTCCCCTTCGGCGAATATGTTTTTAAGATGCAGAGATATGTTGTCGGCGGAACAGTCAAACAGGGCAGCCATGAGTTTTTGGCTGAGCCAGATAGTTCCGTCTTGTATGCGGACTTCTATACCGTCTTCTCCGGCCTGTTTGGTGAAGATGAGAAATTCGGCTGTGCTGTTGCGGATTTGCAGAGTTTTTTGTGGCATAGGCGGACTCCTGATAAAGCTATTGTAGCATAAGAGATACCCAAGCGGTCAAGTGGACCTCTTGATAAACAAGGTTTCAGATACAATCATCATTCATATCACTCTTTGTATCCAATTTTCTAAATAGTCCAACTGTTCAGGCGTATGGAACCAATGTTCACCATTTTTCATGATCTCCACATTGCAATTATATTTCCTAACAAAAAGCTCAAGAACATTTTTTTCCGTTATATCATCATTTTCGCCATACAAAATAAAAGTTTTGTTATCCCATTTTTCGATAGGATTGTTTTTGACAAAATTATAGTAATCCCACAATAACGTTTCCCCAAAAGAAGTTTCTATTTTCACTTTTTCCCTTAATTCTTCTTCTGAAACATTTGCCTTCTTCATCATATTCTGAATTAATTGTTTCATATCAAGAACCGGAGAAAGGAAAAGGCACTTCTCGAATTTGACATTTTGATACGCGGATAAACTGAAATAGGCCCCCAAACTGCTTGCATACAGCGAAAAACGTTTATATTTGTTTTGAACAAAAGAATATACTTCTTTTAAATCATGGATGCCATTCTGGATTGAGCAACTGTACTCTTTGTCCTTGCGTTCTCCGTGTTCAGGCAAATCAAAGCTGATTACCTGAAATCCACCTTTGGTTGCAATAGCCGCAAAATCATCGGCATCTTCTTTTTTCCCATATCTTCCATGAACGGCTATGTACAATTTTTCGGAATTTGTTCCGTATAAGAGGGCCGGGATATTGCCGATTGTTAGGTTTTCTTTCTTCATTTCCAAATATTTCCCAAAAGAGATTTCAATTCCTTGTACATTTCGTAGCCGGATAATTCCGGCAAGCAACGCACAATTTCCGTATAATACCATTTTATATCTTCTTTTCCGGCACGAAACCGATCCCAGAGTTTGTCGCCTACTGACATAAGATCATAAACCATAGACCGCATATTTGAGAGCTTATCGGCACAGCATACCAGTTTTGCTTCCAAAGAAGCGCCGGGCAAATGATCAATAGTGGTTTGCTTCCGCTCTTTCCAGGATTTTGATTTATCCTCTGTTTCTGCGGCTACGATATTGTAAATTTCTTCTCCAAACAGGTTTATTATTTCCGCCGGTGCGGTTCCGGCATCTTCAATAACATCATGTAAAACCCCCGCAATGATTACCGGTTCTGAACAAGCGTTATCCATTAAAATTTGCATCGCTTCCAACGGGTGATAAATATAGGGAATTTCTGATCCTTTGCGTTTTTGTGAATTATGTTTTTGGATTGCAAATATAACCGCCTTATAGGGAAGACTTTCGCTTCTTTCTTCTGCTGATCCCCTGCGGTACAATTGGGGAAACTCCGTTACCGTTACAGCAGAGTCTATTTCATAACCATTATATTCTACTATGGTACGACCATCCCATTTATAACTGGCAATATCCGCAGGTTCAATACCATTTTCAAATCTTTCGCCAAAAAGAAACATGCAGGCTATGGCCTCTTCTTTGCTTACCGGGAAAAGGCTGGGGTCTATGGCGATTTTCTTTTCATTCATAAGTTAGGTGTCCCTTTCACCATCTTGACAAACCCCAAGAAAAAAGTCAAGTATAATGTATTCTTAGTGAGCAAAGAGAATGGAAGAAGACAACAGACTGATCCTAAAGGGTTTTATTCTTGACTTTACTGAATGGGACGATACTATCCATATTTTTGCTTT
>LIUI01000037.1:3321-4169 GCA_001462235.1 Fibrobacteria bacterium GUT307
ACTGAATGGGACGATACTATCCATGGAGATTCTTGATTGCTATTCTGGCATTTCATGTTCTTTTATGTCTTCCTTGTTTATTAACTCAAATTGATACTCTAATACTTTCATGAATTTATCGTCAGGAAATTCATCATCTTTGCATAATGTTAAAATTACTTCTTTAGCTTCTGAAAAATTTTTTAGTCTTCTAAGATAGTCCAATTTAATTAACTGATATATATAATAATTATCATTTTTTCTGTCAATTTTGTCAATATATTCCAGTAATATTTTTGTTAGTTTCTTAAATACATTTTTACCTTTATTCTCCCAAATTGCTGAAGTATAATAAAATGTTATTGTATCAATATCTTTATTTAATAATTCACATTCTTTTGCCAGATAATAATAATCCGGCATATTAGGTTCAATTTCATAAATATTGTTTTTCTGCAATATGCTTTTCAATAAAGTAATATCATTTTCATCAAACAGTTCATCAGAAAAAACGAAGTTACATTTTGTACATTTTGGGATAGGTGTTGGAATTGTCGCAGCGCCAAAAGGCTTAAAATCCAAATTGCAGCCAAATGTTGTATATGAAAATTGAGTCATAAAGCTAAATGTTTCGCCGCATAGTGGACAAGTATACTCAACCTCACCCATTGTCGACATGGTTTACTCCTTTTGCTTTGTTTTTCTCCGTATCCTGAATGAGCGAATCAATATCCTCCGCAATAGCAAGACCACCCATTGTGTGCAATGCGCCGTAGCAGGTAACAATGTAGTCAAGTATGTTGTATTTTTTGAAAAGCGTGATGGTATCTTTCCCGGTTATGCCCTTTGCGGCTTTATATTCTTCCAGA
>LIUI01000037.1:4379-9686 GCA_001462235.1 Fibrobacteria bacterium GUT307
AAAGTGATAGTTCCTGTCTCCAGTTCCTCGTCCAGCAAATTCGCAAGGGTCAACTGGCTTAAATGCCACAATTTAGTGGACTCCACTTCCAGTTTACTGTATAGGAACGAGGAATACAACAGGTCAAAGGCTTCCTGCTCGCTTACATTGCGGTTTTTTAGTATTTCCTTGATGACAAGGGGGATGAGCATTTCCAGTGTTGCCTTGAATTGGATGTCAGACATTGGAAACCTCCATAAAACTCAAGAATTTCAGAAAAGAAAGAGCGCGTTCAGATGCAAAGGTCATTTGGTCAAACAACTGGCGGACTTTTAATCTGGCGATAGTTTCTGTTTTTGACAATTCCCCGGTTTCAAAGGCAATCAAAGTACGGTAAATTGTATCGTTTGCTACAGGGCCGTAGATAACATCATACTTTCTGTTTAGTTGCTGAGTATTTCTCCGGTTAGCAATGACAAAGTCAAACCATTCGTCACTGGGGGAGTCAAAACGCAATATGTCAAGTTGTTTTTGCATCGCTTCATAGTCCGCCTCATATATGCTGACAAATTTTCCTTTAGGAGTCTCGCCAGTCCTTAGTGAACGATCATAAACTTTAACAGCGAAATTTATTGCCTGCTCTTTATTGGTAGTTGTATAAAAGCCAGTTCCAAAGTCGAGGGTTCTGGTTGCGGTGCGAAGTTCGGGGATTTCTATGATTTGGTCGCTACCGTGGTATAGGATCATTAGTTTAACCGTTTAACAAGGGTTTCATATCCAACCTTGATAATCTTGGCAATTAATTTTCTTCTTTCTGAAAGAAAATCGCTATAATTCATATTTTCCCAATTATCAGGTAAAGCATGAAAGTATTTCATCCGAGATAGCTCTGTTGTCTCAATATCTTCTGTAACAACAGGCCAGTATTTAACAGGAGCTTCATCTAAAATAGCACCATTTTTCCGCCATTCCAAGTATGCAAGATTTGCAATTTGATTTATTTCTCGCTTGTCTGTAATACCGATACTCTTTAGATATGCTTTGGGAAAAAGATGATGCTTTTCGACAGCAGATTTTTTTCCACCCATGCCTGGAGATAAAAGTACTCTAACATGAAGATCCGACAAAAGGCATTTTACATCGAGTATATTCAGGGAGGCACTGTATGATGACCAAACAGGACTTGTCCATGTTGGAGTAATTAGATCGCTTGGTAAAGTTATGCTAAAATAATCATCTGTAAAAATAGAACAGATTCTGTTTTTGAAATAATCAATAAAATCTGATTTTGATTTAAGTGAACGCAAATTACTAAGATCTGTTTCCATTGTTGTTTCAGATCCACTTGAATAATACGAGGTTGTTGCTGCGGCAAAAAACCATGCTGCAATTAGATTTCGCAAAGAATCACTATCTATACCGAAGTCTTTACGACCAATAAGAAACAAAACATAACAATAAACTATTGCTATTTTTGATGAAATTAATTGCGAAGAAATAAACCCTGCTGATAAAATACATTTTACAAAATCATGCCAATTTTCAAGGTTTAATACTGTGGCCAAATGTTCTTTTAAATCTCCAAAGCGCTTATCCCGAAGATGATTGTCAAAAACATTTTTATCAAAATCTTTACCTCTTAGAAGCATATAGGCATAACGAAGACGTGCACGGCGAAAACCATAACCCATTACAGCCCTGATTATATGGGAAGGCATCGGTTCAATAATCTGGTTATAGGATGTACCGCCAAGAACAGGTATTGTAGCGTCTTTGCAAAACTGCTCTATTCGTTTTCTTTGCTCATCATCGTAAACAGATATTAATGTCATTATAAAATCATCTTCCTTGAGATTAATACCACCTGAATTAACGCGAACAAATATTTCGGCTACATCTTCTTCATCAGCATCTTCACTGATGTCTAGGGCAGGAACCGAATAATCCCTAAGTTTATAGAGATCAGCCATGTTATCTGAGATCGTTTGTTTTTCCTGACTGCTTAATAAATGGCCTTCTTTTTTTCGGGCCGCGTCCAGTTCCTCTATGTAATGATTTATATAACTGTATGATTCGTTAGCGTTAAGAAAAGCAACGCTGAGATTGGCAATCCATTCAGGGCTGCGTTCAAAAGCTACTGTACTGACTTCAAATCGCCTATGCAGCGGTGAAAAAGCTATTTTAATAGAATACAGGGAGGTAAGCCGTTGTTGTCCGTCTATGATGAGCTGTTTTGGAGTTTCATAAGTATGTTTTGCTAATCCAATAGGAGCCGCCTTTTCTTCAGCTTCTGGATTGGAGTCCCACAAAAGAAAGTATCCTATAGGGTAACCTTTCATCATAGAATCAAGGAGATCCCTAGATTTTGTATCAGGCCAAACAAAGGGACGCTGTAAATCCGGTAACCCCAATTTACCGCTTTCTATATCCAAAATGAGATTTTCGAGTTTGTATGTTACTTCTTTATACAACATAAATCCTCCATATTATTCTACTCAAAATTCTTCAGTGTCATATTATCCTTTACCGATTCATGTGATATAAGGAGATATTTCCAGGGTTTTCCGTTATTTTGGGCATTATGGCTAGAAGCATAGCCGCACCAGATCTTGGCGGACTTTGCTTTTGCTTTTACTTCCTCAGAGTCCATTTGATTCTTTGCCTTTGTTTCTATCATGTAAATAGTATCATTGGTTTCGGCTACAAAATCCGGTACATATTCAAAATTTTCGGTTCCCATCTGATAATAAATTTGAAATTGATTTTGTGTAGGCTTGAACCACTTAAGGCTTTCTTGTTCCAGAATAACCGAGAAACGGCGCTCGGTGTCAGAATCGAATTTCACAAATTGGTAAAGGCATTTTGAAAAACCAGCAAATACCAACTGGCCGATTTTCGATTTGTCATAATCTGTTCTACGAAAATTTATGGGTTCAGTTTTCGCATCTGAGGTAAAAACGATCTCCTTAAGCGCAGTAAAACCCTTGCTGATTTTTACTTCAATATCAGAAGAATCGTCATTTCGATGTTTCTGCATTTCGTCATGAATAAATTCCGCAAGCCCTTTTTGATGATATATCACTACATTGCGGACATCTTCACTTGAACCAAGATAGCTTTTTAGATGAGTTATCAGTTGAGAACTTAATTCGTACAATACATCGCTGTGTTCATCGTAGGAAATATCCTCAAACTCCATGAGAACCTGAACTAGGTAATCCTCAAGCTGTTCCTCAGTTGATTGTGCCTTCAGCCCTGAAAGAACCTCCTGAACATTATCGTTAAGACGTTGGATAAGCAAATCCCTTTCAACCGGTTGATACTTAATAGAATCACAGTTAAGGGAAAAGAGTTTATAGCCAATGGTATTGTTTCCTTTGGGAACAATAATGATCTTAGGAATGTCTATAGTCTCGGCAACCATAGTCCGGGTTATTTCTTCGGTAATCTTTTGGTAATCAATCTCATCTTCTATGTTCGGTAAATCGTTCTGTTCTGGCATATAAATTTCTTTCGCTTCGCTCACCAGTGATTCAAAGGCATCTTCCTGTAACAAATATTCAGAAGATGGGGCATTTTCATGGTTTCGTATAACATCCATTACTGCCTGGGCAAATTTTTGTTCCGCTGGTTTTGTATACATTGGTTTCACGGCATTATCAGCTTTTTTCAAATCATCGGAAGACGGTCGCAGTTTCATGGTAAAATTGGGAGCTACGACAATTGTTTTCATCTTTTGAACTGATTTGTCATTATCAAGATACAGCGTTTGAAGATGAAAGGGCGAATCGGAACGGTTAGCTTCGTCTACTATCTCCTGAAATTTATCATGGGCTATAATATTGAGACGGTCAACAGCGGAGACACCTGTTTTCTTCCCGTAGGGTAAACGAAGTCCACGGCCAATGGATTGTTCCACCAAAGTACGGGCATTAGCGGCGCGAAGTGGAATAATCGTATAAAGATTGGTAACATCCCAACCTTCCTTGAGCATATTGACATGAATGACAATTTCGGTAGGTTCGTCGCTTTTTTCAACCGAAAGAAGTCGTTCTACATTCTCTTCTTTTTCTTCTCCGCTCTGGCTTGAATCAACCTGAATGACCTTGCCTCTATATGTGCCGTCAAAAAAATCAACCGATTCAATGAGGGTTTTTAATTCGGCTGCATGGGTAGTATCTCTGGCAATAATCAGTACAAACGGCTTGACGATTTGCCTTTCATTCTGGCGGACATAAGTTTCAAGCTCAACCTTGACCGCTTCATGAACACGGATACCATCTTCAAGTTTTATCCGTTCTAATTGTTCCGCGTTGAATTGAGAAGGATTGAAATTCTTTTGCGTAACTACCGCCGGAACTTTGACAAAACCGTCTTCCATTGCTTTTGAAAGAGAATACTCATAGATAATGTTCTTAAAGACCACCGGTCCTTTAGAAGATTCTACAAATGGCGTGGCTGTTAACTCAAGACCGAGAACCGGGTTTAATTCGTTAATTGCTTTTAACCCTGCGGATGCGCGATAACGATGGGATTCATCCATCAAGAGGACGAGATCGGGCAAAGCCGCAAGATAGTCAAAGTAACTTTGACCGATGTATTCGGAAAGTCGCTTTATTCTGGGCGCTTTTCCTCCCCGAACTTCGGAATTGATTTTAGAGATGTTAAAAATATTGATATGTATTTCATTAAACAAACTATTGCTTCTTATACTAATACCGGAATCATAATTATCTCCGGTGATGATAAGAGGCGGATTCTGAGCAAATTCAGCTATTCCCTTAAACACATATTTTGGAGTGTTGGGAGTAAAATCGTCTATCAACTTTTTGTATATCGTCAGATTTGGTGCAAGAACAAAAAAGTTTTGCATTTTATTGTTCATATGAAGATAGGTGATAAAGGCTCCCATAAGTCTTGTTTTACCTACACCGGTGGCGATTGCAAAACAAAGAGAGGGAAAGTCTCGTTCGAAATCCTTTACATTAGGGTATTCGCTGTTTATTGTGGAGAGAATGTCTGGCAAATTTTGATCTTTGATAGGCGGGGCAATTTCAGTTATCCGCGCAAGTATTTCAAGACTCTCCCGTAGCGGCTGGCGAAGGCTGAGTCGTCCTGCTATGGAATTGACTAACTTTTCAGACATGATTTTTTGTCCACGGATTACGCTGATTTGTTAATCCTTTAATTCGTGAACATTATTCCTCCTCATCAAATAAATCCTTTTGCATTTTACCAGTTTTCTTGGCCATCGGCAAGTTTTCTATCTGTAAACTATAATCATCCTGGCCCCATTCGCATTTAGCAAGTACCGTATTGGGGATTTTC
>LIUI01000037.1:9870-14523 GCA_001462235.1 Fibrobacteria bacterium GUT307
CACATAACAAGGAGTGTCCGGCTGTTCCCCACCTCATCAGAAAGGAGTGTAAGCTGTTCATGTGTGAGATGGGCGGTGGTAATGTAGATAAAGTCGTTTTCCGTTGATCTGCCGTGCATCCAATAGACCGTGTCCGATGGATCATAGGTAAAGCCTTCCAGTTTGCAGACCGCCGCCGCAAGCATTTCGGCGTTGTAATCTTTGTTAATGATCCAGTTGCCCCATTTGTCCTTTTGCAGCAGGGATGGTGCAAGCCGATAGTATCTGAACCCACCGCCGCCATTCCAACCTGATGTTTGAGTAATACCGCCCGAATCCTCGCCATTGATAACTTTTTTCAATCGAGGAATGATGTGAGTGTGACAATGCTCGCCGAGTTCCACCATGATCCATTGCCTTCCCATTTTGTGGGCAACCGCGCCAGTCGTACCGGAACCGGCGAATGAGTCGAGGACGAGATCGCCTTTTTCAGTACACATATCAATTATTCTTGAAATGAGAGCTTCCGGTTTTTTCCCATTTGGAAATTGCACTCCACCTTCTTTCGTCAAATTATTATACTGCATATCATCCCAAAGATTTCCGATATTATCTAATTTTATGATGCTATTTCCTTTCTTTACAACAACGTCCTTTAGCCATGCAATAAGATTATCATTTTTATAATAAAATCTAGTTATTTTTCCAGCATTTTTTCCTTTGGTTGGTATGTATTCAATACTAAAGTAATCACCATTAATATTTTTTATTGCTTCTATCACTTTAGTTCTAATAGACGTTTGAGCATTTGTTGTTCTGAATATTTTATCAATATATTTATAGTATGCGTCTCTAATCTTTCCCTGACAATGTTTTTCAGCTATCTGTTTTATAGAAGACACTTTTACATTTTTATGTTTAAACAATTTTATAACATCTCCATTGCCAGCAATTATATTAGAGGCAAATTCACCCCCATCTATACTTTCCATTACGGTTATATATTTCCAGCTTTTTCCATTTTCTTCCATGTCTCTTATATATGCCATTAATTCTTGCTGTTTCTGAGGAATAATGTTTATTTTGAATTGATATACATCTTTTGCATAAAACAGAATATACTCAACATTGTCCTGTAAACTATTTCCTAAATGACTGCCGCTAACACCAGCAATTTTTGTTTTGCAACTAATAATATTTATCAAGTTTGGTCTTCCAAAAAGTTCATCCATAATTATCTTTAAATGTGCCATTTCATTAGCATCTATTTGAACTAAAATACAACCACTTTTTGCCAGCAACTTGTTCAACAATTCTAACCTATCCCGCATAAGCCCAAGCCATATTGAGTGTTCAATACCATCGTCATAATGTTCAAAGGCACTGCCGGTATTGTAGGGCGGGTCTATGTAGATACATTTTACTTTGCCTGTAAATTCTTGTTCGAGAGCTTTAAGGGCAAGGAGATTATCTCCGAAGATAAGGCGGTTGTCAAAGATGTCTTCCTTGCTGGTGCGATGCTTGGCGTGGTAGCTTTTGGATGAGTCTTCCATCAGGATACGGGGCTCCAGCCGGGGACGGTTTTCTTTGCCGATCCATGTTAGTTCAAGACGTTGGGGGTTAGGAGTGGGCATTGGCTTGTTTTGACCTTTTCTTATCATTAATTTGTGTAAGAGTATTATTAGTAAAAACCTCCGTTCGAATGTTATCTCTTTGCCAATTATCATTAGCTACATCATTCACAATAGAAAATATCATTGTTATTTTTTTTTCAAAAGAAATATCATCAAGCGCCTCTTTAATAAGCATTTCACAAAACCCCTTCATTTTATTAGAATTAAATCGGGGCAGTTTTTCTTTGCACGAATAATGTACATAACTCATTATCATATGCCATTTTACAGGTCTATATTTATTATCCCTATACTTATTTTTTAGTATAGTTTCAATTTTGTAATTTAGCAAAGCACATAAATAATACATCTCTAGCACATTGTCTTTTGCGAATATCTTTTTTATGTTATTCTTGATCAATAGTTTATAATTTCTCGTTGTTTGATGCGGAAGGCATAAAAAAGCAGAAGCAAACGATCTAACAAGATTTTGCAAATTAATTATTTTGGTCTTTTCAATGCTATCATTTCTTGCATATTGCTTTGGCCTTCTTTCAAAAAACAATTTTTGATCATTAGAAAATGATTCAAAATATAATTCTAATTTTTTTGGTAATTCTGATAACGCATATAGCATATCATCTGTTATTGGAATTTGGCGGTTTGTTGCTTTGATTATTTTATTCTTTATTTCTAGATCTTTTGTAGAAATCAATTTAACAGGGATTATAATAGGACGTGTAATAAAATTTTTATTATTATATATTGTATAGCTCGTTTGACAACCATTCACAATTTGATAATTATTTAATAAGAATTTTTTTCCTGTTTGTATGATTTCATCAGCAACAATTGTAATTCCATTATTTAACAAATGAAAATATTTTTTCTCGCCTTCATTATTGATGGTCTCTGCTATTTCTTTATTGACAGGATTCAATTCTTGCCAATCCCTAATATTATCGTAAAAGATAGATTGATTTATAGATCCATCATCATTTATTAATAGTTTAATGAATTCATTTGAATCAATATATGAAATAAAAGACTGATCTATTCCATTTACCTCTGGAAACAACATAAAATTATCAATCTTTATTTCTCTAATTGTTCCTGTTTCAATTTTTCTATATTGTTCTTGAATTTTATCTGCATCTAAAAACTCAAATTCAACCTTTTCGAAAATGCTTAATGAAAGCAATTCGTTTTTACCAGCTTCGGATCTAATTATTAAATTCGTATCATCGGCCCATTTACCTGTAGTTACGTAATAAAGATATAAGTTTGGTTTATGTAATTTAAATTTTTGACTATTGTTATAAATTTTATCAATTATCAGTTTTTTCATCTTGATATTATCATTTTGGGGAAGTGAAGATTCTTCCTTAAAGAAATCCTCTACACCAAAACAAAATTGTCCTATTTTTTGCATGTCGAAATTTGGTGATATTTCACTTTGCGTCAGAACAAATTCGACATCTAAATATGCACTAGTCAATATAAGATCATCAATTTCTTCGGGTTCTGAAATGAAAGAACCATTAACTAATATAGTAATACTATCAATACCACAGTCACCACCACCACCTGTAATAATGTCCGCTAGATCAAATGATTCTTGAAAGTGCATGCTTGTTGTAATATAACCAACAAAATACTCAAAAGCTTTAGATTCATCAATGCCATCTAAATGATTTTGTAAAACAAATCTTTCTAATAGGCTTTTAGTAATACGATCCATGATTTTCCTCCAACCTTTTCAAGTATGTTCCGTTAGCAATAGAAACATGACCGGTCTTCATTAACTTCCCTCTTAATTATACCCTACTCGCCCTTTCTCTGCAACAAAAAATTTCCAATTTTCGTGATTATTCTAAATCCCCCAAAACTCCCAAATTTGGCTTAAATTCCCCTTCTCCCCAAAACTCTTCGCTGTTTCCCCTAATCTGCAGGTCCCTCCCCTCGCTCCGCTCCAAAATTTTGCGCTCGTCCGCATAATCCACAGACTCTCTCCCTAATTAATCCTCAAAGGGATAAGTTTCGTTGTAATAGGCATTAAGCGGTTTCCCTTCATAACTCCAAAACCTTGTAGGGTGTACATTATAATCCATCCCAAGAATTTCCCGTGTTGCCTGGCATAAGTATATACTCTCATTGCTGTCCGCAGTTTTAACCTTCCGTTCAGAAGAAACATAGACTTCTGCCGATATTCCCTCCTTGGTAAAAACTAGTTTTGCGCCTATTGGAACTCCCATTTCGGTAAAATTAAACCGAGGACGTCTTTTCTTACCGTGTTTTATCTCTGCCATTCTTCCTCCATTATATACAGTTTGCCATAATTAATCGCAAAAAGATCTTTCAAAAATTTCAAACACCTCATTATTACAGTAATCACATGATAACACCTTCTTTTTACCATGGGATTTAATTTGAATTATACCATTTTCCATATATAAATTATACTTGAATTTAATTTTTCTTAAGTCTTGTGCCCAGCTCCCTTCATTGTTTTTTTCCCAGGTTGGACATACTGGTTCCAGGGTGTTTTTACATTTTGGACATGTATAATTTGGAACATACAATTCCTTTCCCTTTTCCATTTGAAGATAAAACTGATTGAACAATTTTTCGCATGTTTCACAATAATAAGGCAAATAGCCTAAAATTTCAGTAAAATTAAAGCCCGCCTTGATATTCTCATGTATCGTTCTATCGATGCCTTCATCATTTGTTGCAGATTCTAAAGTTTTATATATTTCTTCAAGTTGCTTTTTACAAAAACATAACATTAGTCCACCTGTCATAATATCAAAGAAAGTTCCCTTGATATTATTTCCGTCTTCCGTACATTCTATGGGATCATCTTCTTTGTTACAGTTACTGCATCCAAATATATACCCCGATCCCATATTAATCCTCCCCCTTCTCCGCGCTCCTCCGCGTAATCTGCGGACCCCCTCTTCTCCGTGATAATCCGTGTAATCCGTGGACCAAAATTCTTCCAATCCGTGGACTACACATCCAAATTACTCACCAGCAACGCATTCTCCTCAATAAACTC
>LIUI01000037.1:14677-14960 GCA_001462235.1 Fibrobacteria bacterium GUT307
ATTCTCCTCAATAAACTCCCGCCGGGGCGCAACGTTCTCGCCCATAAGCGTGCTAAATATCCGCTCAGCTTCCACTGCGTCATCGAGGTGCACCTGGATAATATTCCGCCGCGTTGGGTCCATGGTGGTTTCCCACAGTTGGTCGGGGTTCATCTCGCCTAATCCCTTGTAGCGTTGGACGGCGACTTTTTCCGGGTCGCGGCCGGACTCGATAAGGATGCGGTCTTTCTCGGTGTCGTCGTAGGCGTAGAAAGTTTTCCTCTCGTAGCTGACTTTGTAGAGG
>LIUI01000038.1:0-53712 GCA_001462235.1 Fibrobacteria bacterium GUT307
TGCGTCCGGGACTAGGGGTGGGTGATGCTACTGAATTATCAAGCTGCTTGCCAAATCCATTATTGCTTCTTTGCTCCAATCGCGGTAGCGAAAAGAGTAATACAATTCTTTAAAAGTAAGTTCGCTCATATTTACCTTCTTATCTTTCTTTTCTGCATAAAAATATAAGCCTTTTGTTAAAATTTGCAATGCAATGATTGAATTTAGCTTATAGTTGGGCTTGCTGTTATTTAGCCAAACAAAGGGTTGCATTTTTAGGATCCAAAAACAATAAAGGGAAGATTCTTTCAATTCATTCAAACCATTAAGATTATGGAACACTTGAAAATAAATATGCCTTTTCCAAACAAGCTCAATGATTTCAAGCAATGCCTCCTCGCAAAAAGCAATATCGCCTTCATTAACGCCTAGCGTTTCTCGCATATTGCCCAGATATCGGTTAAATGCCGATGCCATCTGTTCTATTTGTTCTTTGCTTATTTTTTCGTATTTGGGATAATCACTTATATTCTTCATTTTAAACCTTCGCTAACATATCCTTAAATATCTCGTCTATGCTCTTGCCGTCAAATCTTGCTTTTTCATAATTTCCTTTGTAATTGCTCAGAGCCTCAAACATAGGCTCGTCTGGGTTTTCCCTCGCTATGGAATTATGAATGCGATCATCCCTTTCTTTGAAGTGATCCGTCGCGTTTTCCGAAAAATAACTCATAATACAATGCCTCTCAATGGTTCCGATTTTCTTATAATATACATTTTTTTTCTAGTTAGAGTCTTTATTTTTAAAAAACTTAGGTTTGCCTTTTTAAAAATCGCCCATAATTGCGATTTAAGAGGCTTTGTTCTTTTATATACATTTATGTATCCTTGGGCGTAGAAAGTGCCTTAAAACGCAAATTAGAGGGCATTAACCCAATGAAAATTTATATATACAAGAAAGGATTGGGAGCTTGGCATCCCGCAATGGGTATCCCTATGGAGGGAGTACCTTCAAGGGGAGGGGTCTGAGCGTCAAAAAACGGTTAAATTGGCGAAATAAGCCAAAAACCTGCCAATATTGGGTGTAGGTAGGGACTTTAGGGTGTAGGTAGAATTGATAAAAAAATGTACCTACACCCTACACCTTATTATCCCTAATAATACTATGGTTCGTTTGAGGGTGTAGGTAAAAAAAATACCTACACCCTCCTACACCCTCCTACACCCACTTTTCCCTATTTTTACAAAGAAATAAAAAATTTTCACTTTTTCCTTGCTTTTCTCAAAAATTTTATATATATTTATTGTGCCAGACTTATTTAAGGATGCTATGAAAGTTTTTATTGCAAAATCTCCCCTCCTACCCGCCGCTAAACAAGCGGTGCAAAAAGTCCGTTTTTAGGGGAATTTTGGGGAAAATCTCCGAATTTATGTGTAAAAAATATGTGAATGCGTATATATCTGTTCTGTTTACATACTTATGACAAAAGTCACGGGTGCAAGGCTTTGCCTGCACTGCAAACTCCTTTTGCTGGATTTAGGGTGTTATACGCCATTATTGTAAATATAGATTTTTTTTCGGGGGAACGTTAAGTTTTTTTTGATTTTTTGTTGTTAATGATAATTTTCTAATTTCTTAATATGTTGCTATACCACGGAAGCAATTTGTCGATAGAAAAGCCCTTGCTCTTGCCTGCAAGCCATCCTACCGATTTTGGCACTGGATTTTATACAACTACCAACTATAAACAAGCTACTGATTTTGCCAAAAGAGTTGTTAGATTACGTAATGGCAGTGCCATAGTCAATATATATGAATTTGACGAAAATGAAATTAAAGAAAATTTAACCTTGCAATTTGAAAACCCTAATGCCGATTGGTTGCATTTTGTTGTGAATAATAGAATGCTAAAACCAATTGAAAAAACATTTGATCTGGTTATAGGACCAGTGGCAAACGATGATGTTTATGAAACAATAATAGCTTTTGAAAACGAAGTTTATGATGAGCAGGAAACCTTGAAACGATTGCTGGTCAAAAAATTGTATAACCAATATGTATTCAAAAGCCAAAAAATTATAGACAAATTGATTTTCAAGGAGGCAAAAAATGTCTGATTCCAAATTTTCTTTTTTATTGTATGCCATCACAAAAAATTTGATTGAATTTATATCAAGCCAATATAAGATAAGCGTAGAAAATGCAATGGAAAAACTTTATAATTCAAAAACCTATTCTATGTTGGAAGATAAGAGTACCTGCTTGTGGCAGTTTAGCAAATTATTTATATTTTTAGTTTTTGATAGAGAGCAAAAAACAGGGGAATTTGAAATTCCAGAAGGAGTGTTATGACAAATAAAGAGAAATACACAATATTTTTAATAGAACAATTCCGCTTTAAACAAGGAATTTCTGCAAATGCAACTTACAATTTATTTAAGAAAAAAGGCATTTTGGAATACATAGACAATACCTTTGAGGCAATCCATACTTTAGACACAAATCTTGTGCTTTCCGAAATAGGAAAGCTTACTAAATCTGCGTTTCTATAATCCTTTTCTATCTTTATACCCAAATGAAATCTGTTTTGGAACGCCGCGTAAAACAACATATAAAAGCACAGATACATTGCTTTAGAGCCGGTGCGCACTTGGGCTTTGAAAATACGCTTGCAAAAGAACTTGCTATGCTGGGTATCATGGAATGCGAGGTGCAAAATGGGGTGGTGTATTTAAAGGCAAAATTAGAAAGCGTTTGGCAAGCAATAGCGCTCTCGCGTTGTGCCAGAAGTTTTGAAATGAAAATAGCAGAATTTCATTGTGAAAATTTTGGGAAATTGGAACATAAAATAAAAAGCATTCCTTGGGAACTTTATTTGCCGCAATCGGTGGAATTAAAAATAGATATTAAGAGCGAAAAGTCAAGATTGTATCATAAAAAAGCGATTGAAGAGAGAGTAAGGGCCTATGTGGCGGGGGGTAAATTGTGCATTCGTTTTAAGGATGATATTTGCTCCGTTTGGCTGGACTTGTGCGGCGAGGCTTTGCATAGAAGGGGTGCGCGGTGGGTAGAAGAAGCTCCGATGCAAGAAACATTGGTTGCAAGTATTTTGCTGCAAGCAGATTTTGCGAAGTATGAAAAATTGATAGATCCAATGGCCGGCAGCGGAGTGTTTTCTTTAGAGGCGGCAAAATGGCGTTCAAATTCTTCCATCACCTTAAATAGAACTTTTGATTTTACAAAAATGCCTGCATTTAGGGAGGCAGCTTTTAATAATTTTTTGCAAAAGGCAAAACAGCCTTTTGCGTTGAATGAGCATGAAAAGTTTGAGATTTTGTGCAGCGATAAAAGCGAAAAGGCGGTGAAAACTGTAAAGCATAATATTGAAGCATTGCGGGCAACATTCATACAAATAAAACAGGCAGATTTTTTTTCTTTGCCGCCGAGCCAAAATGCCTTATTGGTTCTCAATCCTCCCTATGGCAAAAGGCTTGGCAGGGAAAAAAATCTTTACAAAGAAATAGCTAAAAAGATAAAAAAGGATTTTAGCGAATGTGCAATTGCGGTAGTATGCCCTTCTAGCGAGGCGGCAACTTTTGAGAACGCGTTTGAAAGGCAAGCATCGGGGAAAATTTGCAGTTATAATGGCGGCGTGGGAGTAGTTGTTGGTTTTTACTATTTTCCACTTCCATGATATTTCTTTTTATTGATTTGCTGGGAATTTTTGCTTTTGCCCTAACTGGAGCGGTTAAAGCTGCCAATAAAGGTTTGGATTGGTTTGGTGCCATTGCGCTTGCTTGTGCTACGGGTGTTTGCGGCGGTATAATGAGAGATCTGTTGCTAGGCAATACTCCTCCGCTTGCCTTGAAAGAGCCTACTTATATACTTGTTTGCATTTTTGCCTCAATTGTGGTTATAGTAGCTCAAAAAAAAGTGGTTCGCCGCTGGATCTTTGTACAAATAGCAGATGCCATAGGCCTAGGTTTTTTTGCAGCAGCAGGTGCAATTCAGGCACAAGACGCAGGAGCCGGAGGAATAGCCATAGTTTTTGTTGCGGTAGTTACAGCTGTAGGCGGCGGGATGCTTAGGGATATTTTAGCTGGTGAAATTCCGCAGGTTTTAACCGGCGAAATTTATGCAACGGCTGCCTTGGTTGGTGGCTTGTTTTTTTGGATTTTTGGGTTATGCACAAGTGAATTTCAGGGAGCAAAAGTTGCGGGAACAGTGGCAATAACAATAATTTTACGCCTTTACGCCATGTATGCCAAGTTGACATTGCCCAGAACATAGCTTATGCACGAACTTCCGCACGCTTTGGAACTTGCAACCTACGCAATAAAAAACTGCCGCCCTAACCCGGCGGTGGGTGCGGTTGTTGTAAAAAACGGCACGGTGGTTGGTGAGGGTTATACCCAAGAGCCAGGCAATGCACACGCAGAAATAGTAGCTCTAAAAAATGCCGGCGAAAATGCAAAAGACGCAGAACTATATGTAACTCTGGAACCTTGCAGCCATTATGGGCGAACTCCTCCCTGCACGGATGCTATAATAAAAGCGGGTATTAAAAAAGTTTATTACGGATATATAGACCCTAACAGCCAAGTGGCAGGGAATGGGATTGAAAAATTGAAGCAGGCGGGAATAGAAACGGTAAGGGAGAGTTTAGACGGGCAAATAGATAGTTTTTATGAATCTTATCTTTGGTTTGTGAAAAACAAAACGCCTTTTATAACATTAAAAATAGCGCAAACTATTGATGGCTTTATAGCGAATAGTGACAGAAGCCCATTGAAAATCACGGGCAAGGAATCTCAAACCGAATTGCACAGGTTGCGGAGTTTTTGCGATGCGGTTGTAGTTGGCGGCAGCACCTTTCGCTTCGATAACCCGCAATTAACGGTAAGGAAGGTAAAGGGAGCTAATCCGCAAAAAATCATTTTTAGCAGAGATAATTTTAAGGGTGGGACTTTTGAGGAAAATTGGAGTTTGATGCTTGCAGATTGCGCAAAAAAAGGGATGCACCATATTTTGGTTGAGGCAGGAGCAACGTTTGCAAAAAATTTATTTGAAATGCCAAATTCCTTTCAGCGATTTTTATTATGGACTTCACCGCTTAGAATAGGCAAGGGTTTAGATTGGAATGCCAACATAAGCAACGATTGGCAAAAGAAATTCACTTTGCGAAAAACTTATATGCAAGGCAATGATTTTTGCGAGGAGTTTATAGCAAATATTAAGCGAGGTCTAAAATGACTCAACACGTAAAACCGGATAGTTTTGTTCACCTGCAAGTACATTCCGAGTATTCTTTTTTGCAGGCACCCGTTAGAATATCCACTTTACTGAAAAAAGCAAAAGAACTAGGGCAAAATGCACTCGCCTTAACCGACAATGGCTTTATGTTTGGTATTTTGGATTTTTATATGGAAATGGATAAAGAAAACGAATTGCGAGCAGTGAAACGTATTTTAGGCAGCCATATTTACCTTGAAACAGATGGTGCAAAGCCCAGTGACAAATCGTCTTACAACCGCATAACTCTTTTGGCAGAAAATCAGGAAGGCTATAAAAACCTTATAAAAATCACAAGCGAAACTTATACAAGCGAAGAAAAATTTCAAAAAATCCCTGCAATTTCCTTAAATTTTTTATTGAAACACAAAGAGGGTTTAATAGCAATAGCAGGAGATTTGGCAAGCCGCTTTGGACGGGATGTTTGCGGAAATATGGAAAATAGGGCAAAACAGTTTTTAGATGAATTGTGCAAGATTTTTGATAACGAACATCTTTACTTTTCCCTGCAAAATCATCTTCTTGAAACAGAAAACCAGATGAACGAATTTTTGAAAAATTACGCCAAAGAAAACTGTAGGCAACTTGTTGTGACAAATAATGTACATTACATTTCAAGGAAAGACGCGCAAAGCCACACCGCCCTCTTGTGCATGGAGCAAAAACAGAAATTGATGGAATTTAGCGATGATTATTTTTCAACAGATGAATTTTATTTAAAATCTGCAGAAGAGATGTATGCACTTTTCCCAAACGATATAGAAGCATTGGAAAATACGGTTAAAATTGCAGAACGTTGCAATGTAAAAATACAAACCCAAGGGAAAGATATGGCTCTTGGCTCTTCCTTTTGGCCACGCTTTGAATACCCTTTGGAATTTGCAAGCGAATATGATTATTTGGAATATTTAGTCAAGGAAAGAGTTACTCTAAGATACACAAACGGATTGAATGATGAAAGAATAATGGATAGAGTACAAACAGAACTCGCTACAATAAAGCAATTAAATGTTTCGGGCTATTTTTTGATAATACAGGATTTTATCAACTGGGCAAAGCAAGATGGCATTCCCATGGGGCCTGGGCGTGGTTCTGCGGCAGGTTCTATAGTCGCTTATATTTTGGGAATCACGGAATTAGACCCGCTTCCGTATAATTTGCTTTTTGAAAGATTTTTAAATCCGGAACGCGTCAGTATGCCCGATATAGATATTGATGTTTCCGATAAAGACAGAAGCAGACTTATAGATTATGTTACAAAAAAATACGGGGTGAAAAATGTAACGCAGTTGATAACCTACGGGCGAATGAAAGCAAAAGCCGTTCTTTGGGCAGTTGGACGAGTGATGGATATGTCTTTGACCGATGTAGAAAGATTTGCCGAAAAAATCCCATTCAAAATAGAAGGTTCGGATAAAGTAAATTTAACAAATTCCAGAGAGCGCGATGAAGAATTGAATGCCTTGATAGAAAGCACGGAGGCTTATAAAGAATTTTGGAAATTGGCAACCAAGCTGGAAGGATTGATAAGCAACTCAGGCACGCACGCCGCCGCACTCATAATTGCTCCATGCGAAATGACAGAGCTTGTGCCTATATATCGCCTTGCTCCGGACGATGTTCCCGCCGTGCAATACGACAAGCACTATGCAGAGGAAATAGGATTGCTGAAAATGGATATTTTAGGGCTCCGCAACTTATCAATGATTCAAGAATCCGTGAAAACCATTAAGGAAACAAGAAAACTCGATTTGGACATAGATAAAATTCCCTTAACCGACGAAAAAACTTTTGATGTATTCAAGCATGGGAATACCATAGGCATATTCCAATTTGAATCCCCGGGAATGCGCAAATATTTGCGGGATTTAAAACCCAGCTGCCTTGAAGACTTAATTGCCATGAACGCCCTATACCGCCCGGGCCCAATGGATAATATTCCAAGATTTATCCAATGCAAAAATGGATTGGAAAAAATAAATTGCTACCATAAAGACCTTGAAATAGTTTTGAATAATACTTATGGAGTTATAGTATATCAAGAACAGGTTATGCACATAGTGCGAATTCTCGCAGGTTTTTCTTTTGGCAAAGCAGATATTCTTCGCAGGGCCATGGGAAAAAAAGACCCGGCAGAAATGCTGAAAATGCAACCTGAATTTATGGAAAATGGAATAAAGCAAAATTATTCCAAGGAGCTTTTGCAAACAATTTGGGAAACCTTAAAGCCTTTTTGCGGCTATGCATTCAACAAAAGCCACTCGGCAACATATTCTTACATTGCATACCAAACTGCATACTTAAAGGCAAATTTTCCGCAGGAATACATGGCTGCGGTTATGAGTGTTGAAAAATTTGACAACTTGCCAATGGTTGTGGACGAATGCAAAAATATGGGAATTGGAGTTTTGCCGCCGGATGTGAATAAATCAAGGGCAGCTTTTTCTGTTGAAGGCAAAGCAATTAGGTGGGGGCTTGCTCAAATAAAAGGCTGTGGCGAAGGTGTAGCTCTGGATATTGAGCAAGACAGAAAAAATAACGGCAAATATAAAAGCTTTTTTGATATGGTGCGTAGATTAAACATGAATAAAATAGCACTGGAGAGTTTGGCAAAGGCCGGAGCTTTAGATTCCCTGCCTGGAACACGAGCGCAAAAATTTGCATCGGTAGAAAAAGCTCTGGCAGATGCTTCTTCTTGGAAAGCAGAAAAACAATCCTCTCAAATGGCTTTATTCGGTTTGGCTTTTGAAAAAGAGCCGGCTTTGGAAGAATGTGAGGAGTGGCCGTTTTTGGATAGCCTTATGAAAGAGCAAAAGGTGCTGGGAGTGCAGGTAAGCGCGCATCCTCTGGATGAATATGATGCAGAGATTAAGGGTTTTGCAAATTTTGATTGTTCTCAAGATATAAGGAGTAAATTGGATTCAAATGTGAAAATGGGTGCACTTGTGGCAAATATAAATGAAAAACAAACAAAGAACGGCGGAACAATAGCAATTTTCACCTTGCAAGACAAGTATGATAAATTAGAGGGCTTTTGCGGAGAAGAAAAATGGAAGAGCCTTAAAGGAAAAATTTTTGAAGGCACTCTTGTAATGGCATCCGGCAAACTCATAATGTCTTCTTTTAACTATAAACCGCAATTGATGCTGAGCAGCGTTGAATTTTTGGAAGAGAAAGTCAAGCAAGTCAAAACTTTTTATATTGAAATGCGTGCAGATTCTTTAACGCCTGCACTAAATTCGGAAATAGAAAATTTCTTCAAGGAAAAGAAAAAAGAAAGAGGTGCCTCACTCTGTTTTTATGTTTCCGGAAATAATGGCTATAAATACAAAATGGAACCGAACAAGTGCAAAATTTCTCCTACAAGAGAAAATATGAAAAAGTTAGTTTCTATCTTTGGCACAGGGAATGTTCAAGTAAGCGGAGAATGATGTCTAATTTACCAGTAGTGTGCATAGTTGGCAGGCCCAATGTGGGCAAATCCAGTCTGTTTAATCGTATTTTAGGGCGCAGAGCCGCTGTTGTTAGCGACCGTGAAGGCGTAACCAGAGACCGCCACTATCAAGAAGCGGAGTGGCAGGGAACAAAATTTACGCTTGTAGATACCGGCGGGTTTATGACAAACGAGCAAATTGATGTTTTGGCAGAATCCGTGCGAGAGCAGATTTTTGCGGCTATAAACGATGCGGATTTGGTTCTCTTTATGGTGGATGTCCGTGTTGGATCTACCACGCTAGACGAGCAGTTTGCAAAACTCATTTTAAAAACAGAAAAGCAGGTAATTCTGGTTGCAAACAAAAGTGAAGAGGCAAATGACCGAGCGGAGGGCTGGGCTTTTTTGAAATTAGGCATGGGGGCACCTAGAACAGTAAGTGCTTTAACCGGTTATGCAGTGCTCAGCCTTTTAGACGAAGTTATTATGCTGCTCCCCAAAAAAGAAAATGCAAATACAGAACAAGCCGCAATATCCTTTGCAATTTTGGGCAGGCCCAATGCCGGCAAAAGCACATTGCTAAATAGGATACTCGGGGAAGAGCGAGTTGTAGTTTCCGAAATACCCGGCACAACAAGAGATTCCATTGATTGCAATTTTAGGTATAACGGAGTTTATTTTAAAGTCACAGATACGGCAGGCCTTCGCAAAAAGGCAAAGGTTGCAAAGCACAAAGATGAGGTAGAAATTTTTAGCAATATGAGAACAATGGAGAGCATTCGCCGCTCAGATGTTGTTGTGTTATTGCTGGATGCCCAGCGAGGTTTTGAAATTCAAGATTTGCGTATAATAACAGAAATTCGCAAAGAAGGCAAGGGCTTGATTTTGGCGATTAACAAATGGGATGTTTTGGAAAATAAGGATGCAAAAAGTTTTGACTTGATTGTAAAGGAAATCAGAGAAAAAGACCCGCTTTTTGAGTGGGTACCTGTTATTTCCATAAGTGCGTTAGAAGGTTTGCGAGTTCACAGACTTTTGCAAGAAATTCAAACGGTTTATGCAAACTGCAGAAAAGTTATAGGCAGAGAAAGAGTTGCAGAAACATTCAAAGCCGCTATTGCAAAAAACCCGCATCATTCCCGCAGCGGTCATTCCGTGCATCTAAAAAGAGCTTGCCAAATTTTGACAAACCCGCCCGTAATAACCATTGAAACCCCCTATCCGGATTTGGTAGATGAATCCTATAAGAGATATTTGCTAAAAACATTTTTTGAAGAATTTGGCATGAAAGGTGCACCGTTAAAACTCAATTTTGATCGTTCTTTACATTTACGGAGTGATGAAGATTTAGAAAGGTATTCTTAAAATATGACTCATCTGGAAAAATCTATAATACATGCTTTTCAATTTTTGCTTCTCAAACAAAGAAACAGCAAAAACATGACTCAATATGAATTCTCAAAAAAATGCGGATTCAGCAGGCAATATCTATCGCTTGTAGAAAGCGGCAAAAGAATACCCACGCTTGATTTTGCATTCAACGTTGCAGAAGAATTTGGCATGAGCGTAGAGGGTTTTATACAAATGCTCATTGAAAAGGTAAGCTACTACGAAGAGCTTGAACAGCAGCGTTGTAAACGATTGTAATACTTCCTAGATCCAAAAAATAATTAATTTTCAACAACCAAGAAACCTCTGCAATATAATAGCCGCTGCTGCTTTATCTATCCTGCCTTTGTTCTTTACCCCTACCACAGCTGTTGCTTCTTGAGTGCTGTAAGATTCATCTTGCAGGTGTAGCTCTATTTGCGGAAATTTTTCGCTTAGTTCCTTTGCAAAATTTTCAACGGTTTTTTGCTTGCTGTCCGGGTGGTCGTTGGGGTGAATGGGCATTCCCAGCACAAAATCCGTTATTTTGTTTTCTTGAACCAGCCGTTCAAGCTCTGCCCATAAGTTTTTTTCTTTTTGGTCTATTGTTTCCCTAGGGAAAGCTATGCCCACAGACTCGCTTGCAAAAGCTATTCCCGTTCTCCGTTCTCCGTAATCTATTGCCAAATAGTTTTTAGGCATTGACGAAACATATAAATTTTACTATATTTATACTCCACTCTTGGCATGTTCGTCTAGTGGCCTAGGACGCTGGCCTCTCACGCCGGTAACACGAGTTCAAATCTCGTACATGCTATAATGAAATGCCATTTTATTCAGACGAAACAATCAGGCAACTAAAAGAGACGGCAGACATAAGCCTAGTCATAGAGCAGTTTGTGCCGTTAAAGCGGATAAGCGGTGGAAAATTTTTGGGGCTATGCCCCTTTCATAACGATAGCAACCCAAGCATGAATGTTAATCCCAATATGGGAATTTACAAGTGCTTTGCTTGCGGTGCGGGCGGCGATGTATTTAGATTTGTTATGGAACACGAAAAGGTGGGCTTCCGTTCTGCAATAGAATTTGTAGCTAACACCGTTGGCTTTATATTGCCCAAACTTTCCCAAATTCAAGACGAAAATTACGAAGAAAAAGACTTAATAAGAAAAGTAAATGAGCTTGCAAATTCTTGGTTCAAAGAGCAACTCGCAAAATCGGACTTTGCAAAAAACTATTTGGAAAAAAGAGACATCACAGAAAAAACAAGAGATTTATTCGGGCTTGGATATGCGCCTCAAGGCGGATTTTTGGAACTTGCAGGGAAAAGCGGATTTAAGCCGGAGCTTGTGGTGAAGGCTGGTTTGGCTTCTGATAAAGACGGAAGGGCAGTGGATAAATTCAGAGACAGATTGATGATTCCTATATGCAGTTTATCGGGAGCGATTGTAGGTTTTGGGGGGCGTGATTTGAGCGGAAACAGCCCTGCAAAATATATGAATTCCCCGGAAACTTTAATTTACAATAAAAGCGAAATTCTCTACGGGCTTAGCAATAGCCGTAGGGCAATATCAAAAGAAAATTCTGTAATTCTGGTTGAAGGTTATTTTGATGTAATATCAATGTTCCAAAGCGGAGTGGAAAACGTGGTGGCAATTTCTGGCATTGCTTTCTCAGAAACTCAGGCAAAATTGCTCGCTAGGTACACAAAATCCGCATACGTCAGTTTAGATGGGGATGTTGCAGGGCAGGCAGCAGCGGAGCGGTGCATAGAGGTTTTGCTCACCCAAAGTTTTTCTGTAAACATTGTGGATTTGATGAGCAAAAACGGTGAAAAAACAGACCCAGATTCTCTTGTAAGGCAAGGTGGCGCAGAAGCTTTTAGAAAGTTGCAAAGCAATGCAAAAAATTGGTTGAATTACTTATCGGACAAAACTCCGCTCACAACTCCAGAAGAAAAGGCAAATTTTGTTTTGAGAGCAAAAAAACTGATAGCTTCAATGAACAACGCAGAACTCAAAAATCAGTATTTGAATTTATTGAACGAAAGATTTGGAGCGTCTAAAAATTTGCCCGTTTTGCCAGTCAAAAAAATACAGTCTCTTCCGCAAAATTCACAAAATACAGAGATTAACTTGCCCAGCGATGAAATTTGGCTTGTGAGCGTGATTTTTAGAAATGAGGAGCTTCAAGAGGCGGCTATTCAAATTTGCGACCCCAGCCTTTTGACCTCACGCTGGCTTGCAGAACTTTTGGACTATGGCTATGCTCTTTGCGAAGAAATTGGCAAAATAGACTTGAAAATCCTCTACGATAAATTGCCCCCAGCTCACAGAGAACTGTTAACTCGTTTGCCAGAAAAACCTTGGAAAAGCGAGAGTGCAATAATGGATTTTTCAAGTGCTGTACTTAAACTCCGCATTTCACGCCTAAAAGCCGAGCTAAGGGAAACTAGGGGTAATTTTGAGCTATACCAAGAAATTCACGGCAAAATAAAGCATTTTGAAGGTTTGGCAAGGCGTGCCAAGGATGGAGAAAATATTTTGAAGGAGCTGGAATAATTTTCTATATTCTACCACATGAAAAAAATAATCATTCTCTCGTTATTTGCAGCTTTAGCAATGTCTTGCGAAGTAGCAAAGCCTGCATCTCTAGGTTCAAAAGACCCCAAAAAAGCAGATAGCCTCGCCGCCGAACTCGCCGAAGTTAAAAGCGTCTTGTCTTACGTTCTTGAAAGAGGTATGAATTCCTCTTTTGAACAGGTAAAAAAAGAACTTGAAAGTGCCAATACGGTGTGGGACTTGGAAATAAACGAAAGCCCTTCCACAGGTAGCCCAAATGCAAAAATAGTGATAGTAGAATTTACCGAATTCCAATGCCCTTATTGCAGCAGAATTGCTCCATTATTGGATTCCCTTACTCGCACCTACCCAGACAAAATCCGGCTTGTGTATAAAAACTTCCCGCTCAGCTTCCACGCTGCTGCGCCTGCCGCTGCCGCTGCCGCAATAGCAGCAGAAAAGCAAGGCAAGTTCTGGGAATACCGCTGGGCACTCGCTCCCCATTTCCAAAGCCTAAACGATTCAACCTTTATAGCTATTGCAGAGCAAGTTGGCTTAAATATTGAGCAGTTCAAAAAAGAAATGGTTTTGGATAAGGAAAAACAAGAAATTATAGACCGCGATATGAAGCTGGGAATGAAAGTGGGAGTTCAAGGAACACCTAACTTTTACGTGAACGGAAAACGCCAAGACAGGTTTAGCTCGGCTACGGTTGACCAATTATTGAAGGAATTGTACTAAACATGAATTACGAAGATGCGGGTGTGTCTCTTGCCAGGGCAGATAAAGCTATGGTTGGGGTTAAAAAATCTGCCCGCTCAACCTATAATGCCGGAGTGCTTGGCGATATAGGGAACTTTGGCGGTTTATTCACCCTAAATCATTTGGGCTTAAAAGACCCTGTTTTGGTATCTTCGGTTGATGGAGTTGGCACAAAACTGAAAATTCATTTTGGGCTTAAAAGCCACGGTTTACCGGGGCGGGATATTGTCAATCATTGCAGCAATGATATTTTAGTTCAAGGTGCTCGTCCACTTTTCTTTTTGGATTATTTGGCAACGGGTATGCTGGAAGATGGTGTTTTGGAAGCCGTTGTTGATGGCATGGCAAAAGCGTGCAAAGAAAACGATTGCGTTTTAATAGGTGGCGAAACTGCAGAAATGCCTGGTATGTATCACGAGGGCGAATACGATATTTCTGGAACAATAGTAGGCGTTGTGGAGCGTGATGAAATTATAGATGGAAAAAAAATAGTGCCTGGCACGGTTGTTTTGGGAATACCATCAACTGGTTTGCACACAAATGGCTATTCCCTTGCCCGCAAAGCAATGCTAGATATAGGCAGGTACAAACTCGATTCAAAAATAGAAGGTTTAAACGGAACGCTCGGAGAAATTTTAGCTGTTCCCCACCGCAGTTATTACCGCTCTTTAATAGACTTGGTTCATGCAAAAAAACTGCAAGGTTTGGTGCATATAACGGGTTCCGGTTTTCAGGGCAATATCCCACGCATTTTGCCCAAAGGCGTTTCTGTTAAAATAAATCGCACAGCTTGGACAGTGCCAAAAATTTTTAATCTAATTCAAGAAGAAGGAAATGTAAAACTGGATGAAATGTACCGTACCTTTAATATGGGAATAGGAATGCTGATATTCTCTGCCCCGGGCGACGTTGCGAATATTCGCTCTCATTTGGAGAGCAAAGGTGATATCGCATACGAGTGCGGAAAGGTTATTGAAGGAAATAACGAAGTGGTATTTGAAGGGTAATGAACTTAATAGGCAAAAAAATATTGCTTGGAATAACTGGTGGCATTGCAGCTTACAAAGCCTGTGAGCTCCTGCGTATTTTGCAAAAAAGACACGCAGAAGTCCGTGTAGTAATGACAGAAGATTCCACAAAATTTGTTGGGCAAACAACTTTTGCGGCACTTTCCAATTTCCCAGTTTACATAAAAAACTCTGGAGATTCAAAATCTTTTTCGCATATAGATTATCCCCGTTGGTCAGATATTTACATAGTGGCTCCATGTTCTGCCACAAGTTTAGCCCGCTTTGCTTCTGGCACTGGCGAAGAACCCGTATCTCTTTGTTTTTTGGCCATGCAGGGGGAAAAGTGGGTTGTTCCTGCTATGAATTCCGTTATGTATAATTCGCCGGCAGTGCAAAGAAATTTAGAAACTCTTCGCTCGTGGGGAGTTAAGGTTATGGAACCGGCAATTGGATATTTGGCTTGTGGCGAAGAAGGCGCAGGCAAATTCCCGGAACCAGAAGATATTGCAGATGAACTTGAATTTGCTTCTGTAAATACAAACAAAACTCTGCTCATTACCATAGGCCGCACTCAAGAAGCAATAGACCCTGTTCGTTATATATCAAACCATTCAAGCGGAAAAACCGGCGAAGCGATAGTGAAGGAATTTTTACGCAATGGCTGGCGAGTGGTAGCGGTTTGTGGACCAATGGAAGCAAAACTCCCAAAGCAATGCGAAAAAATAGAGGCTAAGGATGCGGAGAGCATGAATAAAGTTGTACTTAAAATGCAGTCCCAAGCACAGGTTATTGTTCATTGTGCCGCCGTTGCAGACTACCGCCCAAAACAAATAGCGCCGCAAAAAATAAAAAACAGCAAAGCAATTCAAAAATTGGGATTGGAAGAAACACCTAATATCTTAAAGAATACTATAACTAATAAAAAGAAAGGGCAAAAAATAGTTGCCTTTGCATTAGAGACAGAGAATGCTTTGGAGAATGCCAAAAATAAATTTAAGAATTGCGGCATGGATATTTTGATTGTGAATACGGCAAAGGGTTTTGGAAAAGATTTTGTTGAATATGGATTTTTAACAAAGAACAACAGCAGCGTAAATCTTGCTGATGGGTCCAAAGAAGAACTTGCCATTCAATTATTCAAGGAAGCAAATGATTAGATTTTTTTTCCTGCCTGTAGTTTTTCTTGTTTTTTTAGCTTGCGAAGAAAAGAGCAATTATGATGATTTTGCCCTTGCCTACGCTGAACTCAGAGTTGCAGAACGAGAATACAGAGACATGGAAGACGGCAAGGCAGTTAGGTTTCAAATTTTGCAAAAGCATGGATTATCTGCAGACGATTTTGAAAAAAAAGCAGAAGAAATAAAAAAAGAATCAAAAAAGTGGCAGGAGTTTCAGAATAACCTGATTAAAATTCTAGATTCTATTGCAACCAGCAGCAAAAGCGAGGGAGAAAATTGAAGGTATTTCTTTTCATTTTAGTTATAATAGGTTTGGCATTTGCCGCCGAAAAAAAACTTGGAGTTTCTTACAAAGATGCAATAGAAGGCAACAGAAAAAATGGCAAACCAATTCTAGTTGAATTTTATGCCCCTTGGTGCATCCCTTGCCTTGAAATGGAAAAGACCGTTTTCAGAGATCCTGCGGTACTCAAAGAACTCAACAATAATTTTTATTTTGTTCGCCTTGATACAGACAAAGACCAAGAGATTTTTTGCGAAGGAGAAACCTTGCATATATTAAGTTGCATAAGTTTATGGGAATTGGAAGGCATCCCTGCTTTTGCCATTTTAGACCATGAAGGAAAATTAAGGCATCTTGCCACAGGCGAATTCAAGAAGGTAGAATTTTTGAAGCTATTAAAAGTGTTTAAGGCAAATTCTAATAAGTGAGGAAAGTGAGGATTTTATGTTGGAACTTATTTTTTGGCTATGTCTTGCTTCATTAATACAGGTTTATGTTCTTTTTCCATGGACATTACGTTTTTTTTGGTTATTCAAAAAACTATTCAAAAAGCGTTCTAAAAGAAAGGCAAGGAATGATGGAGACGAGAAATTTGTTTCCATAATTATTTCTGCGTATAATGAAGAAGCTATTATTGAAGAAAAAATTAGAAACACCCTTGCTTTGGATTATCCAAGAGACAAAATGGAAATTTTGATAGGCGATGACGGTTCCACTGATATTACCGCAGAAATAGCCGCATTGTTTGACGAAGTGCATTTGATAAGAAAAGAACATAACGAAGGAAAAGCGTCAATGCTCAACGATTTATGCGAAGTAGCAAAGGGCGAGATATTTTTATTTAGCGATGCAAATTCAATGCTGGAAAAATCTGCTTTGAGAAATTTAGTAGCAGAGTTTGCAGATGAAAAAGTTGGATGTGTGTGCGGAAACCTTTTACTAAAAGATAAAAGCGGTTCTAAGTTAGGCAAAGCAGAGAGCCTTTATTGGAAAGACGAATCCAAACTAAAAATGCTTGAAGGCAAATTTGGAGCGGTAATGGGAAGCAATGGGGCTTTGTATGCAATTCGCTCTAAACTATATTCGGTACTTCCGATTCATAAAACCGTGATGGATGATTTTTACATTACGGCAAAAATTTTGATGGCAGATTTTTCTTGCGTGTACTGTGAAAAAGCATTAGCTTCTGAAAAAACTTCTTTGGAAAAATATGGGGAATTTAAGCGTAAAGTTCGCATTGGTAGAGCCAACTTTAATTTTCTTTCTAATTATCTACCCTTATTAAATCCATTGCGCCCTATGAAGGCATATATATTTTTATCGCACAAATTGCTCAGATGGCTAAGCCCCTTTTTACTTTTGGCCCTCTTTTTATGCAGCCTTCTTTTAATACCAGAAGATATTTTTTATAAAGCATTTTTTACCATTGAATTTGTATTTGTGGCAGCTGCATTTTGGGGCATAAGCACTTACAATTATTTTTTGAGCATGAACCTAGCTCTGTTTTTGGGTTTTTGCAAATCCTTTCTCAAAGAAGAAAATGGGGCGTGGGAAAGGGAAGAAAGGAGTTAAAAATAAAATCCTGCTTCTGCGCTGAGTCCTTTATTGAAAGTGGGTTGCATAACAAAATACGTGGGGCTATCAAAATCGTGGAGCATTGCATCAACTGCGGCATCTGCCATTGAATATATGTAAAACAGAGCTATTGCCCAAACATATTGATTGCGTTTTTTTCTAAAAAACAAAACATCTTCTTCTATGGCAGAAATGGTTTGCGAATCCCCTTCTGCTCTTGCCTTCCTCAAATTATTCAAATGATATTTCACCATTTCTTGCCTTGACCAATAACTAACTGCACTTCCCAGCAAACCCATATAAAGCATACCTGCCTTGCCGTATTCGTGGTTGTAAATTTGCCCCCAGCCCGGAATTACAGCCGCTCGCCAAAGAGCAGAAACTGCAGAATATGTTTCTGTGCTATGCCCAAGATTATTACTTTTCCAAATTCCGTAAGCATCAAAAAGCCCATATATATGCAAGCCTGCAAGCCATGCAAATTCAGAAGTCCACAAATCCTTTGAAACTCTTTTTTTAGATTCCTCTTTTAATAAAATTTTATCGTGCGTTTTTTTTGCCCCTTTCCAGATAGATGAATCGAGAGAATTAACAGACGAATCGAGCTTAGTTTGATAAAAAGAAACCGAGTCTCTGTAACCTCTTATATTTTTATTGAATATCCTATTTTGCCTGAATTTGTTATAAAAAGTTTCATAAATCAAAGCACCTTCAAAGGCGAATAAAAATCCGCCTCTAACATAATGTTTTGTGTAAAACTGCCCGCCACCGGGGAAAATCAGAGCCAAGCCAATAGTTGCACCCAAAGAATTACGATTTGTTTCAATATCCCAATCGTGTCTTTTCAAAGTATCTATGGCCGGAACGCCCGTGGTGCTTTGCGCAAAAGCAAATCCGGTAAAGAGCAAAAAAAACGCATTAAAGCAATTCTTCAATTTTAGCACACAAAATTTCCGCTTCTTTTGCCGAGGGTGCCTCGGCGATTATCCTTATAACCGGCTCCGTATTGGAAGCCCTTAAATGTACAAAACTCTTATCTTTGCCAAGCCATAAACCGTCTCGCTCATCCGTTTTCCAACCTGCGAATGCCTTTTTCGCTTTTTTCATTGCTGTGGAAACCGATTTTTTTATCTCAAATTTCTTTTTGAGCATTGTGTAAGATGGATGGCTTTTAACCCAGTCAGAAACTTTTATATTATGCCTAGCCAGCAAATCTAAAACCAAAGCAGCAGAAACCAAGGAATCTCGCCCATAATGCAAAGCCGGCAAAATAACCCCGCCATTGCCCTCGCCGCCTGCTACGCAGCCGTGCTCCATCATATCCAAACTCACATTTATTTCTCCAACGGCGGCTCGGTAGCATTTCACTCCGAATTTTTCCGCTAAGTCTTCGCACATTCTGGATGTTGATAAATTTATGGAAAGCGGTTTTGCTTTGCGTTCCAAAACAGTTTCTGCGGCTATGGCAAGCGTGTATTCTTCGCCTATAGGTTTGCCCTTTTCGTTTACTATGGCACAGCGGTCTGCATCTGGGTCAAGGGCAAAGCCTATATCGCATTTATTTTTTTTAACAGCCTTTCCCAAATCGCTTAAGTTTTCTTGCAGAGGTTCTGCTCCTCTTGGAAAAATTCCGTTAGGTTTGCAATGAATTTTAACAATTTCACAGCCAAGAGCCTCCAACAGCTTTGGCAAAGCAAAAGAGCCGGCCCCATTAACCGCATCCACAGCAACTTTAAATTTACGCTTCTTTATTTTTTTTACATCCACAAAAGGCAAAGCGAGGGTTGCTTTTATGTGCATTTCATCGCCGTTTGATATGCTTTCTTTTTTCCCTAAAATATCTGCTTTTGCAAAAAGTTCCTTTACCTCATCCGGGCCTAAGAACATTCCTTTGCTATTCAAAAATTTTAGCGCATTCCATTCAATGGGATTATGGCTTGCGGTTATTATTATCCCGCCGCTCGCTCCCAGTTGTTCTACCAAAAGTTCAACGGTTGGCGTTGTAGCAAGCCCTGCGTTAACCACCTCCACGCCAAGAAGGCTGCACACGCCGCAAACTATCTCGGATATATCTTCACCTGTGGGGCGCGAATCTCTGCCTATAACTATTTTTTTTGCATTTATTAAACCTAAAAAAGCCCTTGTGTGGCTTATTATTGTTTGCGGAGTTAGAGTTTGCCCAACTACCCCACGTATTCCAGAAATTGAACGCATTAGCTTCATAACTATAAATCGGAATAGCGAGATTCGAACTCACGACCTTCTGCTCCCGAAGCAGACGCTCTACCAGGCTGAGCTATATTCCGTTTCCCGATAGGCATAGAGTTTGTGCGATGCCTATCGGGTTTATTTCCTATATGCCGCTTATTTCTATGTTATCCAAAATGGCATTTTTGATAACACACAGCAACATTTTTTTGCTATTTTTTGTCAGTTGTGTCAGTAAAAAAACAGCAAAAAAAGGAATTTGTATCATGGCTAGCGCATTCAAGATTATCATAGACGGTATAGAATATATACGCGTTGTGGACACGGGCTTGGGACGCAGGCTCCAATACACGGTTAAATTAGGAAATTCCACGCCGGCCCAATGGCTGAATGCACATGGCGAAGTTATGCAGACTTTGGAGCTAGCTACAAAGCAGCAAATAACAAATAAAGAGCTTAAAAAAATTGTTGCCTCATGGATGCAGACCCCAAAGAGCATACGGTCCGCGGCCCGGCTATACGGAATAAATCCCCGAACGGATGCAGTGCAGGAAATGGATATTAAATCGGTGTTTGCCGCTTACCTTTCCGAATACAGCCACCCGGAGTTGAATAGTCCGGGGGCAATACAGGCGGCAACAAACCAATGCTTCTTTCTGCTTGAATTTTTGGAGCAAAATAATATTGCTAAATATAGCCATTTAAAAAGAGACGCGGTAAAAGGCTATTTGTCGTGGCGTAAAATAAAAGGGGCAAAGGCGGCATCCGCAAGCACGGTAAACAAAGAACTCCAAAGGCTGGCGGCGGTAATCAAATACGGCGTCAAGTACCACGGATGGCAGGAGCTGTATTTGACCGATGGCATAAGAGTTAGGCAGACGCAGGAAAACACAAAGACTGTGCGGCCCTTTGAAATTCCGGATGTGAAGCGTATTTTGGAGTGGCTGCGTAAAAATGCGGATTTGACGGGCAACTGGTACCTTCATGACATGGCTCTTCTTTCTTTTTGCACGGGCATGGAAGCTAAGGCTCTAAGCCTGCTTCAAAGAGACTGGTTCAAATTGGAGCTTGGCATACTGCGTGTTTACGACAAGCTGGTTAGCGGCGTCCTTGATGCCAAAACGCAGAACCGCGCGAGGGATATTCCGCTTACTCCCACCATACAGAAGATTTACGAAAGAGGTTTTATTTTCAATCGCCCGGCAAAAAACAAAGCTATATATAACACGGCTATCCATGACTACAGCCGCAAAGCCTTTGCTAGATGCGAAAGGGAAACGGGAATAAAAAACGTGGACTGGCACCGCTTCCGGCACACGTGTGCAACTGCCCGGCTTTCCGCTGGGTGGCAGCTGGTGAGGGTGAGCCGCCTCTTGGGGCATAGCTCGGTAAATACTACCGCCAAGCACTACGCGGAATACGACTTAAGCGCAAGCCCTGAGGGCTTCGGGGGGATGCTAAAGGCTTACGGGGACTTCGTGCGGTGGCTGGATGAGGGTATTTTGGGTAATTTTCTACATTACTCCACATGAGGAATTTTTTTAATCTCCTAGCTAGCGGCGCAAGGTCTCTGTCCTTCACGCCTACGATGGAAATGCCCGAATTTGAATATAAAAGCTACGAGCCAAGAATAAAATTGGAAAGAGCTAGAACTCCTGCGGAAATAATGCGCTCCGCTTGGGAAGATGTGGGCAATCGCATGTGGGAAGCTATAGGGGAGGTTGAAAAAGAGTATGGGCAGCGCATCTCGCAATAATCAAAACCCACAACGCCAGACTGTGACCGTGGCTCAAACGGTAGCGTATCAAGGATTGTTGCCACCGCCAGATATGATGGAGCGTTACAAAACATTGGACCAGAATTTGCCCGAGAGAATAGTTAAAATGGCAGAAAGGTCATTTGACAGAGCTGATAGGGAGCTTGATATTATAGCGGGAGCACAAAAGGACGATTTGGAGATAATGCGGCATGAAGCGGAAACTAGAAGAATTGTCGTAGAAAGGGGATCTAAATACGATTTTCGCGCCCAAATCATAATATTATTTATGATAGTTATATTGCTTGCCGTGACCGTTTTCCTTGCTTTGAATGGACAGGAAAAAGTAGCTTGCTTTGTGGCCGTTGGCGGCTTTGGTGCCATAATAACGGCAGCAATCAAAGGCGTTAGTAACAAAACAAAATAACAGAGAAGCTGGAGCGAGGGTAGGGCTTGGGGAGGGGATTTATTACTTTTAACCTTCACCAAACATAGAGGTAAATTTTTTCAGTATTATTTCAGCTTCTTCTATAACTTCTTTGTATTCCGTTTTATTATTATAATGCGATATAAAATTTTTCAAACTTTCTAAAAAGAGTGGATATTCTGAAATTTCTTGGATTTTCTCTATGCTTTTGCACTCTTGAATAAAATGATCTATAATATCCAAACACGCTGAAATAAAACTATTTTCTTTTAAATTACTTTCAGTCAATGCGTTAAAAAATATTCTCAACTCAAAGAAATATTCTTGAAAGTGTTTATTTCTTAAATAATGTGATGCCCTTGTTAAGTAATCTCTAGTCATTAACATTCTAATTTCTTCCGTTTCTTTTTTTGTTTTATATATTTCTTCTTTCGCTTCCTTATTATATTTTTTAGCTTCTAGCCAATTCCAAATACTAGGAATACCGATAATTGCAACAAGAATTGTAATAATTCCTATTACTAACGCTATTAGTTTACTAAATGAATCTGAATAAAAGTTTTGAGAATCCCTCAATGCTTGAAGCGTAATAATTGTATCAGAGGCAATTTTAGTTTCACGCGGTAAACAATTATTTCTATCGTTTAGTTCATTTCTAATTCTATCATTTTCATCTATCAAATTGCCAAAAGCTTTTACTACATCCTTGCAGTCAATATCGTCTTTGCATACGCAAGCGGAACACAAGGAAAAGGCCAGCAATAGAAGGATAGGGAAGAGGGATTTCATTTTGCCGTTCCTTGTTAGTTAATTTTCTTTATCACGTTTTGGTTTTAATAAATAAACTGACTCTTGTATATCATCCAATTTTTTCTTTTTATCTTCTATTACTTTAGATATGTTTTCAAGGACATCTACAATTACTTCTTTGTTTATAGGGCTTTCATAATTTATTTGTTCAATTTTTACGTTTCCACCTGCTGTAATACTTTCGTTAATATTTAATTGTGCGTTTCCACTACCCTTTATACTTGGGGATTGTATTTTCTTTTTTGATAAAAATTTAAACACAAAATAACAACAACCGCCGACAATCGCTGTAATAATAACTGTAATAGCCACTGTAATTCCTTCGGTCATTTCTTTAATTCCACATTGCAATTAAATTTCCAAGCGACAAATTTATTATTACCTATATCTGGATTGTTTGAAATTACTCCAGTTGAAATTTTATATACATTATTATCCGCAGATAATTCTCCATTAAGAAAATTTGATAACCCGTACATTTCGTCATTTTTATTAAGAACTTCGGTTAAAAATATATCCGATTTAGATTTTCTTTCTAACCGTAATTCTAAAACCGCCTCAGAAGTTCCGCGTGACGTTGCAAGAATTCCTATACAATTCTCATTTGCAAAATCAGAAATTGAAGTTTCTCCAAAACGAAGGTTTAACGAACCTTGTTTTATTTCTATTTTTTCATTCATTTTACGCCTCCTTTTTGAGTTTGAAAAATCCGTTGTTTATAAGGTCTATAATAGCGTTTCCTACTTTTTCTTCAAAATCGTCAAGCTGTATTTTAATATCATTCTCTGTTAAAGGAAATGGTAAAACTGCTCTTGCTACCTCTTCCCCAAACAACTCAGAAATCGTCATTCCAGCCTTTAAAAGGTCTAGGCATTTTTCGTAGCTTGGTACCCCTGAATAGTTAGCCCAGCCGCCAACTAAACCTATTGAGCAATTTAATTTTTTGGCCAAATCTCGCTGGGTCAAGCCCTTTCTGCTTAAAAAGCTTGGAATGTCTATTTTATAAACTTCCTTTTTTGCGGGTTTTTTCATAAATTCTCCTAAATGAAGGGGTATTTTTAATTGCTTAGTCATTTATGAAAATGGTGGATGATGGGCCGTTCCAAACTATGTTCCATCTAGACATTATGTCCCTGCCAAGCAAAATGCCAAAATTGCGAGGAGACGGTTCTTGAGCGGGATTGTAATTCAATTTGCAAGAATTTATTTTTAAATCAATAAACGGCAAGAGATTTGTTCCGGGAAACCCTATATTAACAGTGAAAGCCGGCATGGGAATTTCACCCGCCGCAGTCATAATATTGCGAACTCCCATAGTATCTAAATTCATTTTTTTCGCTAGATTTATATCTATGCTGGTTGAACTTGCTCCCGTATCAAAGTGAGCAAAAACCAAAGCGGATTCAACCTTTTTTTCAGGTGAAGAACTTAATAAAATGCTTGCTGTAGAGATTTCAACAGGAAAATTCAAGCCATTGATGAGTAAAAATTCAGGACGAAAAGCCGTCAAAACCTTAGTATTATCTGCGGGTGCAGGTTCTATATGGAAAAGCGAACTGTGAAAAGCGATTGAACCCATTTATATAGCCAGTGCGGGATAAAGAAAATTCACTACCTCATCGTCCCTTATCAGTTCTTGCACAATATATTCGCCGGGCCTGTATTTAATCACAGCCTGTTTCATGGCGTTTTCGTGGGAATCAAAAATTCCCACAAGCTCATTTCCGCTTATTAAAACAACCTTGTGGCGATAAAGCGGATTGTTATACAATTCTTCAAATTTTTCCTTAAAATACGCAAAACTCTCTTTCTGTTTTGCAGAAAGAAATTCATCTACATACTTATTGTACGAAATTTGCGCTTCCATATCCTTAAATATACAATTATTTTTTTTCGCATAAAATGTTATTGTGCGTTATCAAAAACGGGGTTTTTAGCAACATACATAGGTAAAAGCCTTTGGTAGAGGCTAGGGCTTGGGCGGCTTTATAAATCCGTCAAAGAATAGCTTGTCAAGTGCCGATATTAACCCATCGGTTTTTTTTATGTTCGTTCCGTTTGCCTTGCGGTATTCCCCGCCTATGGAACTTTCCCAAAAGGCCTCTAGTCTGTTTTTACTTTTATCTTCTTCTAATTTCAACATAGAGTTTTCAAAATAACTTCTACCTGTTTTTACATAAGTGCCTGTTGCTAAAATAATTTTTTTTGTTCCGAAAATTATAAAATACCACGTTGTGTCTCCATTATTGATTTTACTCGTCTCAGAACTTACCACTCCATCTTCGATTCCTATTGACACGCAGTTTTCATTATCGGGAGTATCCATTTTTTTACAACCAAAATTATACATCCTATCTTCTTTTCCCTTGTATTCCAACTTGTCACCCGTCTTTTTGTTTTCAATTCCAAGATTGCTACCCTCTACATAGAGGTCATAGCCATGTAAAAAGCATTTTCCGCTATCCAGCGGAACGGTAAAGTATTTACTATTTTTTATTATGCCGCCCTCTTGTAGCGTGACAAAGTGGTCTATCTTGTGCAGAGCTTCTGGAGTGCAAGTTCCTACGGGCGGGTTCCAGGCGAAAGCGGCAATCGCGGAAAGGGCGAAGAAAAGAAAGAGGGGGATTAGTTTCATTTTACGGTTCCTTGTTATTAGTTATATAATTTGGGGTTAGTTAAGCTACTATAATCGTCTAATTTACTACGTTTAGGATTTCTTGCATTTTCTTCATCTAGTAATTTAATCATATTGTCGAATCCAGATAAACCCTTAGGACTGTACCACTTTACCGAAGGTTCCATTTTCTCTTTATACTTTTCATAAGTTTCTTCAAATTTTTCTGCAAAATCTTTACTATTTAATTTATTACCATTTAATGAATTTATATTAAAAAACATTTTTTTTAATTTTTCTTTTAATTTTACATCTTCAAAACTTATGCATTGGTATTGTTGTATTGGTTCGCCTGATATTTCTTTTGCAGTAATTCCAAATAAAATAGGAACTACATTCGCTTTATCTATTCCTTTATTTTTTAAAATTTCTACTAATGCTCCGTATTCATAATTTATCCAAGGCTTACTATGGTTTTCTTTCGTTAAAATGCTAATAGCAAAATCGGATTCTCTTAAACTGTTTATAACTTCTTTAAACCATCCTTCTCCACCATCTATGGTTTCGCTGGAAACAAATATATTTACATCTACAAAATAATTCTCTATCCATTCTTTGAAAACTTCTGCAATTTTTTTACTTTTATCACCAGATTGACTAATAAAAATATTCATAATCTACCCCCCAACATCGTCTAAAATTTTCCGTAAACCTGCAATAACGATACTTTTTACATCTCCATTTGCAGAAATTACACCGTTATTTTCTTTGATATATTCCTCATGACACTGTTTTTTGAAAGATTTCCCTAATTCGTCCCCAAAAAGTTCATTTGCGTTAATCCCTAGCTTAACTAGGTCAAGCATAGTATCATAAGAAACGCTTGACGCTCCAGACGCTAATTGACCCACAAAACCCGTAGTTTTACCTATCTTTTCTGCTAATTCTCTATAGGTAAGGTTTAGTCTAGCTGTAAAATTCACGATATTCGGCACTTCCATATCCTATAATATAGGTATTTTTTCAAAAAATTAAGAAAAACTTACTGTTATACACGTTGCGGATACGAGCTTGACCTGCAGGTTCTGGAGCCGCCTCTTGAGGCTATGGTCAAGGTTTACGGGGATTTTGTGCGATGACCTGGAGGGGTATTTTTAATTGCTTAGTCGCTTATAAAACGAATCGTTATAGGCCTCTATCATGAAAAATATATTCGCAAGCATAAGGGGGCTTAGTGCTTTGCGCCTTTGAGCGTGACATAGTTCCTTAATTGTCTGGATTAAATATGATTCGCCGGAATCAAGGTTTTTGCTTTGTGGAAATTGCAATCCGTTGTTTTTCAAATATTGAGAATATTTTGCATCCGCACTGTTAACCATGAAAGACAAAAGAATGCTTATAGACACGTGCAGAGCCAACCCCGCATTAGCAAGCATATCTTTTTCAGCGGAACCGCCAAGAACTTTCATTAGCGGAACATTGGCGATAGCCAAATAAAGGCAAGCGGGAACCTTGTGCCGGTCAAGAAGTTTTTTTGGGTCTCTCATAAAATCCCTTTTTGCCGAATCCCTTTCGGTGTTATACCAAGATTCGATATTACGCCTAGCCTCGGTATTATTTTCTGTGGAATCTGAAAGGTGAAACGATCCGTTTTTTGACAACTCGTATTTCAAATAAGGCTTTATAGTAATGTTCCAAACATCGGAAAATTTAATTTCTGTCATAAGAATCCAAAGGTTGTGCTATAATTTCAATTTCATTTATATTGTCATCGTTGTTTTCCAAGCGCATTGCCTTTTCAAACTCGTCGTCGTTTAAGGCAACCGAATTATGAATAAAATCCCTAAGACCAGCATGAGAGGAACCATTTAAAGCCATAAAAATACTCCGGGTTATTGGGTTAAATAGTAATATACAATTATTTTTTCGCATAAAATGTTATTGTGTGTTATCGTTTAGCGGGTTTTTGGAACTTACGCATACAAACGTCTGAGCGGAGCTAGAGCTTGGGGAGGGGAATTATTTTAGCTTAAAGCCGCGAGCATCACGGAAGCTACCCGTTAAGATTGCAAGTAAATCAAATAACCAACCAAATCCAACAAGCCCAAAAGAGCATAGGTATAAAATGCCCGTTCCAGTTTTGCCTACATAGAACCTATGAATACCAGCCCAGCCTAGAAATAGACAGAGTATAAGCGTTGTCATTCTGCTGTATGGTAAATCCCGTATTTTAGAATATATGTATTTAGATTTTAACTCAATTTTAGATTCTGGTTCAAATTTATAAGATATAGCCACGCATCGACAAGAGCCATCTTCGCAAGTTTCGCTTTCGCCCGGATGCCCTTTTTGCATCTCTTCACTTCTTAATTCCCAGATTTTATTTTTCTCATTGTAAAAAACGTTTGAGTTGTCCCATCGACAAATTAATCCATCGATAGCTGTACAATATGCACAAGTGCGTTCATCTCCAACTGCAGTCCATTTGTAGAAATTCCACCCCATTTCAAGCATTTGCTTTTTAGTGCGCTCTGTACATTTTTTTCTAAACTCCCTGCGAGCAATTTTCTTTTCTTCATTTTCTGTGATAATTTCTTCTTTACTGCGCCTTGGTTTCCTAGCCATTGTTTTTTATCTCTCTTAATTTAGTCATCGATTTCCTTTATGCCATTTGAGTACATTCTCATTAGCTTTTCACCAATAGCTCTATCAACTCTGGCAACGCCATTAGGCTCTAAAGTTTTACCTTTCTCATAAGTTATAGCCCCTGTTTTTAAATTATGAATAAGCATTGTATCGCCTTTATCCGAAACCGTCTTATTTGTTTCTTCTTTATCTGTAATTTTTGCCCTTGGGTTTTCTAATCCTTTAATCTCTTTTTCAAATTCGTTTTCTAAGTCCGTTATTCTTTTATTTATCTTTCTTAATATATCTATAAATTCTCTAAAAAAAACAATAATACTTATAATAATACCTATGATGAGCCCTGTAATGATATTCATAGCACTAACTAGCAATGGATTGTCGTGTATACAATAATTCCAAAATAAGTTGACTAAATATGAAATTGCAAAGTTTATAACGATACAAACAACATAAAAAACAATATTCTTAATGTTATTACTAATTAACACTTTGAAAAAATCCAAGTGTTTTAAAATAAATGCTAAAATTAATCCCCCAATAACACTTCCGATAACCGTCGCTAAAATTTGCTCGAAAAATCCCATAGCTTACTCCTTTTTATTAGTTATCCAGACTTATATCTTAAATCCTATTCAAATTTATTCTTCGCCTTCGCTTTTGTCTTTTCCAAATCTGCTATTATGCCATAATGCAATCTGAATCAAAGCATCGGAATGAGAGTATATATCGTCAAGATTTTTTAGCTCAGTTTTACTCTCTTTGCCGTCTTGCCCAAATAATGCGATGTATTTTTTACTAGGGTTGTTGAAATACAAACGGCAGATAGTTTTTCTTATGCTGTCATCTAATATGATATTGAAATAGCTCCGATTATCTCTATAGAATATTCTGTCAGGGCCTATTTCCTTCCTCAATATAGCCTTTACAATTCTAAAGCCTTCCAGTTCTTCCTCTGTTGTTTCAATTCCGTAATTATCTGGTGTCGCGGCAGTCTCGGTGTTTTGCTGTTCTTGTACTTCCACTTGTTTTTCTGTTTCAAGAGCGGATTTTAAACGGTCAGAAATTATTTCATTTATGGTTTGTGTAAAAGCACGTTTCACTAAATCCGTAAAGAAATCAAGCCATTTTTGGCTTATCACACCCTCGTAAACCTGCTTCGCAAGAGCTTTTACGAAAGCCTCGCTGGGATTGCCAATTTCTGAGTTTATAATAGTTTTTAATTCTTTCATGTATTTTAATTCGCTTGCTGCACCATAAACAGCTTCTGAATCAAAATATGATTTGTGAAATTTTTTTACTTCCTCAACTGCGTTTTCTTTCAGATTCTCAAAGTTAAGTTCTAAAAACGGTTTTTTGTCCATTTTATTCGTTTCTTCTAAATCGGTGTAAAAAAGATATTCTATACCGTTTGTTAGAATGCCGAATTTTGCACTAGAGTTATGAAAATATCGCAATAGCTGTCCTTCGTGCTGGTTTAAATTTTGTTTCCAGTGCTTACATTCAATTAGTATTATAGGTTCGCCATCTTTGAATATCGCATAATCTATTTTCTCGCCCTGTTTTATGCCTATATCGCAAGTGTATTCAGGAACCACCTCCAAAGGATTGAACACGTCATAACCCAAAGCTTGTAGAAATGGCATTATAAACGCATTTTTGGTAGCTTCTTCTGTTAGGATTGATTCCTTCAACCGACATACGCGGTCGCTTAGCTGTTTTAACTGATCTTTAAAGTCCATTGTTATCTCCTTTTTGTGAATGAAAATTCATAAATCTACACCTTGACCCGCAGGCTCCAATACACGGCTAAATTAGGAAATTTCACGCCGTGCAAAATGGTTTTCGGCACATAATGAGGCTATGGTCAAGGTTTACGGGGATTTTGGGTAATTTTCTACATTATCTTACATGAGGAATTTTTTTAATCTCTTAGCTAGCGGCACAAGGTCTCTGTCCTTTACGCCTACAATGGAAATGCCCGAATTTGAGCATGAAGAACATAAAGGGCATAAAGAATACATACGCCGTATAGAACTTCGCAAGCCTAGAACCCCGCAGGAAATAATGCGTGAAGCGTGGGAAGATGTAGGAAACAGAATGTGGGAAGCTATTGGGCTAGTTGAAAAAGAATATGGCAAACCACCCCGCTGATCACAAAACAACATCTTTTCAAGCCATAGCTTATCAAGGTGCAATTCAAGAAATTAGATCCTAACTTGCCCGAACGAATTGTCAGAATGGCAGAAATGTCATTGGAAAAATCTTTTAAAGAATTGGAAATTTATAAAGAGACAGCATTGCTTGATTTGGAGAATAAAAAAATTGATTTAGAAAATCAAAAAGTTGATTTGGATATAAAGCGTCACGATTCGGAAACGAAAAGAATAGTTGTAGAAAAAGGCTCAAAATACGATTTTCGAGCACAGATAATTATACTTGTCATGGTGATGGTCGTATTAGGCGTAGCCGTTTTGCTTGGAATGCTCGGGCTTTTAAATATAGCTTATTTGGTTGTGGCCGGCGGTTTTGCAACTATAATAACAGCGGCAATTAAAGGCGTTAGCAACAAAACAAAATAGCATTTCTTTCTGCGAAACTTGGGATGGGTGTGCAGTAAAAATTTTTACTATATTCTATGGTATGAAAAAAATCTTATTCCTTCTCGTTTTGCTCTCAGGCATTTCTTTTGCGCAGGGAAACAATAATGGCCTTGGCCTTTGGCTTAGTAATTATGGCTGGGGCTTTGACTTAAAGCATTTAAATAACAACAATACCGTTTGGGATATTTATCTAGGCGGCGGTTTAGGGTTTTCTAGCAGAGGTTGGACAAGTATTGGTTTAGATGCCGGTTATTATTTTGTAAACAATGCTATTAAAGCAGATGCTTCTGCGGGGCGTTTCCCGCTGCATTGGGGGCCAAACATTGGCTTTGGATATTGGAGCTCAGGTAGTAAAGCAAACAGAGATGGGCACCTTTTGATAGCACCAAATGTTGCTCTTGGCATATCTTGGTTTGTGCCTACATCTTTTAAGTGGGATGTCTCGTTAGAATTATTTCCCGGTTTGAGAATACAACGCAATTCATGGGAAAATTCACAAGGCAAAGATGAAAGCGATATGACATTTGGCTTAGGTGTAGATTTCCGTCTCCTCTTCCACGCATACCTATTCTAATCCTTAGCTACTAATTTAATCCCCTCTGGGCTAAGCTCCACCACACCCTGCTTCCACAGCTTGCCCGCAAGTTTTTTGAACCCTTTTTTGCTCATTCCAAAATTTTTGCGAATTTCTTCTGGCGATGAGTTGTCAGAAAAAGGTAAAAATCCGTTATTGTTTTTTAGAGCCTCTAGCAGAGCCTCTTTATGTTTATCTACAAGAGCATCAAAGCCTATAGGCGAGAGGCTAAGGACTATTAGAGAGTCTTCTTCTTTTATGCTGTGGATATAGCCTGTGCAAAAATCCCCTATGTGCAAATCTGTGGATGCCGGGTTGCAATAGAGCCTCCCAGTCCAGCGTTTGTTGATTATAAAATCTATGCAGCGTTCCTCTTGAAAATCGTAGGCTATGAGCGAAACTTCCATTCCTTCTTTTAGCTCGGAGACCTCCCTGTCAAAATATTTGCGCAGTCTTTCCGTAGAGCTTAGACGGCCGCTCTTTTCATCTATAAAGACCCGCACTACGCAGGTATCGTTTTTTTCCAGTTCACCGAGCTGGTTGCTGTATGGCAAAATCAAATCTTTGTCCAGCCCCCAATCCAAAAAAGCCCCGGCATCATTTATGTCTTTAACACGCAGCACGGCAAATTCATCTACGCAGGCCTTAGATTTTTGCGTTGTAGCTATAGGGCGGGCTTCATTGTCCAAATAAATGAACAGATTTATTTCATCGCCGATTTTCAAATCTTTAGGTGCTTTTGTTTTTGGCAAAAGCACCCTATCGCCGCCGTCTTTCGTTTCCACATAAAAACCCTGCGGCAATTCTTCCAAAACCGTGCAATCGTTGTAATTTCCTAAGAGCATGGAAAGAAGGTAGAAATTCTACTGTTTCGCTGCCGGCATCTTGGATACTAGCGATAAATTCACATTTACACCCTCAACCTGGAAATGCGGCACAACGGAGAGCGTAACTTTGAAAAAGCCGGGATTGTCGGGGTTTTCGGTAACTGTCACTTGGCCGTAACTCAAAGGATGCGTGGCGGCAAGCTCCGGCCCTGGGTTCTCCATTTCGGTTACAAGGCCCTTGATCCAGTTGTTAAGCTCCGATTCCAAAACTCCTGCGCTCTTGCTTGCTCCTATGTTTTCCCTTTGCAAAACTTTTAAGTAATGAGCAAGCCTTGCGGTTAGGAATATATAAGGCAGGCGGGCGTTTACCCTTGAATTTGCGGTTGCCTGCGCATCATCGTATTCTTCGGGTTTTTGGGTGGAGTTTGCCGAGAAAAAGCAAGCATAGTCTCGGTTTTTGTAAAAACTGAGTGGGATAAATCCCTGCTTTGCAAATTCAAACTCCCGCGTTTCCGGAATCAAAATTTCCGTTGGAATTTTTGCCTGTGCCCCCTTGCCCGCATTGAAAAAATGTATGGGCAAATCTTCAACCTTGCCACCGCTCTCCGGCCCCCTGATTTGAACACACCATCCGTTATCCTGAAATGAACGCACCATATTTGCGGCAAATGCAAAAGCAGAATTTCCCCACAAATATTTTTCATGCTCCTCGCCAAGGACCGATTCCGTATAGTTAAAACCCCTTGAATTTTTGCTTTCACCATAAGGGTTTCTCAGTAAAAATCTGGGTAATGCCAAGCCTATATAACGGGCATCATCGGTTTTGCGGAATGCTCGCCACTTTGTATATTCCGCTCTTTCCATGTAATTTTCCAAATCGTCTATTTTAGGCAAATCGCCAATATCCAGTTTTCCAAAAAATTTGGAACCAACGGAAGATATGAATAAGCAATGCGAAGCTGCAGAAACCGAGGATATATTTTGCAAAAGCGAAATATCGTCTGCGGAATTGTCAAATTCATAGTTTGCAATCATCGCTGCATAAGGCTCACCACCCGGAGTATCGTATTCATCGCTGTAAATATGGCGGTAAAGCCCGCTCTGAATTATCTCCGGCGAATCCTCAAAATCATTTTTTATGGACTCCTTGTTTGCATTTAGCAATTCTATTTTCACATTTTTTCTAAAATCGCTCCGTTGCACCAAAAAATGCAATGCACGCCAAGAGGATTCCAGTTTTTGAAATTCCTCGCAGTGCATAATTGCATCCAACTGCTCGCTCACAATTTTATCTATCCATGCAACCTGTGCATCTATAAAGGCACGGTCTATTTTTTCCACGCTTGCGGAACTGTCCAAAACGCTTTGCGCAAAAGCCATAATGCCGGAGCTTATGCGTTCGCTTTGGCTGAATTTGTAAAGCGAAGCGGAATCGCTGTATTCCGCAATATCTACAAACTTGGAGGGGACATCCAAATTTATCGTTTCGTAAATTGAGGTGAGGGGGGAATTTTCCATAAGTTCTCCTTAGGTTGCTAGCTCTTCCAAAAGCTGTTTGGTTGAATTTTTATCTTTCAAAATGGTTTCCATCCTTTTTCTGAATTCTCTGTTGTCCAGCAAATTTGAACCCAAATCTTTGATAAGATTGCGAACAGCCATCAAACGATTCAAGTCCGGAATTTGCTTAACTATTTCCATAGGTTCAAAGGATTTTATGCTATCAAACTTAAGCTCAATGGGCAAGTTTGAATTGTCCTTTTTAAGACGATTTTCAACGGAAGTTTTTAATGCAATATTTAAGGATTGCATAACCCCATCAAAATTGTCTTTGTTGATGTTGATTTTTTCCCGCTCAATAACGCGGGACTCGTCGCCATCCATTTTAAAATCGCCCAGCACAAGCAACTTCAATGGAAGCTCCATTTTTTTCTGCGCTCCGCCGCTGTCCACGCTCAACTGAATGTTTATGCGCGCAGGGGGAATTTCATTTTGATAGCTATTTGCCATTTTTTTCTCCTAACTCAAAAAAAGATTTCCTCATATAATACTTAGACGCGTTTCAGAGGGAAAAAGTTCCAAAAAGCCTCATTTAGCAACACTTGTTGACGTTTTTTTTAATTTTTTCTAATTTTTCCCCCATGGCAGACTTAATTCTCGAATTCGTAAACGGAATTCCTCTTCGCTATGGCGAAAATTCACATCAACAAGCAATATTCTACAAAGACCCAAATTGCACGGAAGCTAGTTTGGCAACAGCAGAGCAACTGCATGGCAAAGAACTCTCCTACAACAATATTGTTGATGCAGATGCTGCCCTTGAAATGATTCGGGAATTTTTGGATTCAAATGCGGTTGCTATAATTAAACACTTAAATCCCTGCGGGCTTGCTACAGGGGCTAACTTGGCAGAGGCATTTTCTGCAGCCTGGGAAGGCGATCCTGTGAGTGCATTCGGTTCGGTGATTGCGGTAAGCAGAAAAGTTGATTTGAAAACAGCGGAATTGCTAAAGGGCAGGTTTGTTGAAATTCTGCTTGCCCCTGATTTTGATGCGGATGCTTTGGAATTTTTGAAAAATAAATCAAAGGATATTCGCCTGCTCAAGGTTGGCGAAATTAAGCCGGCCAGAGCCTGCAAAGTTTATAAACACGTGATTGGCGGAATGCTTGTCCAAGACAGGGATGTTGAGGTTTGGGAAAAATTTGAATGCGTGACTAAGGCACCATTTCCAAAAGAAAAGATGGAACTTGCAAAATTCTCTTGGCTGGTTTGCAAACACACAAAATCCAATGCCATAGTTGTGTGCTATGAGTATAAGCATGGTTATTTTATGGTTTTGGGCCTGGGACCCGGGCAGCCTAATCGCATAGATTCAAATTTAAGGCTTTGCCAGCCAAGGATTAAAGACAATATGTCTAGAATGTCTATTGCCAAAGAGCAAATAGGTGAAATGATTATGGCTTCCGATGCCTTTTTCCCCTTTGCCGATAACATAGATGCCTCAAATTCCGCAGGTATTAAGTATATAGTACAACCCGGTGGCTCCAAAAAGGACTCTGAGGTCATAGAAGCCTGCGATAAATATGGTATAGCAATGGCATTCACGGGAACCAGGCATTTTAGGCACTAGTCCTTAAAATTTACTATATTTGTGAACTATGAAATCCGTTAAACTCTCATTGTTTTTTCTGCTCGTTTTCTTTGCCGTATTCACTGCCTGCGGAAAGCCATCTGTAGAGGCTAAGGCCTCAGGTGATTTTTACGAAGAACTTTCACGCCTTAATAGGGTTCTCTCCGAAATCAACATAAAATATGTAGAAGACGTAGACCCTAGCGAAATAACGGATGCTGCCGTAAGCGGAATTCGCTCCGTGTTAGACCCTAATACCGCAGTTCTGGATCCAAAAGCTAGCGATAATCTTAAACTTGCAACAGATGGCGAGTTTGGTGGCATTGGCATACAAATAGGCGTTAGAGATAATCTAAAAACCGTAATTTCCCCAATGTTTGGTACTCCCGCCTACAAGCTTGGCTTAATGGCTGGCGATAGAATAACCCAAGTGGACGGCAAACCTACTAAAGACTTGACCTTAGACGAAACCGTTGATAAATTACGCGGCAAAATTGGAACAGATGTTACAATCACAATAGTACGCGAAGGAGTTGCCGCACCCTTTGATGTTACAATCACAAGGGCAAAAATCGTGGTTCATGCGGTTCCATTCTCCGGAATGTTAGATAAAAACATTGCTTATATACAGCTTGGCACATTCAATTCAAAAACCGCAACCGAACTAGAAGAGGCAATTAACAAGTTAAAAAAACAGGGCATGAAAAAGTTAGTATTGGATTTGCGCTATAATCCGGGCGGGCTTCTGAACCAAGCTATAGAGGTAAGCGAATTATTTTTGAAAAAAGGAAACCGCATAGTTAGCACCAAAGGCCGAGTTGTAAATTCAGAAAACAATGCTGCAAAGAATGGCATAGTGGATGATAATACGCAAATAGCCGTGCTTGTAAATCAGGGAACGGCAAGTGCAGCAGAAATTGTTTCCGGAGCATTGCAAGACTGGGACAGAGCAATAGTAGTTGGCAAAACAACTTTTGGCAAAGGAAGCGTTCAAACCGTTTTTCCATTGGATAACGAAGGCAGAGCCTTGAAACTCACCACCGCCTTTTATTACTTGCCCTTTGGCCGTTGCGTTAACAAACCTGAACAAGGAATAAGAGGGCATGGCTTGCGCAACGCAAATGCCGCAGACGATTCCGAAGATTCCGTAGCAGACACCATCGCAAAAGACACAGCCGTGCGTGATACGCAGGTTTTCTACACGGCAGGTGGGCGCAAAATGTATGGCGAAGGCGGTATTACCCCTGATGTTGATATAGAGCAAAAAGCAATTCCGTGGATAGCACAAGTTCAAGAAAGGATGTCTCTATATTTCCGCTTTGCCGTTAAGTACCGTTCCCAGCTAGGCGAGGCGGCTTCAAAAATAGATTCTACCTGGCAAGCCCCAGATTCCCTATTCAAAGCCTTTAGGGAATTTTGCGCAGCAGATACGAATTTTACAAAAATAAAGAGCAATGCCCAGACAATAACAGATGCTGTGGAAGAAGCTTTAATAAGAGAGCAAAATATCATATATGGTGATACTTCCAAAATTTTGAAAGATACTTTGATTACGGCGAGAATAGCAGGGTTGCGTGAAGCTCTTGCAAAGCAAAATGAAAATCAGGCCCTTGAAATAAAAAATTATAGCATAAACGCTATTAAAAGGGAATTGATAGCCGCCGCCCAAGGAGACGAGGCCCGCATTGCATGGATGCTCAGGGACGATGCCCAATTAGAGGAAGCCCTGAAGTATTTGCGCAACGACTCGCTTTACAAAAACAAAATGAAAGCACAGCCAAAGGATAGCAAAAAAACGCCGGCAAAAAAATGAGGGTATGGCAAATCACTCAATGATAGTGGAGCCGCTTGGCAAATTTGTGCAGCGGGGAATCAGCGGCACAATTCGCTATATTTTATTTATTCTAAGATCACTAAGGAATGTTTTTGCCGCAATTAAATGCCACCACCTGACTGTTGAGCAAATGCACCACATAGGCATAACTAGTATTCCGCTGGTGGTTACAACGTCTATTTTTACAGGCAGCATAATGAGCTGGCAATTAACCTATCAATTCGCAGATATGATCCCCCTTACTTATGTTGGAATGGCTGTTGGAAAATCTGTTATGACGGAGCTTGCGCCTATTTTAACTGCTATGGTTTTAGCAGGGCGTGTTGGTGCCTCAATGTGTTCCGAACTTGGCACAATGGCTGTAACCGAACAATTGGATGCCTATAGCGTTCTGGGAATGAATCCTTTTAAATTTTTGATAGTTCCGCGCATTACCGCTACGATTATAATGCTTCCTGTTTTAACAATTCTTAGTATCTTTGTTGGGCTTTTGGGTGGGTTTGTGGTAGCATATCTTTATAAAGAAGTGACTTTTCACATGTTCTTTTCCGGAGTTAGGCTGAGTTATAGGGATTGGGATTTTATGGTTGGTTTGGTAAAAGCGGCACTCTTTGGATTTTTTATTTCTGGCTATGCCTGTTATTTTGGCTATTACACCATAAACGGCGCAGAGGGTGTTGGCAAAAGCACAAAATCAACCGTTGTGTTTAGCATGACTTCCATTTTAATAGGTGGCTTTGCACTATCCAAGATTTTGCTTATTTAAGCGGGACTTACAAATCACACACCAAAATAGTGGCATCGTCGGCTAGTTCGTTTCCTTCGCAAAAATCATCAACTTTTTTCAAAAGAATCTCTATAAATTCCTTGCAGCTTTGGTTTATGGTATTTTGCATAAGCTCGTGAATGCGTTTGTGGCCAAATTGTTCCTTAGCGCCGTTCATAGCTTCGTTTATTCCGTCTGTATAAAGGTTTATGCGATAATCGCCACTGAGATGCAAAACCTTGTCTTCTATGGTTATATCTGGCATAATGCCTATAAAAAGCCCAGATGATTTTAGCAATTCTATTTCCTCGGTTTGTTTATTGATAATGGGAACGGGATTATGTCCCGCATTTGTGTATATGAGTTCCCTTGTGTCTTTTAACCATATTGCATAAAAAACAGTTATAAATTTTCCGCTGTCCACTTCTGTGACCAAAGTTTTATTTATGTCTTTTAATGTTTGGGCTGGGCTTATAGCGTTTAAGGGCGAGGATTTTAGCATTATTTTGAACATGCTCATCATCATTGCAGCTGCGGTTCCATGCCCGGATACATCGGCAACCACAAGGGCTATCTTTCCATTTTCCAATTCAAAGCAATCGTAATAATCACCGCCAACTTCTAAATTTGCTTTGTAATCTGCAAATACATCTGTAAGCCCCTTTGGAAAACTAGATGGCAAAAGCTGCTGCTGTATTAGGCTTGCCTGCTGCAAATCAACTTTTAGGTGCCGGTGAGCTTTTTGCAGTTCTTCATAAATAGTTTTCAATTTTTCATTTGTTTTTTTCAATGCCTCGTGAGCGCTGAATGATTCCATTATTAGCCCGGCGTGTGCAACAATTGAGTACATCATTGCAACATCATCTCCGGTTATTGTAGCATGATTTGTCAAGTCTAAAAAAAGCAAACCTTCGCACTTGAACTGCTCGCATTTTATGCACTTGTGCCGCCTATCATCTTCCGATGCAGCTTCCGTGGCAAGCCCGGCATCCAGATTTGTCCAGCAATACTGGTTTTCAGAAGCATAGCAAGGGCAATCTATTCTTTGGCATTTTTTAACTTTCCAACATTCTTCCATTACTCTTTTTAGCAATGGAAAAATTATATAAGCCTTGCATCCGAGCATTGAAAAGGAATCGGAGTCCGGAACTGGGTCTGCCAGAATGTGCTTGTTGCAAAAAATTGCATCTGCGTACTCGCCGGCCATAAAATGTATTTCTGCTCGAAAATCTTTTAATATTTCTTCTTTAAAGCCAACGCTATGCAAGGGTTTTAGGCAAAAATTTTCACTATCTATGCCCAAGACCATAACTCTGTCATAGCCGGCTAAGTCTTTAAACCCTAAACATAAACCGTTGAACACGCCTTCAATGCTCTGCGCTTGCGCTGTTATTTTACCAATTTCACTTGACGTTGAATACGCAAGCAACTGCTTGCGCAAAGTTTCTGTTAAGTCAATAGACTCTGTATTTTGTGTGGTCAAGGCGTTTATAAATACCTCCGAGTAAAGAGAATAATTGCGTCCCAGATATTTTTACCGGCGTTTTTGCTTGCAATTTTATTATTGCCGAGCAATTTAAGCAGTTGCGGTTCTGTAATATTTGGCTTAATAAAATTCAATCCCGATGTATTTGCATTATACTCAACAATGCCTTTGTTCAGTGTTGTAGCATATATGGAATTTCCATTTGCAAAAGTCAAATTATAATACCAACCTAAACTTTTATCTTCAAAATGCTCAACGAGTTCGGGTAATTCCGTAATTTCATCTGTATTTATATTTATTTTATATGCGTTGTTGGCATAAACAGGAAATAACCATACATATTCGTTTAAGTATTGAATTGAAAAATTAGCTTCTGTGCTTTCTCTTCTGGAAAAAGAAGGAATTTGAATTTTGGAAATTTTGTTCGACTGCCTGTTCCATTTAACAATATAATCTTTGTAAGGCGGAGTGAGATAATAATTTTGTCCGTCAAAACATATTTCATGGTACTGCTCGGATTTTTCTCCTATGCTTTTGATTTCATAATTGCAAGTTTCCATGTTGAAAAACATAATGGCATTTATGCCATTTATAACTATTGCTATTTCTTCATTGACAACGTGAGAGCCCCAAAATAAAATATTTTCCCACCCTTTTTGCAATTTGGAAATCGGCAATTTGGATACATCGCCTAGCCAATTTGAAAAATATTCTACCTCTTTTGTATTCGTATTTAGTCTCATTATGGCAGGAAATTGATTAGGAATAAAATAAATAAAATCTTTGAAACAGACAACGTTCCTAAATTTTACATCATATTTGCAATCATCCTTAAAATCTATATACTCAAAGCATTTTTTATCCATGTCAAATATAGATATTTTATCATTTTTGAAATATGGCGCAAAATACAACTTTTTATTATTCGCAACGGCTCCAAGATTCCCCCAATTGCTTTGCCCAGTAATCATTCCTACGCATTCCGTTTCTTTATTTTGTTTATCATACTTGTAAAATGTATTAAAAGCATCCATAAACCAAAGAGAAATTTCATCAGCATAAAGTCCGGCAAAAACAGGCATGTGAGATGCTAAAACAGTCTTTTTTGCCTCATAAAATGATGCTGTAACATTGCTTATATTTCCATAATACACATCGCTTACCGCAATGGCACGGTTTAAATCTTCGGTATCGTCGTAAATTCCATAGTTACCGGTTTTGTATTCTTTTGCAATTTCCACATGCTCTTGTTTAAGCCGTGGGCGTGGACGCCAAAGCAAAACTGCATTGTTTTTTTTCGCGATTATAGAACTCTCTAGCAATGCAGGCATACCTGCATTATAAAACACAACTTTTTTGCGTGTACCATCCGCATTCTTTATCTGTTTTTCCCATTCTGCCGGAACCTTGTAGTTCGGTAAGTAATGAAGCAAACCTGGGTCTATAAGATTTTCTGCTGTAGTTAGTTTAATTAAATTCAACTCAGATGTATTTATATTAAACTCAATAATACCCTTGTCCCAAGTAGAAGCGTATGCAAAATTTTCGCTTGCACACATAAGATTGTAATACCAACCTAAGTTTTTATTTTCAAAATGCTCTACAAGTTTAGGCAACTCGATAAATTTTTCCGTATTTATGTTCATTTTATACGCATTATTTGCTGCCAAAGGAAACAGCCATATATGTTTGCAGGAATATTGAATTAAGAAATTTGCGCCTCCATTATTTTCTCTCCTTGAAAAAGAACCGGGGAGTTTAATCTTTGAAATTTTATTTAACTTTCTATTCCATTTAATAATGTAATTCTTGATGAGTGGGCTGAGATAGTAATTTTGCCCGTCAAAACATATATTGTTATACTGTTCCCAATCGGTTCCCACCTTTTCTACAACATACTCTCCAGATTCCATATTAAAAAATACAATAGTATTTGTTCCTTGTATAACAATCGCAATTTCAACGCCAACAACATACGTATGCATTACTCTTCCTTTTACATTCAACTGTGGAGGAAAATACGTTGTTTCATTAGTATCTGTATTAAGCCTTAAAATGGCAGAAAATCCTTGTGGAATAAAATAAACAAAATTTTTAAAACTTATAGCATTTTGAATTTCATAATTGTATATATCATTTTGTTCAAATATTTTTTTATCCGTATCAAAAACAAATATCCCATACCCACAAGCAGATGCCAAATACAACTTATTATTATTCTTGGCAATGGCAGTAAATGCTCCATTTTTTTGTATAGGAATCGTTGCCATGTATTCTGCTTCTTTACTTTGTTTATCGTATTTATAAAGCACATTAAAATTATCCATAAACCAAATGGAAATTCCATCATCATAAAGCGCACTTATAGATGGTTTTCCAATTATCTGAGATAAAACCGGTTTTTCCGCAGAATTAAATAATGCCATAACGCTGCTTCCATCGCCATAATATATATCGCTTATAGCAATAGAGCGGTTCAAATCTTCGGTGTCATCGTAAATTCCGTAATTATTGGCTTTATATTCGTTTACAATCTGTGCATATTCCTGTTCAAGCCAAGGGCGCATGCTTTTAATTGTGCCTTCCAAAAGCGGATGCGGGCGCCATAGCAAAACAGCATTGTTTTGTTTTTTGAAAAACTCAAATACAGTTTTAATTTTGCATAAATATTTATCTGAAGGTCTGTTGTTTTCTACAGAATGCTGCAATAATGAACCTATGCTTGTATTGTAAAACACAACTTTTTTGCGTGTGCCATCTGCATTCTTTATCAAATTTTCCCATTCTGCCGGAATTTCACAATTCTCACTTTTTGTACCAACAGCCTTATCTAACTTTGGGCTTCCTAAGGCTAGGAATTTATCGCCAATTTTGTCTAAACTCTCCGGTACATTGTTTCTCTTTGCATAGTCCTTATACACGCGGACATAAATTTCTCGTTCCATATTAGTTTGCACAATTACCTTATGGGCAAAAATACACGCCGGCAATGTGCAAAAATGCTCTTCTATATGCCATCCGTATCCAACAAAATACGGCACATATACCAAACAATCGGTTAAATTTCTCAATTTTGCGCTGTAAAAATCGGGATGCACGCTTGTTACCGTATTGCAGCCATCATAAGGGTTATGGATAAATATAATGTCTGGATGGCGTTCCCCTATGTTGTATTTGCGGTAGTCAATTAAGGGTATGTTTTTTGGGTAATTGGTTTCCCAATGCATTTCCATGAGTTTTCCGTTTTTTACATCGTAATATGGAATGGGCATCACAAAGGCTTCACAGGCATCATCATCTTTGGCAGCAAGGTAAATGCTCTCTAAACTGTCCCACATGGAGGCTTTGTAGGGCAAAAAAAGCACTTCTAATTTGATTTTCGCTTCTGAGTCAAAGGTTGATTCCAAATTTTCAATATATTCAAGAATATCTAATCTGTTTTCTTTAAGCGAAGTTTCTATGGTTTGCAATATATCCAAACTCTGGGGAGCAGCTTCCTGTTCCAGATTGTCCCTCAAACACTCGCAAGCGGCAAAAATATCTTGAATTTGTTTCTCTGGGTTTGCCATTTTGGGCAATAGATCCGCCATTTTGCTCATTGTTCTGAGCAAAGCTAGCATCTCTTGTTTGTGCGATCTTCTCATTTTAGCACCTTATCAAAATGGTAATATAGTAAACGCAATTTCTACATTATCCGGTGAGGTAAATCAATGCTGAACACTCCAGATTTTACGGGATTTCTAGCTTCTAAAATAAACTTTTTTGCCGGCGTTCCGGATTCTCTTTTGAAAGACCTGAATGCCTGCTTAATGGAAACATTGCCTAAAAATAATTTTTGGACAAACGTCAATGAAGGGCAGTCCGTGGCTATGTGCGTTGGGCATTATTTGGCAACAAAAAATCCGGGTGCGGTTTATATGCAAAATTCGGGAATTGGCAATGCTATAAATCCTTTGCTTTCTCTAGCAGATAAGCAGGTTTATTCAATTCCAATGCTATTGTTAATAGGCTGGCGCGGAGAACCAGACATAAAAGACGAACCTCAGCACAAAAAGCAGGGCTTGGTTACAAAGGCTTTACTCAATGCTTGCCAAATATCTTATAAAATTTTGCCGCAGGAATTTGAAGAAGCTAAAAATACAATAGAATGGGCAATGCACACAATGGAACAACACTCCGCTCCTGTTGCCCTGCTTATTCGCAAAGAAACATTTAGCAAATTTGCATACAAACTTAGTGCAGAAATAGATTTTTTAAGAGAAGCGGCAATAGAAACCATACTGGAAACTTTGCCAAAAGACAGCATAATTATCTCTTCTACAGGAATGATAAGCAGGGAACTTTACGAATTACGCGGAAAACGAAATGAAGGCTATAATAATGATTTTTTGTGCATTGGGGCAATGGGGCACGCCTCAATAATCGCATTTGAAGTGGCCTTGCAAAAGCCAAAGCAAAAAATTATCTGTTTAGATGGAGATGGCGCAATGCTCATGCACTTGGGGGCACTTGCCACAATAGGAACAGGCGAGGCAAAAAATTTTATTCATATTGTGCTCAACAATGGCTCTCATGCAAGCGTTGGGGGGCAGCCTACGGTGGCAGGGCAAATAAAAGCAACAGGCATAGCAGAAAATTGCGGCTATAACGCTGCGTTCTTGTGCAAAAATAAAGACGAACTTGCCCAAAACTTAGAATTTGCATTGCGTAATGAAGGCCGTTTTTTTATAGAAGCAATTGTTTCTAGCAAGGCAAGAGACAATTTGGGAAGGCCCAAAGGCGAACCTAAAGATTGGAAAATTTTTTAGAATTTTCTACAAAAAAACGTCAACAACTGTTGCAAAATCATCCTTTTTGGAACTTTTTCCCTCTGAAACGCGTCTAATAGATAAATAACCCAAATAGGAGTTTATTCTATGGAAACGGTCAAAACAAACCGCCAATACAAGAACAGTGTGTTCACTTTGCTGTTCAGCGAAAAGGAAAATCTGCTGGAGTTGTACAACGCTGTAAGCGGGGAAAGCTACCCCGAAAACACGGAGATAGAAATAATAACCCTATCCGATGTACTGTTCATGGAACAATTGAACGACATAGCTTTTGTGTTGGAAAACAAGCTGGTAGTGTTGATAGAGCACCAATCTACGGTCAACGAAAATATGCCGCTCAGGATGCTGCAGTATATGGGGAAAGAATACCAGGCAATAACAAACAAGAAAGATTTGTACAAGAAGCAGCTTGTGGAAATACCCACTCCAGAGTTCATAGTTCTTTACAACGGCAAAGAGGAATATCCAGATTTCAAGGAATTGAAGCTTTCGGATGCATTCAAGAGCAAGAAGGAAAGGTATTCCCTTGAACTTATAGTTCAAGTTTACAACATAAACAAGGGCAGGAATGCGAAGATGGCAAGCAGAAGCCCGTCTTTGAACGGCTACAGCGAGCTTGTGGACGAGGTGGAGAATAACTGCAAGAGTATGAGCAGGGAAGATGCGATAAAAGCGGCTATCAAGACTTGCATAAGCCGTGGCATTTTTGTAGATTTTCTGACAAAGCATGGTTCGGAGGTTGAAAACATGTTGCTTACTGACTGGAATTTAAAAGATGCTCTTGAGGTTGAGCGGGAAGAGGGTAAAACAGAAGGCGTTGTTCAGACTGCTTTGGCTATGAAGAAAGGCGGTGAAGCTGTGGATAAAATTATGCTTTATACGGGGCTTTCACGCCGAGATATTGTGGCGTTGTAGCACATACAATGTATGTGCGTATTGAAATACGCCCTTTTGTTCCGCACTAGTCCCGCAAACAACGAACACTAAACAAGTTGCTCTTATCGTAGTTGACCAAGTACGCACCCTCGTAGCCGTAGGCCATGAACCGGAGGTAGGCGTCGTTGGCATCGTACTCGGAAGCACTCCACCAGTAGCCGCTGAGGCCAGCACTGTAGAAACTGCCAACCGAACCGCCGTTACCGCCCGGAAGAGCCGCAAATCCGAACTCATCTGTGCCGTTGCCGTTATCTTTCCAGCCACTCTTAGATTTCAGTTTTTTACCTGCCACTTTTTCACCGCCAACTGCCCTATCCAAAACTTCATACTCGCTTTTGCTTGGCAAATGCCAACCAGAAGGACAGGCACTCATTGCCGTATTCCAATTGTATAAGCGACCATACTTTGCACAGTTGGCAGGCTTGTTATCGTAACATTTGCTACCGCTAGCATCGTAATTCAAATTCTCTGCCATCCAAGTTTGATTACCTATTTTAACAACTTTGTATTTCTTGCCGTCTCGCGAATCTGTTCGCACTTCTTCCATCAAAAGCTCTTTCTGTTTTGGAGTGAGTTTTGTGTCTGAGGTAGCCAGCGAAGGCAGCACAGCTACACTCTGTCTTTGAGCAAAAGCAAAGGAGGCGAGTAGCAAACATAAAAGCACATTATATGATATTGACATTATGGGGGGAAGATAGAAAAAACATAAAAACTGTCAACAACTGTTGCAAAATCACCCTTTCCGGAACTTTTTGCTTCCGAAACGCGTCTAAGTACATAGACACCCAAATAGGAGATTGCAACAATGGAAACAGAAACGTCTGAACCCCGATGCCCCCGATGAAGAGGATTAACCCGATTATGCAACATGAAATTCTTACTGGTAAAATTATACGCTGTGCTATGAATGTACATGGTATTCTTGGAAACGGGTTTCAGGAAGTTATTTATCAGCGAGCTTTGGAAATTGAAATGCAGCGAGCAAATATGAATTGATAAACTTTGGTGCAACCAGATTGGAATTTAAGAGAATTCACATAGATAAACCTATTTTTGAAATATCCCCTAAATCCTAAAAATCGGGGGTATCGGGGTTCAGACAACAAGTTTTCTTAGTCGTGGTATTTTTGTAGATTTTCTTGCAAAGTATGGTTCGGAGGTTGAGAATATGTTGCTTCACGAATGGAATATGAATGAGGCTCTTGCCGTTAGGTTTGATGAGGGCGTTGCTAAAGGCGTTGACATTGGTAGAACCGAAGGTATTGATATTGGTGAGGCTAGAGGTGAGACTAGAGTTCTTGACCTAATGAAAAAAGGTTATGATTTTAATCAGATTGAAGAAATTTTAAAGAATAAAGAGTTGAAGTGAATAAAAAAGTCCTTTTCATTTTTTTATTGGACAACATAGAATTTTCTACATTAATTCCCTAACATTAAATTCCAAGAGGAACTATGTATAAAAGGGTTTTGGTTGCTAACAGAGGGCTTATACAGGCGGCTTGCGTGCGGGCTATAAAAGGTTTAGACGCAGAAGCCATTGCTCTTTGCGAAGAGGGGGATTTTAACCAAGTAGGCGTGCGCGAGGCAAGCCGGGCTTATGTGATTAGCTCTAATGTAAAGAGTTCTCCATATTTAGATGTTGAACAAGTTCTCAAAGCCGCCATAGAATGCAAGGCAGATGCCGTTCATCCCGGCTATGGATTTTTAGCGGCAAGCACGGAACTCAGCCAAAAATTAGCCGAGCATGGCATTGCCTTTATATCTTCTTCCTGGCTGGCAAAGGGCCGCAGCACAGGCGAAGAAAAAACTTTGCTAAACGATATTGCCTCTAAAGCAGGCATAGCAATTTTACCTCACAGCGCTGTTTTTGAAGATACCGCAAAACTAGCAGGCGAAGCCGGCAATATAGGTTATCCCTTGATGGTAAAAGGAGCCGGGGCAGCAGGCGGCAGGTGTATTAGAGAAGCCAAAAATGCAGAAGAATTGCAAACCGCCATAGATGGCGTACTCCGCCAATGCGAACGATTTGGCTATGAAAAATCCCTTTATCTGGAAAAAACCTTAACGCATCCGCACATAATTTCTTTCCCCATTTTGCGAGACAAAAACGGCAAGCACATAATTTTTCCGGAATTAGAAAGTTCCGTGCAATTCCGTTTTCGCAAACTGCTGGTAGAAAGCCCAAGCCCTTACCTTTCTAAAGAGAATAGAGACAGAATTATGTCTGTGCTACCGGATCTCATAGAAGGTCTTGGCATTATTGGCTACGCAAATGCAGAATTCTTTGTTTCAGAAAACGATATTTACCTTTTAGACGTCAAGCAAAGCATTCAGCATTTCCACGGCGTCACAAATTTGCTCACAGGCGTGGATATGTTACGTGGGCAAATAAGGCTGCATTCCGGCGAACCTTTGCTTTTGCAAAAAGAAAAACTAAGAAACGAGGGTTCGGTTATCGCTGTAAATATAGATGCTATGGATCCTTACAACCATTTTTCACCTTCGCCGGGAAAAATAGAGCGAATGTTTGTTCCCTACGGAGAAGGAATTGTGGTTCAAAGCCCCTTTGTTTCTGGCGATATGGTTCCCTCAAACTATGAATCCGTTTTGGCAAAAGTAATGGCATTTTCCAGCTCAAGAGAAAAGGCTATTTCTAATTTGGAATCCGTGCTTTCCAATTTCCGCGTAGAAGGCATAAGCACAACAATACCATTCTTGCGCGGCGTATTAAGGCATCCCGATTTTTTGAACCTTAAATGGACAGGTATGCAAATGACCTACGAGAGCCGCATACAAGAAGTCTTGGAAAATGTAAATTCGCACGAAGAAGAAGAACAAGCCGCCTTAATAGCTGCCCTTGCCCTTAGCACAGACAGCAACGCCTCCACCATCATGGCAAATGCCGAGCATGGCGGATTTTTGTGGTCAATGTTCAGAGGCAATAGGAAATTGCAGTATTGATTTCTGCGCTTTTAAACCTTCCGCTCGCCAAATCAAGAGCAGAAATAGAGGCTTGCATAGCCTCGCAAAAACACCTGCTCCTTACCGCTCCAACGGGCACGGGCAAATCATCTTTTTTGCCGTGGCTCTTGGCAGGCGAAAGCAACCGTGTCCTTATTTTACAGCCACGCCGCTTGGCAGCAAGAGAATTGGCAAAATTTTTAGCAAGTTGTTATGGTGAACCCGTCGGTGAAACTATAGGTTATAAGTTTAGATTTGAGAGCAAAATCAGCAAAAACACAAAAATCATATTCCAAACCTACGGAAGTTTTTTAGCAGAAAACTCTCAACTCTCAACTCTCAACTCTCAACTAAATTGGATAGTTTTTGACGAATTCCATGAACGGGGTGCAGATATGGATTTGCTTTTGGCAAGTGCGCTTGCTAGGGGGCAAAGGGTGGCCGTGCTTTCTGCGGAATTGGAAAGAGAGTCGCTGGAAAATTATCTTGGGGTCAAATGTTTGAAAATTGAAAATCCGGGCTTTCCTGTGGAGATAATTCGCCAAGAGGCGAGGAGCGGGGAGCCGCTTGCGGCTCAGGTTGAGCGGGCTGTTAAGAGCATTTTATATAATGACATTGGCGGGACAATTTTGGTTTTTTTGCCGGGAAAGGCAGAAATTGCCGCTTGCAGGGAGCGAGTTGCCGGTAGCCTTGGCAAAAATGCCCCGGAATTATTTTCTCTTTTTGGCGGGCAATTGAAAGATGAACAGGAAAAAATTTTTGAGAAATGCGAAAATACAAGAATTATTTTCACCACGAATATCGCAGAGACATCGCTTACAATTCCAAACGTGAAAGCCGTTATAGATTCCGGTTTTGAGCGAATGGCTTTTGATGATTTTTCAACAGGCTTAAAGACTCTGCGGCTAGCTAGAATTGCCATGCAAAACGCTGTGCAAAGAACGGGTAGGGCAGGGAGAACGCAAAAGGGCTTGTGCGTGCGTTTGTGGAGCGAACGGGACGAGACAAATTTTGCACAGGCTATAAAACCCGAAATTGAACGCATAAATCCCGCAAGGTTTTTGCTTCAGAAAAAATTACTGGAAAATAATTTAGGGAAAACAATTCACCTGCTTGGCAAAATTTCCGAGCAAAAAGAGAATGCCGCTTTGCAGGAATTGCAAAACCTTAATCTAATAGATAAAAACGCAATAACCGAACTTGGCAAAAAAACTCTGCAAATCCCCGTGCAATCCCTGAACCTTGCCTGCTCTCTTGCTATGCAAAAAAACATTTCAAAAACAATTTTAGCCATAGCCGTAATTTTAGAGAGCGAAAACAAAAGCGGAAATATTTTGCATTTAGCGGAAGATAAAGAAAAGTGGCAACGCGAGGAAAAATTGCATTATGAGCAGTTGAGCCGTAGCATAGCTATTGGGGAAGCAACAAACAGCATAAAATTCCTGCTTTCTGCTTTCCCAGATGCTCTTGCTTTTAAAAGCGATGGGGAGCAATCTTATAAAACCAAAGAGGGTATTTCTGTTTTTTGCGAATCAAAGGAGAAAGCGATTTTGGTTTTTGGTTTGATGCGGGGTGTTAAAAAAACAACAGCAAGGCTTTATGCTCCGGTTCCGGAGGAATACCTTGAAAATTCCGAATCTCGTTTGGAGTTGCAATGGAAGGCGAATCAAAAGCAGTTTGTTGCTATGAGGGTTAGCTCTTTGGGCAAAGAGGAATGTTCTGTAGAGGAGAGGAAAAAGCTTGAAAACGAAACAGCGGCTGCATGGAAGGCTCTTATGGAAAAGGAGGATTTCACAAGCCAGTGGTTAACGGAAGTGAATTTGGCTTTGCTTGCAAAAATGAAACTAGCTTCGCAGCTTTTCCCGGAACACAATTTCCCAAAATTTGATGAAGACGATTTTTCCCTGATTATGGACGAATTTTGCAGCAGGATTTTTTTGCTGCGTGATTTGAGCGATGAGCGATATAAAAAAATTCTTGAAGATTATTTTGGCGCTGGTTGGCTGGGATGGTTGCATAAAAGTTTTCCAAGTTCCTTGAAACTAGCAAACGGCAAATTTGCAAAATACATATACAATCCGGATGGTATTGCAGAACTTTCTGCCCGAATTGGCGATTTTATGGGTATGCAAGGGGAGCATTTTATAGCAGAGGCTCGTTTGCGGGTTCGCTATGATATTTTGGCTCCGAATTACCGCACAGTCCAAAAAACCTGGAATTTGAGCGATTTTTGGCAAAATACATACCCTGAGGTGCGAAAAGAGCTAAGAGGCCGCTACCCAAAGCATCCCTGGCCCGAGAGTTTTTAGTTTTGTCATAATTTTATATATTTACAGATGGAGGCGTGTATGAAGGCTGTTTTGTTTTCGCTTGTGCTTGCTGGTTTGGTGATTTTCGGGTGTTCCGAGGATAAAGTTCTTGACAACGAAGGCTTTTCATCTTCTTCTAGTGGCGAAGGCAATCAGACTGTTTCCGGCAGCTCCGGTGGTTCTGATAATTCCAGCGATTCTAGCGATTCCGGCGAGACAAGCAGTTCCGGCACTTCCAATAATTCCAACGATTCCAGCAGTTCTGGTGACTCTGATAACTCCAGCGATTCCAGCAGTTCCGGTGGTTCTAATAATTCCAGCAGTTCTAGCGGTGGAAACAATACAAACTCCTCATCTTCCGGCAATGGCAGCTTACCTTCCAGTTCTTCCCCTCTTCCGAATGCCGGAAATTATCCTAGACTTCAAGAGGGTCAATCTGGGGTTACAAAGGGCTGGGGGTCCCGCTATTGGGATGGCTGCAAGCCGCATTGCTCTCTACCTAAAAATGTTAATGAAAATGCAGTTCCATACACTATTTGCAGAAATTGCGATATAAACAACAAGGAAATTCCGACTTTTACTTTAAGCCCTGACATTGAAGTACGCTATGACCAGTGGGCCGGCACTATATTTGAAGATTGGCTTGGCTATAAAGAAACGGTGAGCAGTTGCCAGGATGGCGGCATAGCTTATGCATGCTGGGACATGGCCCCAATCGCGCTGAATGACACTCTCGCTTACGCCTTTGTAGCCGCTTCGCCAAAAGACGCTTGCGGCCAGTGCTTTCAGATTCAATTCGATGGCGGAAATCATGGCGACGACGTAAAAGAAGCCCATAGGCTTATTGCAGGGAAAACTCTCATCGTGATGGTTACCAATACCGGCGATGATGTGGAAGAAGGGCAGTTTGATATTATGGTGCCCGGCGGCGGCCCCGGCATGTTCAACAGCTTTGCAACGCAAATGGGCGTGAGCCAAGGTTTGTTGGGAGAAGGCTATGGCGGCTTGCTAACAACCTGCCAGCAAGAAATTCATGATTATGATAAACCAGCCTCCGTTTTCCAAGATTGCGTTAGAAACAAATGCAATGCGGTATTTTCAAACCCCAAACACAAGATGCTTTTAGACGGCTGCTTATGGTTTGTAGATTGGTACAAGACCGCAGACAATCCCACGTTCCTCTCCAAAGAAACAGAATGCCCAAAATATTTTACGGATAAATACCCTTCTACAATAAACACCGCTTCGGAAAACAGAATTGAGCCATACGGAGGTTTCAAGAAAAACATACCCGACGGCTATGAATATGACAGATGGATATGGTGACGGATTTAAGCCCGTTATAATTTTTTTGTCACTTTTTTGTAAATAAAATATATATTTATATTATACAAGATTTTGGAGTATTTATGAAAAAATTCGTTATTGCTTTGTGCGGGATAGCTGTTAGCTTTTCACCGCTTTTTGCACAAGTTGACCCTTGTTTGGAAACTGATGAGTTAAACAAAACGGCTTCCGGGGTACAGGAATTTACTGCCAATTCTAGTGGGAACAAACCTCTTTCCGGTTCTCCGTATGGCTACGAAATGTGGACAGAGGGTGGGGATAACAATAAACTTCTTCACCTAGAGGCTCTATTTTGAAATATGAGGTAAATTTTGTCGTTAGCTCAGGTTATTTATTACATAGAGAAATCTTACTTTTAATCAAGCCTTTCTTTCCAGCTCTAACTCAGCTTTGTTGCTCAGCGGCAAATCAACCGCCAAACCTGATGCGGAGGTTATATTCTAATTCTTCTCATAAATAATTTTAAAAGCTGGAAATATTTTTTTGTATATTCTAAATTATGGAAGCAGTCATGGAAAAAACGGAAATCCGGACGGTTATTAAATCCGCTGGGGAAAGCAAAAGGGCAGATGACCTTGCCTATCTTGATTGGTATATACAGACGCGTCCGAAGAACGTGCCTCTCACCGATGAAGATATTCAGGCAGAAGTTGATGCGGTGAGATATGGCAAGGTGCGTTAGAGATGCCAAAAATAATCAAATTGGTTATTGACACTAATATTTGGGTTTCTTTTGCGATAGGCAAGAGACTAGCGAAGTTGCGCGTTCTATGTGCGGACGAAAGTGTTTTAATAGTCTGTTGCGAGAAAAGCGTTGAAGAGTTTATTGAAGTTTCTTCAAGGGAAAAGTTAAGAAAATACGTTAATAAAGAAGCGGCGGCTGAGACTTTGGAATTGATTAGGCGGTATGCCATTAAAGCGGATGTTGGGAATGTAACTGTGAGAGGATTGAACGATCCGAAGGATTCTTTTTTGTTCGCTTTGGCTGATGCTGCAAACGTTGATTTTTTAATTACAGGCGATAACCATTTACTGAGCCTGCAACGGCATAACAATGCCGCTATAGTTTCTTTTAGCGATTTTTACAGATGGCGGTATGAGGGCTAAACCAACCGCCAAACTTGCAATTCTCCAAGAAGCCATAGGAACTGGCGAGGTGGTTAAAATAAAATATTTTCTATATTAGACCATAGGCATAAAGCTCATGGAGATATTTTATGAACATCCTGACACAAGCATACCGTACAACCTGCATTCCACTAAGGGAAGATAGGCTTGATGTTTCTATACCCAGTGAATATATTGGCAGAGAGCTTGAAATAATAGTTTTGCCCGTTTTTGAAGATAACCGGCCTGAATACAACGCTGAGACTTTGGCGGCTATGCAAGAGGCTAGGGATATTATGGCAGGGAAAATTAAAACAAAGCGTTATAAGACCGTGGAAGAAATGGATGCGGATCTTGATGCGGAAGAAGATGACGATGCTTGAGCTTGAGACTACTGCCAAATACAGAAAAGACCGAAAGCGAATGAAAAAACGTGGCGCAGATTTGTCATTGCTGAGGGAAATTATTAGAAAATTGCAGAACCGAGAGCCATTGGAAGCTAAGCATAACGACCATCCGTTGAAGGGTGATTATATAGGGTTTCGGGAATGTCACGTTACGCCTGATTGGTTGCTTATTTATGCCATTGACAACAACAGGCTTGTATTGACGGCGTCTCGCACGGGTTCTCATTCGGATTTATTTTAAAAGCGGGAAATAATTTTACATTACAACCATGCCAAACAAACTCACAATTCTCCAAGAAGCCATAGGAACTGGCGAGGTGGTTAAAATAAAATACAATGGCGGTGAGCGATCCGGTTCTTAGTGCCTCGGAAGAATCTACCTTGCGCTTGCAGCAGTGACAACATTGGCTTCAATAATCCCTCTGATATAGGAAGTCCAAGGTATAGAAACGCTCTTTGCCTGCTTCTTTATTGCCGCAACTAAAGGCTTTGGAAGCCGCACGGAAACGGTTTCGGTTTTCTTATTCGCTTGCATGTGCCGCTTTATGGATTCAAGGGCGCTTTCGCCCGGTTTTGTGATTATCAAAGTTCCGTTTTTCTCAGCTTCTGCCATATCGTCCGCAAAATCATGCGTATCGTAGTATGCAGGGTCAATTCCCGGTTTTCTGCTCATAGAACCTCCTTTCTTTTTTGCTCGC
>LIUI01000038.1:53866-55486 GCA_001462235.1 Fibrobacteria bacterium GUT307
GCTCGCAGGGCGAACGGTTATTACCCCAGATTTTGTTTCCATGCCTACCAAACACAACTACCGCTTCCGGGTCTGTTTTGCTTGGAACGGTCACTGCCGGATTTCCGGTGAGAACGGCTTTTATGCCATCTTCCGATATCCCACGCTCTTCCGCTCGCTCTTTGGTGTGAGCGCTTAATGTTATGCCCATAGCTTTAATATAGAAAACTGTGTTGCGAAATGTATTGCAAGGCTGCATCCGCAAGCTCTGTTTTTTTGCTTGATTTTGTTCCAAAAGGAGCTTATGAGAATTTATTTTTAGTCTTGCTAGCGAATTTTTACATTACAAACATGCCGGACAAACTCGCAATTCTCCAAGAAGCCATAGGAACTGGCGAGGTGGTTAAAATAAAATACAATGGCGGCGTGGAATTTTTCTATATTATTCCCAACTCAGGACGATTAGCTCAGTTGGTTAGAGCACTACCTTGACATGGTGAATTAAGGGTTGAAAATCATTGAAATTTCGCTGTTTTTGAGGGTGATTTAGAAAGTTGACCAAAAGTTGACCGTTTTTTTTGCGAGAATTACCGTCGCTTGCCAAAGTAAAATTAGTACGATGCATTTTGTTTAGCTTTACAGAAAAATTTCTAGATTTTCGCTTATGAATAGGATAAATTACTCAGGCAGAGATATTCGAAATAACTTTTCGGATATTAATAAGATTCTTGTAATGAATTATTCCTCCGGAAGCGTGGAACTCCAGACGGGACGTTATGTTACAGAAGATGACATAAATTCACTTGTAGAAAAAATTAAACATTGCAGCTTGGTATGATAGCAGAGCATAAAGAGATACTCAAAGCTCTGTGCGATGATTTTGACCGTGCAGATAAAATAATACAAGATGTCAAGAGCATTACAACCCAAGAGGCTATCCCCGCAATATCCGAGCTTAGGTATTCGGGTTGGCACTTGGCACTCAGTTTGAATTCTTATATAGCAACAGGGAACTTTGATGAAAAAAAACTCTTGGAAGCCAAATCGCATTCCAAAAGAGCAATATTTGAAGCTTCAAGATACGGGATATTATTCTGTGTGACAAATATACTTGATTTTAGAAAAATGTATGGCGGCGAAATTATGCCGGGAATTATTAAGGATTACTCCGAAAAAATAATGAAAGCTGAAGAATCAAGGATATTCGTAGTGTCTGCAGCCAGTGAAGGGGAGGATTCTAGGGCGGACGCTTGCTATGCGCATTTTCTTACTGTAAAAAAAATTTTGCTAGAGTTGATCAGTTGCCAGCCTGAATTAAATGAAGCGAAAGAACTAAAGCAGAAAGAAATAGAAGATATGAAAAAAAGGCATAAGCAAACAATTGTTATTACAATAGCGGTTGCGATTATTATGATAGCCGTTTCGGTGATTATAGCTGTGGTAAAATAGCTTCTTCCTTCTAAAAATCCTTCCCTATAGGCTCTAAACCTTCACACAGAGGCTCTATTCTAATAATAATTTTAAAAGCGGGAAATAATTTTATATTACAACCATGCCGGACAAACTTGCAATTCTCCAAGAAGCCATAGGAACTGGCGAGGTGGTTAAAATAAAATACAATGGCAGTTCACAGCAATTACG
>LIUI01000039.1:0-171 GCA_001462235.1 Fibrobacteria bacterium GUT307
TGGGGATATAAAATATAGAAAAATATTTGGGCTGTGTCAAGGGGGAAAAATGATTTTTTAATAAAAGCAAAAAACGAACTGAACATTTGCACAGTCATAATACTAAATCCCAATACCCCAAACACAAATTTTTCTAGATTATTCCCCTATGCAAATCACCATTGAAATAAT
>LIUI01000039.1:308-5259 GCA_001462235.1 Fibrobacteria bacterium GUT307
TGAAATAATAAAAATGTCGCTCGGGGACCCTGTTACCGTAGCTGTGCTTTTAATTCTGGCTTTTTTCTCGCTATTTGCTTGGGGAATAATAATAACCAAATATTTTTCGCTAAAAAATAAGCAGCATGCAAATATGAAATTTTATAAAACTTTTGAACGCATAAAAAACTTTGCAGAAATTGAGGAATTTTCCTTAAAAGCCCCCGAATGCCCGCTTAGAATCATAGCAGATGCCGCACTCCTGGAATCTCAAAACCTAAGCCCCTTTGTGAGCATTGAAACCCTAGCACCCCGCTCAGAAATGCTGGAAGATACCATGCAGCGCGAGGTTGAAGCCTGCAGATTAGACGAAGATTCCAAACTTTCCTTTTTGGCTATGACCTCCAATATTTCGCCCTTCTTTGGGCTTTTTGGAACCGTATGGGGCATTATGCAGTCTTTTTACGAAATAGGAACACACGGCTCGGCAGATTTAAGCGTTGTTGCACCCGGAATAGCGGTAGCTCTCATTACCACGGTTGCCGGTTTGGTTGCAGCAATACCTTCTTCTGTTGCGTTTAATTATTTTGTTTCCCGCAATAACCGCCAAGAAATTTTTTATTACAACTTTGCCTCGCATTTGCTGAGTTTATTTAAACGCGGTGATTTGTTAGCCATAGAAAAAGTCCTCTCTAGGGAAAGGTAATATGAAGAGAAGCCGCGGTAAATCCCTTAATCAAGAGATGAACTTAACCAACATGATAGATGTTGTTTTTGCCATCTTAATAGTTTTTTTAATATCTGCTCCTCTTATGAGCCAAGGCATAAAAGTTGAATTACCCAATGCTAAGGCACCAACCATAGAGGATAAAAAGATACTCAAAGTTTCCATAACCAAAGACGAGAAAATTTTCATAGCAGATATGGAAGTGCATATAAACGACTTCAATGAAATTTTCAAATCCCTTTGGCAAGATGATATGCCCGTTGCGATAAACGCAGATGAATCCGTGAATTACGGCATTGTAATGAAAGTTGTGTCTCTGGCACAGATAGCCGGCGTTAAACAGCTTGGTTTTTTAACTCTGGAAAAAGAACCGGAAAGGAAAAAAAGAAGATGAGTGGGATTTATATTTTTGATGGCAAAGAGCCGCTTATAGGCGAGCGGGTATTTATTGCCCCCGGTGCAAGGATTATAGGGGAAGTGGAACTAGCAGACGATGTTTCCATTTTTCATAATGCGGTTTTGCGGGCAGATATAAACAGCATAAAAGTTGGGAAAAAATCAAATATCCAAGATAACTCAACTGTGCACTTGGCACACGATAAAGGCGTAGTTATAGGCGAAGGCGTTACAGTTGGCCACAATGCCATTCTGCACGCTTGCAAGATTGAGGATTATTGCATCATAGGCATGGGTTCTTGCATTATGGATGGTGCAACAATCGGGCATCATAGCATCATTGGTGCAGGCGCGCTTGTCACAAGCGGCAAAGAATTTCCGCCATATTCCTTGGTAACAGGAAGCCCAGCTAGGCGGGTCCGTGATTTAACAAAAGAAGAAATAGAACACTGCGAAAAAAGCGCAGAAGGCTATATTCAAGTTAAGGATAAATTTTTTTCTTGAAATTGGTTGCAGAATCTGAGGATGGGTGGCTGATTCTTACTTTACTATATTCTACACCGCTATGAAAAATAACCTCACCGAATTGGCAAAAGCCCTCAATGCAAATTTGGGCTTGGATTCCTCTGTAGCTTACCGAGTTCTCTCAGAACGCGGCAAACGAATGTACTTCCCGCATAAAGGGATTTTGGGGCAAAGCGCAGAAGCTAAAACCGCAGAAATCAATGCTACAATAGGAACAGCGTTTGAAAATGACGGTGCGCCGCTTATGTTGCCGGTTATTAAAAAAGCACTTACTTTGCCGGAAAAAACCATCCAAACATCCTTCCTGTACCAGCCCAGCTTTGGCAAAGCACCGCTTCGCAAAAAATGGGGCGAAAAATTGCTGCAAAAAAATGCGAATTTGGCTGGCATTAAATTCAGCGAACCTGTGGTAACATCTGCCCTTACCCATGCGCTTTCCATATCTGCAAGCCTGTTCCTAGACCCCGGAGATACCATTTTAATCCCAGACTTATATTGGGACAATTACGATTTGATTTTTAGCGAAAGCTACGGTGCAAGCATCAAAACTTTCAATACTTTCACAGACGGCAATTTTGATGTAGCCGCTCTTGGCAAAGCCCTTGAAGCCGAAGGTGGCAAAAAGGTTGTGCTTTTGAATTTCCCCAATAATCCCACAGGCTACACAGTAAAGGAAAACGAAGCAAAGGAAATTTGCAAAGTCCTCATATCTTGTGCAGAAAAAGGAAACGATGTTGTGGTAATCCTTGACGATGCCTATTTTGGTTTGGTTTATGAACAAGGCATATATAAAGAATCTTTGTTTGGGCTTTTGGCAAATGCCAGTAAAAACCTGCTTGCCGTGAAACTTGATGGCCCCACAAAAGAGGATTATGTTTGGGGGTTCAGGGTTGGCTTTATCACCTTTGCATTCAAGGATGCAAGCGATGCTCAACTCAAAGCCCTAGAAGACAAAGCCGCAGGCACGGTCCGTGCCACCATATCAAATGTAGCAAGCATATCCCAAGAAATCTTGTTAGAAGCCTACAACTGCGAAAGCTACGAAGGTGAAAAACAAGAAAAATTTGAGACCTTAAAGGCTCGCTACAAAAAAATAAAAGAAGTCTTGGCAGCACACCCCGAATACTCCGAATCCTTTACCGCCATGCCCTTTAACAGCGGCTATTTTATGTGCGTTAAAATAAACGGCGCGCAACCGGAGGCCGTACGTGAGGAGTGTTTAAAGAACCACAATCTAGGGGTGATAGTTCTCTCCGGCCTTATCCGCATAGCATTCTCTTCCGTACCGCTAAACAAAATAGAAGAGCTTTTTGAAAGATTAAATAAGGCGGTAAAAGCTGTTAAATGACAAGGTGCAAAAAGCAATTTGAATTTAGCGAAAAGGAAAACGCCAAAATTCGTGGTTTTATAAAAGACCCTGTTGGCGATAAAAAAGCAGAAATAGAAAGCGGAATTTTGCAAAAATACAAAGGGCGTTTGCTTGTTATGGCAAGCGATAAATGTGCTGTGCAATGCAGGTTCTGTTTTAGAAAAAATATGCAAAAAAAAAGCATCCAAAATTTGCCGGAAAAATTGCATAAAATTTTGAAAAAAGACAAAAGCATAAAAGAAGTAATTTTAAGCGGAGGAGACCCTTTAATGCTGAGCAACAGCAAATTGCAGGCATTTTTTAACGCTATACCCAAGCCCTTAAAAATCCGCATACATAGCCGCATAGCAACAGCCCTGCCAAGCCGCTTTACTCCGGCCCTGCAACGCTTACTCAAACAACTCGGCAACCGCTTGATTTTTGTTGCGCACGTAAACCACCCGGACGAATTGAATAAAAAATCAGAAAAAATTTTTCTTTGCCTCTCAAAAAACGGAGCCACGCTTCTAAACCAAAGCGTTCTCTTAAAAGACATAAACAACAACGCAAAAATTTTAGCAGAATTATCGGAAAAATTATTTTCGCAACGTGTTTTGCCATATTATTTGCACCAACTAGACAGAGCAAAGGGTGTTGCGCATTTTGAAGTTCCAATAAAAGAAGCTAAAGAAATATTCAAAGAATTAAAAGAAACATTGCCGGGCTATTTGGTGCCAAGATTTGTAAAGGAAGTTAAGGGCAAAAAGTCTAAGGTTTGGATTTCTACCTTCTAAAATATGAAAGGAATTTTATTAGCCGGCGGTGCCGGCTCCAGGCTTTATCCCTTGAGTGCGGTGGCAAGCAAGCAGTTGCAACCCGTTTACGATAAACCCATAATATATTACCCGCTTTCTGTGCTAATGCTTGGCGGCATAAAAGACATAATGCTTATAAGCACCCCCGCAGACATCCCCCGCTTTCAAAACTTGCTGGGCAACGGAAACCAGTGGGGAATAAACATCCAATATGCCGTTCAGCCAAAGCCGGAAGGCATAGCGCAGGCATTCCTTATAGCAGAAGATTTTATAAAGGGCGAGGCCTGCACTTTAATTTTAGGGGATAACATTTTTTACGGTTCTTTTGATTTATACGGCATAATGGCAACCCCGCAAAATTTCACAGGGGCAAGAATTTTAGGCTATGCGGTAAATGACCCCGAACGCTACGGCGTTGTTGAATTTGATAGTTCTGGCAAAGCCCTTTCTCTGGAAGAAAAACCAGCAAATCCCAAGAGCAATTACGCGGTGCCGGGTTTATATGTTTACGACAAAAGCATTCTTGAAAAAGCCAAAGCCCTAAAGCCCAGCGCTAGAGGCGAACTGGAAATCACGGATATCAACAAGGCGTATTTGCAAGAGGGAACCTTATTTGTAAAAAAAATAGGGCGTGGCGTTGCATGGCTAGACACCGGTACCCACGCCTCCCTTTTGGAAGCAAGCAATTTTGTTTACACTTTGGAATCAAGGCAGGGCTTAAAAATAGCTTGTTTGGAAGAAATTGCGTTGGATCGGGGTTTTGTGTCTTTGGAAAAAATGAAGGAACATTTGGAAAAAAATATGCCCAAATGCCCTTATAGGGATTATATTTTCAAGAGATTTTACTAAACCCTATACCCCTGCATTTACTCACTATTGAATTTTACTATCTTACCCCTCTATGCAGCAAGATCGTACATTGGTATCCTTTGACTGGGCAATTAAATACCTGCTCAGAAACAAGGCAGATTATGTAGTCTTGGAAGGCTTTTTAACCACCTTGCTTGGAAAGGACCGCCGAGCCTACGACAGCAGCGTTTATACTGCCAAGCTGGATGGCGAGGCTATAGGCGAAGCCAGAGTGCTTTCCCTCATGGCAAAAGGTTACAGCCTTGCGCAGATTAAAAAAAAGTTGAAAGTTAAATCTAAGTTGAGAGTGGA
>LIUI01000040.1 GCA_001462235.1 Fibrobacteria bacterium GUT307
ATCTGAATATGACGAGGAAATGTACTGTTTTCTGGCTAATAACGGTTTTAAAGGACTTGAAATAGCGCCAACGCGTATATTTCCCGATAGACCATATGAACAAATAATGGAAGTTCAGTCCTTTGCCAAAAACCTTCGTAAAAGATACGGCTTGACAGTTTCGTCTTTGCAGTCTATTTGGTATGGTAAAAGCGAGAGTATTTTTGGGTCGGATGCGGAAAGGCAGCTACTCATTGAATATACTAAAAAAGCGGTTGATTTTGCCGTTGCGGCAGGCTGTGAAAATCTGGTGTTTGGCTGCCCAAAAAACAGAAACATTCCTACAGAATTTGAAATTATGAAAGCTCATGAGACAGCGAAAACGTTTTTCTTTGAAATTGGGAAATATACGCAAAAAAAAGGCGTTGTTATTTCACTGGAACCGAATCCTGTTATTTACGGTACTAATTTTATCAATCACAGCGAAGAAGCTTTTGCTTTTGTAAAGAGCATTGACGGGATGATAAAGGTTAACATTGACTGCGGTACGATAATTGAAAACAACGAAAATTTACAGATAGTTAACGATAATTTTCAATTTGTGAATCATATCCACATCAGCGAACCTAACTTGGCTAAAATTGAAAACCGCGAATTGCATAAAAATCTTTGCAGATTATTGTTGGAAAACGGGTATGATAAATATGTTTCTATTGAAATGAAAAATTTTGGCAACATAGAGATTGTCAAACAAACGGCATTATATCTTAAAGGTATATTTGAATGAAATACGTGAATATTGCCGGCGTACCAGATTTTGATTGCTCAGAATTCGCAGAACGAAAGACTAAATATTGTTTGTTAATCCCGATCATCAACGAAGGAGAACTCATTTCCGCTGAATTAAAGACAGCACAACAGCATAATGTAGACAAGTTATGTGATATCGTTATATGCGATGGTGGTTCAACGGATGGCTGTACTGATAACCTCGCAGAACTTGGTATAAATACGCTATTGACAAAACTCGGCGCAGGCAGGCAAGGAGCGCAGCTTCGTATGGGTATTTGGTTCGCCCTTGAACGCGGATATGACGGTGTAATAACAATTGACGGAAACAACAAAGATAGCATTGAGGATGTTCCCCGCTTTATCCAAAAACTTGATGAAGGATATGATTTTGTACAAGGTTCCCGATTTATTAAAGGCGGCAAAGCAATTAACACCCCGTTTATTAGGTATCTTTCGGTTCGGCTTATACACGCACCGGTAATCAGTTTAACGGCGAAGGAGAAGTTTACAGATACGACAAATGCTTACAGGGCGTATTCGCGAAAATATCTTATGCATCCTGAAGTTCAGCCGTTACGCGATGTTTTTGTTACATATGAACTGTTGGCATACCTGTCTGTTCGCGCGAGTCAGCTTGGGCTGAATGTTTGCGAAATTCCCGTAACCCGCGCTTACCCGCCGAAAGGAAAAATACCGACAAAAATAAGTTTTTTTCGTGGCAATGGCGATATATTAAAAATATTGTTAAAAAATCTTGGAGGAGGATATAATATATGATTTTAACTTACGTGACTTTTTTCGCTTTATTGGTGATTTTTGTTGCTATTATCAAGTATCGTTTGGCGATTTTAAAGCTGGTTTTACATAATCACAGATATGTAAAGGTAACCAGACTGTTCTTGATAATTATTTTCACAACGATGATATTTTGGTCTAATTCTGATAAAAGTTTTCAGAACGATTCAGAAGCCTTAGTGCTTAGCATGGTCACTGCCGGAAAATTTAATTTTGAAATTGGTGACAAAAGATATGGATTGGGGAGAATTGTTACAACTCGGGAAATTACATCTAAGACTGCGGCGTATGAAGTATATGTTAATCCAGAGTTATATAATGGAATGGAGGAACGCAAATCACTAATCGGATTGCAAGGGTGGGTGTTTTATTTTCTTACCAAATACGGCCTGCCTAAACCTGCCGCTGCATTGAGGCTGGGGTGTTGCCTGCTTTTTGCCGTTGTACTTTCGTTTATCTGCTATGAGTTATATAAAAAGTACGGCCTGTTGTTTTCGGGAGTGTTCTATGCCATGACAATAACCTCGCCATGGATAAGGAATTTTGCGCCGAATCTTTATTGGGTAGAATTCACATGGTTTGTCCCTATGCTCCTTGGCTTGATTTGCCTGAATAACCTTAACAAGCGGCTATTTTTATATCCATTGTTTTTCCTGGCAATTGTGATTAAATGCGCATGCGGCTATGAATACATAACCGTTATAATGTTAAGCTCGATAATGTTTCTATTTGTCGAATGGGTTTGCACGATACAGAAGGGCAAAGAATACAAACGCTATGGCAATTCATTATTGAGTGCTATTTTTATGATAGGCATAATGTCATTGCTTGGCTTTGCGGCAGCCATACTCATTCATTCCCAAATACGGGGCGCAGGCGACATATTAAGCGGACTTAATGATATATACAAAAATGATGTAATGCGCAGGACATTCGGCAACGCCTCAGATTTTCTAGAGGTTTATGCAAATTCCTTGAATGCGTCTGTTGTCGATGTTCTGATTATATATCTAACAAGGAGCAACGCGGGGTGGCTTGCGTTGCTATTGCTGATTACTACGACGGCGATAATGGTTCATAAACATAAAACAAAACGTTATCTGCTAAATACAGAATTTTGGCTTTTTGCCGTATCTTTTTTGACTTGTATTTCATGGTTTGTGCTGGGTAAAAGCCATTCATATATTCATACAAGTATGAACTTTGTACTTTGGTATATGGGGTATATTCAAGTTGGTACATATATTGTACTAAAGTTTGTACTGAATACTGATAATGGCAAAACTATGCTAAAGCAAACTGCTGCAATAATACGTGCAGAGATTTGCCGTGATATTTGATGGAGATATAAGGCTGCTATTTATACAATTAACGTGGTTAGGTCGCCTGCCTGTTGCAGACTGGTTAAATTACCAACCTCGTAAAGTGTCCAAAAACCGCCGATGTCTGTAATGCCTCAAAATAAAATATGACCAAAAGGGTGTTGTTCTTTTTTACAATCCCCGCTATAATATCAGTATGGTGCAGCCTGAAACACTGCAAAAATATTCACTCTTTGGCGGTTTGTTGGAAGAACAGATAGAGAGCATCATTCCGCTTATGGAAAAGGAAACCTTCGAGGCCGATGGATACATCATTACCGAAGGGAAACCCAACGACAAGATATTTTTTCTTATCGAGGGGCAGGTGGCGGTATCAAAGGGAGACGTGCCGCTTTCCCGCTTCGGAGAGGGCGAGGCTTTCGGCGAAAT
>LIUI01000041.1 GCA_001462235.1 Fibrobacteria bacterium GUT307
TTTATCTGTCGAAGTCAGGAATTATCCGCTGGACACGCATGTAACAATTCAGCCAACCGAATTCATAAAGGAACACCCAAAATCAGGCAAGCTGGAAAAGATAGTTTCCGATATAATAATAACCCTGCAGCACAAAAACGGCAGCACAGACACATTTCTCATAGAAGCTCAGATAAGTGATGACATAGAAATGATACTGAGGATTTTCAATTACAGCATGTATGCGGCATTTGATAAGAAAAGAGTCTCCGACGACGGCTCTTTCATGCAAATAGATATGCCTTCTCCTGTGGTGATTTACTGGGAATCAAGCAATACGAAAGACATAGTGTCTGTAAAAATAAGGTTTCCGAACAATAAAACCATTGTTTACAAAGTTCCGACATTCAAAGTATTGCAGCACAGCGTTTCCGAGTTGGAGGGCATGGCTCTGCTGCTGCCTTTTTACATACTGAAGATACGCAATGAGCTGGAGAAAAAAGGCATGGACTCTGAGAAGAAAAAGGCATTGTCTAAAAAATTGGAGGGTTATGTAATTGAGATAGACAAAACGCTGAAAAGGTGCAATGAAAATAACTATATTACGGAGAGAGACACGGCAATGCTTTTCCGTAAGTTGTCATTTATATATAATGAGCTTTACGGGAAGCACGAGGAATTTATGGAGGTAGATATGACAATCGAAAAACTGGTGAAAGCAAGTTGGGATGATACTTGGGACAAGGCTTGGGACAAAAAGACTGCAGAAGTCGAAGCAAAAGCCGAGAAGAAAAGCATGAGCCGAGTTGCTAAGGCAATGAAGGCGAGTGGTGAAGCTGTGGACAAAATTATGCGTTATACCGGGCTTTCTCGCCGTGAGATTGGGGTTTTGTAGCAAACGCCCCTTGGGGAATAGTTCCGCAAAATACATTAAAAATAATCCAATTACAAATACCGTGTCGTTGTGATTGATTTCACCACCATATAAATGCAAATATATTTGCCATGATGAATTGTTGAGTGTGATAAATCACGCTACACCACCACCATCATCTCACCCTAACCAACTGCCAAAAATCGCTATGAATTTTCTCTTTCGCAACAGTATCCACAATATCCAAACGCCATACATTAGTATCGCGGTTAAATTGAGAAAGCCTAAATACATCCTTGCTTTCGCCAAAATTATATTTTGAAACGAATACCAAAGAATCATTTATAAAATGCTCTATTTGCCAAGGAGCAATGGTATCTTTTGGCATTCCGTAAAATAAAGTTACATTGCTATCCGGCGTTTCTACTTTATTCATAATTCTGAGTAATCCTTTTGGGTCCCGCTCATTTAGCCCTAAAATTTTGTGAAGTATTAAAACTTGATGAGCAAATCCAGATAAACTGATATTTAGTATGGTATCTGTATCAAAATAACTCACTGCTCTATCGCAAATACGGAAGGGTGAGGGAAATGTCATTTTAGGATGACCTCCAAAAATATAACAGAAATTTTCCGAAGCATAAACATTTCCATTATATTGTTCAATTAATTCCTGTATTTGTTCCTTATTTGCCTTAAATATAAGTCCAAAAGAAAATGCAGAATTTCCATGTGCCAACATCAACATAGGGGTAAAAGAAAAAAATACATTTTTGTCACTAGGTGAATGTTTTTCTAGAATAAAATTATTGAGTAGGTAATCCTCATTTGCTAACGCATTAAATCTAAGGGGTACTTCATATATAAAGCTCTGAAAGTGTGATAGTGTGGTGGTTAAGATAATTATTATGGTTCCGTATATGGGGATTTGAGGGCGGAGTTTGAGAGTTGTGCCGATTTTCCACAAAAATAATGCACCTAAAAAAGACATTGCAGGCAGAATAATTAAAACAAATCTGTGCTGGACTCCAAGCTTTAAGTCTGCGCTTACACCGTCAAAGAGGATTAGGTATTGGGGAGAGAGGAGAAGCAGGAATGCGGCGATGGATTTGAAGGGAATTGAGAGTTGAGAGTTGAGAGTTGAGAGTTTAAATTCTCTTGCTGTTAGGATGATTAGGGTTATTAAGCCGAATAGGGCTAGCCATGTGAAATAGGGCAAGAAGTAGTTAGAAAGCCAACCGGATGTATCGTAATGTGGAAAAGCCATTACTTTGAAATCTGCTATTATATTGCTGAATAAATGTCCATGTGCCCCGTATGCCCCACCTTGCAAATTATTATCTCTATTGTAAGAAATGGTGCAGAGAACGGGGAGGGAAAAGAAGGAGAGAGTAGCTAAGAAAGTTGAGAATTGAAAATTTTTGAGGAAGTTTTTAAGAAAGTTGAGAGTTGAGAGTTGAGAGTTGAGAGTTGTTTTGTACAAGACTACTGCTATGAAGGCGAATAGGCAAAATACTGCTTCTGTGCGGGTTTGGGCAAAGAAGGCTAGGGTAAGGGCTAGTAATAGCCAGTGCCGGGTGGTGTTGCGGTCGTAAGCCCATTTTAGGAATAAAAGGGAAAGGGAAAACATCAAGACATAAAAGCCTTCTATGCTAGAAGAGCGGGAGTAAAACAGCAAAACGGGTTGCATGGCTAGCAATGTTACAGAAAGCAGTGCAAGCCATTTGTTTTTTAGCCAGGCTAGCAAAGCCAAAAAGAAAATTGGAATTGTTAGGGCCAAGATAAAAACTTGAAAATTATAGACCCAATATAAATCCGTGCCAAAAATAGGCATTCCCAGCATATATAAATAGCTAAGCCCACGGGGCTTTATTGTTTTTTGATAATTGCATTCAAGGCTTCCATCCTCAAAAGCCCCTTCTACGCAAATAGTTCCAACCTGATTGTGATATAAATTTTGCGCAACAGATAAATAAATAGATTCGTCCATTTGCACGCGGGAACGTCCTTCTATCCATAAAAAGCAAATTAGCAAAACTGTTATTAGCAAGATTAATAGGATTGATAGGGTTAATTTGGAGTTATTTTGCTGTATGTCTTTTAACCATATTGTAAAATCCTTAAATAATTTGATAAATAACAATGCACCTGCTCCAAATTGCAGGGTGAATATGTAAAAAGGGCTGTACCAGTCCGCTTTTTCAATAACTTCCTTAAAGCCAACCATTGGTAAGATAAGAGCAATAAGAGGAATTGCACAAGCTATAAACAGAAGGAAAATATTTATTCTTTTCATTGCTAAAAATCCAAACACAAAAAAACTCATCCTTGTGCAAGAATGAGTTAATATTTTTTAAGAAAGAGGAAACTTATTTTAGCCTTGCAAAATTCGGAGTGAGAGCTTCACAATCATCACCTTCAATACTTGCAGTTGGAGTATCTGTGTCAGTAGTTGTGAATTCAGCAGTCCACGTCCCCTTTGTACAGTCGCCGAGTTTAACTTGACTTTCTGCTGTCCAAGTAGCTGACTCAAGAGTCACAGTAGCAGGAGAAGTAAGGTCATCTCCAGTATAAGTGAAAGAATCTGTACTTCCCGTACCTCCAGCGCTTTCAGAGCCAGGCGCTCTGTAGGCAATAGCCTTCCATGATCCATATCCGGATTTCTCGCTAAAATAAGCTTGTTGTAATTTGCTCCATGTTCCTGCTGCTGGGCCAACTTCGCTGGCTTTTGCTTTGGCAGTCATTCCAAAGAGTTTTGGAATTGCAATTGCCGCCAAGATACCGATGATCACTATTACCACCATCAATTCAATGAGGGTAAAGCCCTTTTTTTGCTTTTTCATAAAAGCCTCCTTATTTTTGTGCCAATTTTATTCTTGGCGGGTTGTTTATCACTATATAATATAGATTTTTTTTTGGCAGTGTGACCAAAAAAAGTGAAGTTTTGTAAATTTTTTGTAAATTTTGTCAATTTTTTGTAAAAGGGGGGTGTTAGCAAATAGGGCAAGGTGGGTTGCAGGAAGTTTTTTCTATATTCAAGGGTGTATGTGGTTCACTAAGCACGCCAAGGAGCGTATGCTGGAAAGGAAAATCAGCGAGGCACAGAAGATGTTGTAACTGCCTACTGGGACAAAACCAAAAGGAGCGTGAAATGACAAAAGCATTAACTAGAGCGGAAATGGAAGCTCTCGGGCCATGGTTTGACGAGCATATTGAAGAAACCGAAGCCGATTGGGAAGAAGCTAAGCGAAACGGCAAGATACGCACCGTGGGTAGCCTTGGCTGCTCTTCCCTGGCGGAGGCAAGCAAAATTTCCGCACCAAAGAAGCGTGCTAGCAAGAGAAGCGGAACTGTTTCGGTCCGCCATTCAGCACCTATTGCCGCCGCAAGTGCAAGATAGCCACAGGGGCTAGGTTTTTTTTCTATATTCCCCCCCATGACTGGTGGTATGGAAGTTCTAAATCTCAAAAGAATTGTGGCAAAGAATCCAAAATCTTTGCTTTTTGCATATTTGGCAGACTCGCTCAGAGAATCAAGCCTTGGAATGAACGAAAAATTAGACGAAGCACTCGAGGTGGCAGATATAGGGCTGGATTCAAACCCTGATTTTGTGCAAGGACTGCTTGTAAGAGGGCGCATACTCTTTGAAAAAGGGGATTTTAGAGGAGCAAAAAGTGATTTTGAAGCTGTGGCAGATAGAGACCCCTTTTGCCTTTCTGCGCAAAAATTGCTTATAGAAGCATCAGAAAACCTGGGAACGCCGCCAGGAAACGAAGTTTATGCAGAAATTTTGAATTCTTTGGGAACAGATGGAAATACTGCCAGCGAACCGAGTGTAATTCAGGCACCGCCGCCATCCCTCTCTTCTGCGCTTGACGATGTTTTGAACCAAAAAGACGACGGCGAAGCAGGCATAGTCGCTCTGCTCTTGCAAACAGTAGATGCTATTATACTTAAAAGCACAAAACCTCAAACTCAAGCTCAACCGCAGGTACAGCCGCAAAAACAGCCTGCACAACCACAACCAACGCCTCCGCCTCCGCCTCCACCAAAAGCACCGCCGGCAAAACCATCTCTGTCTTTGCCGGAAGTTGCTCCGGCCTCTTTAATTGAAAAAGCACCTTCTCCAACCTCAAAGCAACCCGCTCAAAGCCTCCCAAATCTGGATGCTCTAATAAGTGAGCAATTAACCTCAAAAATGGACGATATTCCGGATTTGACAAAAGACATGAGTTCCTTGCTCGCTTCTATTACCGATGAGCCAAAACCAGAGCCAAAACCGGAACCGGAACTGAAATTAGAGCCAAAACTTGCTGCTCCTGCTACTACCCTAAACCTAGACTCCCTAATAAGCGAACAATTATCTGCCAAAGTAGAAGAAATTCCGGATTTAACAAAGGATATGGCTTCTTTGCTCGCTTCTGCAATGCCGGCCATGCCTGCTGCTCCTGCCGCATCCTCTATTCCCCCTGCTCCAAACCTAGACTCCTTAATAAGCGAGCAGTTAGCACCCAAAGTAGAAGACATCCCGGATTTAACAAAAGACATGGCTTCTTTGCTTGCCTCTGCCACGCCATTAACGCCTTCAGTACCTATTCCCACCGCTCCAGCCCCTTCTGCTCTAAACCTAGATGCTTTAATAAACGAGCAGCTTTCGGCAAAAATGGAAGACATCCCGGATTTAACAAAAGATATGATTTCCTTGCTCGGCAATACCAATGAACCGGAACCGGAACTTGTGCCATACGTGCCACCAACAAAAAAGACCAAAGCTGTCAATATAGACGATTTGGTAAACGAGCAATTATCCTCTAGGGTGGACAATGTCCCGGATTTAACAAAAGATATGGATGCCCTGTTAAAAAAGCATCCAACGCAAACCCTCGCAGAACTTTATATGGATCAGGGACTCACAAACAAAGCCATAGAGGTGTATAAAGAATTGATGGTCCTTGAGCCAAACAACGAGGATATTAAAACAAAATTAGCTCTTGCCCAATTACAGGCAAAAACCTAAGGAGAGAACATGACGGAAACCCAAACGCCGGAGCAAACCGTTCGCATAGAGCAACTTTTGAAGGCAATGGTAGATTACGGAGCATCTGATTTGCACATACGCATAGGCGTGCCTCCAACTTTTCGCATTCATGGTGAATTGATAAAACTCTACGATATAAGTATCAATTACCAAGTAATGGATAGTTTTTTAGGCGATATAATGACTCAGGCCCAAAAGGATACTTTTGAAAACACAAAGGAATGCGATTTTGCTTTGAGCGCAAGAGAACTGGGGCGTTTCCGTGTTAATGTGTTTCGCCAAAGAGGAACCCCTGCCATTGTATTTAGGCACATAAATTCTCAGATTCCAAAATTTGATACCCTAGGTTTGCCGGAAATTGTTTTAAAACTGGCCCTCAAAGAACGCGGGTTAATTTTGGTAACCGGCACAACCGGCTCCGGTAAATCCACCTGCCTTGCCGCTATGATAGACCACATAAACGAAGTAGAATCAACCCACGTTTTAACCGTAGAAGACCCGGTGGAATTTTTGCACAAGGATAAAAAATCCATAATCTCACAAAGAGAAATAGGCACAGACTCTTTTTCTTACGCAAACGCCCTTAGAGCCGCGCTCCGCCAAGACCCGGACGTTATGCTCATAGGCGAAATTCGTGATTTGGAAACCATGCAAATAGCCCTTACCGCCGCAGATACCGGCCACATGGTTTTTGCAACAATACATACCACAAACGCGACAGAAACAATTCACCGCATACTGTCAATGTACCCACCCCACCAACACGAAGAAATACGGCTTCTTTTGGCTTCTTGCCTTGAAGGCATTATATCCTTGCGTCTTTTGCCCAGAAGCGATGCAACCGGGCGTGTTCCCGCAGCAGAGGTTTTAGTTAATACTGCCGCAATAAAGGAATACATTATGGACAAAGGCAAAACCGAGTTTATAGAAACAGCCATAGCAGAAGGCCATATGCAATATAAAAGCCAAACCTTTGACCAAGCACTGCTGGTTCTTTTTAATAACGGCAAAATTTCCAGAGAAACCGCTGTAGCCGCCGCCACAAACCCGGAAGACTTTGAACTCAAACTCCGTGGCATTACGGGAACCTCAGACAGGAGCTGGCAACTCTAGTGCCTAAATTTGCAATAGGCCAAAAATGGACAAGCCAAGCCGAACCGGAACTCGGCATTGGGCAGGTTATTAAAATGGATTTTAGAACCGTGACCCTGCTCTTCCCTATTGCCGGCGAACAGAGGATTTATAATTCAAAAGGCGAGCCGCCCTTAAAACGTTATTTTTTGAAAATAGGCGAGAGAGCAAGCTCAATAAAAGGATTTTCTTTTTTTATTGAATATATCACAGAAGAAGACGGAGTATTATATTACAATAGCAAAGACAAAAGAATTTCTGAGGCAGTGCTGAATTTTAGGCAACAAAGCGATGACCCTTCTGTTGGAATTTTGGATAAGCTAATTGCAAAAAATTTTGCCAGCAATTTTGATTTTGCATTGCGTGAGCGTGCCGCAAAATTGCGGGGAATATGGAAATCCTCAATGGCACGTGGGCTTCTTAGGCCTAGGCTTAGGCTTTTGCCGCACCAGCTCTATTTGAGTTTTAGAGCAATCAGAGGAATTTCTTTGCCAAGATTGATGCTCTCAGACGAAGTTGGGCTTGGCAAAACCATAGAGAGCGGCTTGATTTGGAACGCTTTGCAAACAGAAGGCAGAATAAAAAGAACTTTACTCATTGTTCCGGAGCAATTGAAAAATCAATGGCTCATTGAACTGGGCAAAAGATTTAACCATTGGTTTACAAGTATAGATGAGGATTATATTCTTGAGCATAAAAAGTATAATCCAGATTTGCAAAACGTATTTCTGCTTCACGATACCGTTATATGCTCGCTGGAATTTTTGCTGGCAAATCGTTATACATCTTCTGCGGCTTTGGAAGCACCCTGGGACTTGCTAATAATAGACGAAGCACACCGCCTAATAAAAACCTCGCAAGGCGCAAATGCAGAATACAATTTAGCAGAACAACTTTCGCAAAAAATACCCGGCTTGCTTTTGCTCTCCGGGACGCCTATACAGCTAGCTCCTGAAGCATATTTTTACAGGCTAAAACTTTTGGATTCGGCACGCTTCCAAAATTGGGAAGAGTTTGAGAAAAATCAGGATAATTATAAAAAGGTAGCAAAGGATTTATCTAAAATTTCTCTTGATTCAGGCGAAGAACTGTTATGGGACGATTTGCAAAAAAACATTCCAAAAAATTCGCTTATTCGTTCATGGCTGCCTATAAAAGCAGATTTGTCCCTTACCGCCGCAGAATGGATAAGGCGGGTTATAGATGCTTTGGGTACAGGCTCTTCTGTTTTTCGCAATACAAGAAAAAGCGTTAAAGGCTTTCCCAAAAGAATTTTGAAAACTTATCCGCTTACGGAAGGTCTTGAACCTTGGCTTCTTTCTTTTGTTGACGAACACAAAACAGAAAAAATTTTGCTTATATGCTCTTATTCCAAAACGGTAGAAGCCCTGCTTGCTCTTTTTGAAGAAAATACCGCAGTTGCATTTAAAGAAGAAGAGAGTTCTTTGGAGCGAGACAAAGCCGCTGCCGCTTGGATGCAACCGGATGGGCCTAATATTTTGCTGTCTTCTGAAATTGGTTCTGAGGGCAGGAATTTTCAGAGTGCCAAGCATTTGGTGCTTTTTGATTTGCCAGAAGATTCCTCTTTGCTTGAACAGCGTATTGGGCGTTTAGACCGCATTGGGCAAGGAGCAGAAATTCACATCCATGTGCCCTTTATTAAAAAAAGCAAAACAGAAATGCTTTTCCTTTGGTATCACGAGGCTTTGGGTATTTTTGAACACTCCTTGATGGGCGGTGGGGAGATGTATGCCAAATTTGAAAGCGAATTGAAAAGCTATCTGGAAAATCCTGCAAAAAAATATAACAAATTTGTGAAGGAATTTTTGCCGCGTGGCAAAAAAGAAATGCTCTTGCTAAACGAAAAAGCAGAAGAAGGCAGAGACCGCTTGCTGGAATTCAATTCGCAAAACAAAAAAATATCAGATGCCTTGCTGGCAGAAGCCCAAAAAATGGATTCTAACAATGAAGTTTTGCCCTTTGCCTTTGACATGCTAGAAAGGCTAGACATAGATGTTCAAAAGGGAATATACCCGGATAGTTTTGTCCTTAAAGGCGCACCGGAGCAACCCGAACACGCCACTTTGCTTGGAATAGAAAATGAGCGCCTTTCCGAGAATGGAGAAATATCAGAGTCTGATGGCTGTTCCATTACGCTTGTTACCAGCAGAGAGAATGCTTTGAATTATGAAAACATAGAATTTTTCCATTGGGAACATCCTATTATGCAAAGGCTTTTAGACAAAGCTTTGGCCGAGGATTTTGGAAATGCAGCCTGCGTAGTTTGCAACTCTGTTCCGGGTGATAGAGTTTTTGTTCAATATAATTTTATTTTGGAATTTTCCGTTAATGCTCATTGGGGAGTTAGCAATCTTATAGGTGAGCATTTTTTGAGCGTGGTTTTAGACAGCGAAGGAAATTTGCAAAATGATATTTTAGAAAAAATAGAAAACGCAGAACTAAAAAATTCCAAGGCGGCAGATATTCCAAATTCCGTTTTTGATTATTTTACAAGCGGCGGTTTTGAAAAAGCAAAAATTTCCCTAGAAGAAGTGGCAAAACAAATATCTGAAGAAACGGAAAAAACGGCAATTTCAACTTTGGAAAGCGAGTTGCACCGCATGGAAGAAACCTATACGCTTTTGCGTGATTTTGAACTTGGCAAACTTGTGGATAAAAAGAAAAAAGATATAATAGCCTGCAAAAAAAGCATGCAAAATCCCAAACTCAGGCTAGATAGCGCGAGGATTTTATGCGCGATTTAGATCTTAGATTTTTCCATTTTTGGCGCAGGCATTCCTTTTCTGCAAAAATAGACAAGCTTCTCAGAATTTACACTCGCTTGGGAGACGGCTATGTATGGGCTTTGATGGTTGCATTGATTTATTTTTTTTATGGAAAAGAAATTTTATTTGAAATGGTGGAGCGTGTAATACCTATAGTTTTTTTAAGTTTGGCTATTTACTGGTTTTTGAAACTCTCTGTGCGCCGCAAGCGTCCTTTTGATTTGCTAAAAGAAGTTAAAGCAGATGTTCCTCCTTTGGATAAATACAGTTTTCCAAGCGGCCACACCATGAATAACCTAGCCGTTGGATTTATGCTTTTGGCAGAGCTTCCCCACATAGGCTGGATTACAGTGCTTATGCCAATTACCTGGGGTTTTTTGAGGGTATATTACGGGGTTCACTGGCTTTCTGATATTATAGGCGGAATCTTTTTTGGCTTTTTGAGTTTTTGGCTAGGGCAAATGATATTTGCTTTTTTTTCATAGTAAAATTTTAAAGGGCAAGGCTCGCCTTGCCCCGTTTTACAAGATGGTGGTGCATTTTTCTACATTTCAAAAATGTCTGCGGAATTTATACGGCGAAAATTGGTAATCAGGATGGGCGGAAAACCCGAAGCCGTGTATATTAACAAAATATGCAACTTTTTAATGAAACAAGAAAAAGATAAAAACAGCCAAATAATAGCAATAAATCGTTCCAAAAAAAAAGCAAATACATTAGAATTTAGTTTTGAAAACGGAGAGGCTTTTGAACTCTTTGACTATGTGGATCCATTTAAAGATAAAGCCAAAAAACCGCCGGACTATAAACCTCCGGAAATACAGATTAAAAAACTTGAAGAAACCGTGGTAGATGATGCGGATGGCGGCGGTATGCAGCAATTTACCATAGTGCATTTTGTATTGATAGCCTTTGGCTTTGGTTTGCTGTGTTTAAGCGGTTTGGTAGTTTGGCTTATTTTTGCTTTTTCAACAAGCCTCACAGCAAGGTGAGAATTTTTTGCGCTATTGCCATTCCAGAAAGTCCAAGATCATCTCTCAGTTCTTCAATTTCCCCTTGCTCTACAAAGGTATCCGGAAGCCCAATGCGAACAAGGCGGGGCGAATGTTTTGTCTCTGCTAAAATTTCTGCAATAGCAGAACCAAAGCCACCTGTTATTGAATTGTCTTCTACTGTTGCAACAATTTGATGTTCTTTAAAAAGTTCTTTATAGCTTTCAATATCAAGGGGCTTTACAAAACGAGCATCTATTATCGTGGGCTTTATGCCCTTTTTTTCTAAAACTCCTGCGGCATCCAAACATTTGGAGAGCAAAAAGCCAACGCCAATGAGCAATACTTTGCTGCCCTTGCTTACAGTGCGAAATTTGCCAATGGGGAGTGCAGAAAATTCCGTGCGAATATCATTTGTGTAGGTAACCGCCCTTGGGTAGCGAACAGCTGTAGGCCCCTCTTTATACTGGGTTGCCGTGTAAATCATATTGCGCATTTCATTTTCATCTGAGGGTGCCATGATTATCATATTTGGTATTGTGCGTAAATAGGATAAATCCAATGCTCCGTGGTGAGTTGGCCCATCTGAGCCTACCAAGCCTGCCCGGTCTAAAATAAAAACAACCGGCAGGTTTTGCAATGCTACATCGTGTATAATTTGGTCGTATGCTCTTTGCAAGAATGTGGAATATATTGCAACAACGGGGGTAAAGCCTTCGCAGGCAAGGCCTGCTGCGAATGTAACCGCGTGCTCTTCTGCTATGCCAACATCAAAAATTCTGTTTGCGGTTTCCGGGTCTTCGGTTAAAAAATTTAGTCCGCAACCGTCTAGCATGGCGGCAGAAATGCCTATTATTTTTTTATTTTGCTTTGCAAGAGTTAGCAAGGTTTTTCCAAAAATTGATGTAAGGGTAGGGTGGGGTTTTTCTACTATTACCGAGCCGTCTTCTATGTGAAAAGGGTCTGAGCCATGCCATTTTGTTGGGTTTGTAGTGGCAAGGTCATAACCTTTGCCTTTTTGCGTTAAAATGTGAATAAGGCAAACTTCCGGAAGTTCTTTTATGTCATTAAAGGCTTCTATGAGTTCTTGTATATTGTGCCCGTCAAAGGGGCCAAAATAACGTATGCTCAAGTCTCTGAAAAACTGCCCCGGGTTTGCTATATTTTCAAAAGCGAGTTTTCCGCTTTCCATAATATCGCGGATTTTGCCGCCTACATGTTCCGGGATGGAACGCAAAAATTTACCGAATTCTTCTAAAGAGCTGTTGTGTTTAACAGATAGCTTGCTTAAATATTTTGAAAACGCGCCAACGCTTGGGCTTATGCTCATTTTGTTGTCGTTCAAAATTATGGTGAAACTCTTCTTTGTTTGCCTTGAATTGTTCAAAGCCTCAAAAACCATCCCGCCTGTCATTGAGCCATCTCCTATAATGGCTACAACTTTGTTGTTTTTTTGTTTGAAGTCGCGGGCAACCGCAAAACCAAGCCCCGCAGAAATAGAGGTGCTTGCATGGCCAACCCCAAAGGAATCGTAAACACTTTCGCTTCTTTTTGGAAAACCGGAAATCCCGCCACGTTGCCGCATTGTTGAAAATTTTTTATAACGGCCCGTAAGCAACTTATGGGCATAAGCCTGGTGCCCCACATCCCAAATTAAAATATCATCTGGGGTATCGTAAACGTAATGCAGAGCAATGGCAAGTTCCACTGTTCCCAAGCTAGAAGATAAATGACCGCCATGCTCGGAGACCTGCCGCAAAATAACGGCTCTTACCTCCTCAGCCAGGGCCTCAAGCTCCTGTACGCTGGCTTTCTTTATATCCTTAGGTGAATTTACGTTTTCCAACTTCATTGAGAAGGATAATGTAGAAAATTTCTACATTCCCCTCAATGCCAGACCATTTAGAAAATCTTTACGAAACTTGGTTTTTAGATTACGCCAGCTATGTTATTTTAGACCGTGCCGTGCCCTATTACCAAGACGGCTTAAAACCCGTGCAAAGACGCATTTTACACACTCTTTACGAAATGAACAAAAGCGACGAGCGAATGCACAAGGTGGCAAATATTGTGGGGCGTGCCATGCAATACCACCCTCATGGGGATGCTTCCATAGGGGATGCTCTTGTGAATATGGGGCAAAAAAAATTGCTCATAGAAACACAAGGGAATTGGGGGAACCTTATAACCGGGGATTCTGCCGCTGCGCCTCGCTACATAGAAGGCAGGCTCTCTCAGTTTGCTCTTGAAGTGCTTTTTAATCCAGAAACCACCGAGTGGGTCCCTAACTATGATGGCAGGAGCAAAGAACCTGTTTGTTTGCCGGTTAAATTCCCGCTGGTGCTTGCACAGGGTGCAGAGGGCATTGCGGTTGCTTTGAGCACAACTATTTTGCCGCATAATTTTTGCGAACTCTGCGAAGCCAGCATTGCTGCCCTAAAAGGCAAAAAATTTGAACTTTATCCGGATTTTTCCACGGGTGGAATAATAGACGTAAGCGGTTATGGAGATGGGCTCCGCGGCGGGCGCGTTAAAGTTAGGGCGCGCATAGAAAAGCAGGATTCTAAAACTCTTGTAATCAGGGAAATTCCCTTTGGCACCACAACCCTAAGCCTTATGGACAGCATTACAAAGGCAAATGAAAAGGGCAAAATAAAAATCAAAAAAGTTGATGACCACACTTCCAGAGTAGTTGAACTGGTTGTGCATTTGCAGCCTGGGAGCGACCCTCAAACAGTAATAGACGCCCTTTATGCCTTTACAGACTGCGAAAAATCCATTGCCACCAATAACTGCGTTATAGTAGATGAAAAACCGCAATTTTTAGGCTCAACAGAAATTTTAAAGAAAAGCGCGGAACACACCAAAAATCTTTTGGAATGGGAATTGAAAAATAAAATGAACCACTTGCAAGAAAGGTGGCATTTAATAAGTTTAGAGAAAATTTTTATAGACAAGGAAGTTTACGAGGTAATTAAAAAAGCACACGATAGGGAAGAGATGATAAACCTTGTGGCAGCAGGCTTAAAACCCTTTGTAAAAAAATTGCGCCGTGAAGTAACAAGAGAGGATATTCTAAAACTCGTTGAAATTCCAATGCGCAGAATTTCTCTTTTTGACCAGAAAAAAGCAAACGAACTCTTAAAAGAAATAGACGAGCAAATAAAAGAAACCGCTTATAATTTGGAGCATTTAATTGACTACGCCGTTGAATGGTTCAAGGGATTGCTCAAAAAATACGGGGCAGGCAGGGAACGCAAATCGCAAATAGCGGAGTTCGGGAAGGTAAGCGCGGTTCATGTTGCTTTGTCTAACCAAAAATTATATGTTCATCGCAAAGAGGGTTTTGTTGGCACCGGCTTAAAGAAAGAGGAATATTTATTTGATGTTTCCGAATACGACGATTTAATAGCATTTTGCCAAGACGGAACTTTCAAGGTATTTAGGCCCTCGGATAAAGCCTTTATAGGCAAAGATATTTTGCTTGTTGAAAAATTCAATAAAGATGATACCCGCAGAATTTACAATGTGATTTACCAAGACGGCAAAGATGGCCCTGCTTATGTAAAGCGCTTTAACATAGGCGGCATTACAAGAGAAAGAGTTTACACAATAGGCAAAGGGGCAGCGGGTTCCAAACTTTTGTGGATTACCTCAAATCCAAACGGCGAAGCAGAAAGCGTAACCGTTTTCTTAAAACCCAGGCCAAGAATAAAATTGGAAATTCCGGTTGACTTTTCTGAGGCTCTTGTAAAGGGCAGGGATGCTATTGGAAATTTGCTTACAAAATACCCTGTGAGAACCATTAAAATGCTAAAAAAAGGTTCAAGCACCCTTGGAGATATGGAGCTATTTTTTGACCAACTCTCCGGGGTGGTGAGCATTGCAGACAGAGGCGAGAGTTTAGGTGAATTTGGCAAGTTCGATAAACTTTTGGCGATTAAAGAAAACGGAACCGCAAAAATTTATGAAGCGAGCGATACCATTTTAGTGGGGCAGCAAATTGCTTACATAGCCCGCTATGAAAGTTCAAAAGTTTACACGCTTTTATATTTTGATGGTTTGAGTTCGCAATACTGCGTTAAAAGATTTAATTTGGAAAACGCCCCGCAAACAACGGAGTTTTCTCTTTTAACAGATAGCCCGGAAAGTTCCATGCTCTTATTCTACGACGAAGAAACTCCAATTGCCCAGATAGACGGCAAGGAATACAACTTAGAAGAATTGGGCGAAATTCGCGGCTATAAAGCCATTGGCAACAAACTGGATTTTAAGAGAATTAAAAAAGCGGTTAAGGTTGAAATGCTGGTGATGGAGTCCTGATTTCGTCAATGCGTCGCCATGCCTTGACAAGCCCCCAGATTTTTTCTATATTTGTACTCATAATGTTGTATACCGCCCAAAACCTAGTAAAAGGAGTTTGCAGTGCAGG
>LIUI01000042.1 GCA_001462235.1 Fibrobacteria bacterium GUT307
CTTGTATCCAGAATTTGCCAGAACATAGATGAAAACTTAGGCAAAGACTGGACTTTGAGCGGAGTTCAAAATGCAGTCAAGGAAATTCTTTTTGAGCAAAGCACATTGTTTGACGACATATTCAAAAATATTGAAAGCAACCCCGATTTAAAGGATTTGCTCAGAGAACTTACCGTTGGAAACAGGGCTTATTCTTACAATATAGACAATCAAGCAATACAGTTAGCCTCTATTTTTGGGATAGTGGAAAAAAGAGGAAACTTGGTAGCTATACACAACCAAATTTTTGAGATTAGGATAACGAACTATTTTGTATCAGAAAAAGAGCTCCGTAACAATCAACTGACAATGAGAACATCTGTTGGAGAAATAGCTACAAGAAACGGATTTAATATGGCTTTGCTTCTGGAAAAATTTGCGAACCATTATTACGAGATATACAATCATAAAGACATAGATTTTTTGGAAAGAGAATGCCGTTTGCTTTTCATAACATATTTAAGAGCCATTATAAACGGAGCGGGTTTTTATCATTTGGAAAGTGAAACACGAGATGGCAAAAGAACGGATGTCATAGTGGATTACCAATCGGAACAGTTTATAGTTGAGCTGAAATTGTGGTATGGAGAGGCATCTCATGAAGAGGCTTATGAGCAATTATCCGGATATTTGGAAAACAAAAACAAGGATACCGGCTATCTACTCACCTTTGATTTCCGCAAAACAGAGAATGTCGGCAAGCCTAAAATCGGCTGGGTGGAGCATAAAGGCAAGAAGATTTTGGATGTGATGGTTGGGTTTTAATTACTACCTAACCGCTATTCCGGCATTCCTCATCTCTGCTTTTATCTGTGCAATGCTGTAATTCCCAAAATGGACCATTGAAGCCACTAGCGCGGCTTCTGCGTGAGTTTTTGCGAATAATTCTGCTATGTGTTTTGGCTCGCCGGCTCCGCCGCTCGCTATTACCGGAACGGCTACCGCTTGTGAAATTTTTTCCGTAATCGTTAATTCATAGCCGTTTTGCACACCGTCTGTATCTATGCTGTTTAAGCAAATTTCACCTATGCCCAAATCCTCCGCTTTTTTTGCCCACTCCACGGCATCTAAACCTACGTGTTCACGCCCACCGCGAATTACAATTTCATACCCGCTTGGGATTTTTTCAGAAACTCCAACAAATTTTGCATCCATCCCAAGCACAATGCATTGATTGCCAAAAGCCTTGGCTCCCTCTGATATTATTCCCGGGTTTAGCACGGCAAGGCTATTTATGCTAACTTTTTCTGCTCCGGCAAGCAAAACCTGGTGCATATCTTCCAAATTGCGAACGCCGCCGCCAACAGAAAAGGGGATGAACACATTTTTTGCTATGTCTTTTACCATTTCAATATCGCATTGCCTGCGTTCTGCGCTGGCGGTTATATCGTAAAAAACAAGTTCGTCAACGCCTTCTGCGCTGTATTTTGCGCCCATCTCAACAGGGTTGCCAATATCTATGTTGCCTTTGAATTTAACGCCTTTGGTAACCTTGCGGTTGCGAACATCCAGGCAAATTATCAATCTTTTAGTTAGCATATCTTGTCCCTTTTATCCTTAAATCCGGTATAACCTGCGAGGCTATAAAGGCGTTTTCGTAATATCTTATGGCTTTTTTGCCTTCTCTAAAATCCATTGCAGCAACGTCAAAGCGGGAGTCTTGTTCCAAGCCACCGTTGTTATGCAAAAAATGCAATGCGGTTCGCCAAATTTTTCTCTGTTTTTCCTTATTAACCCTTGTATCCGGCAAGCCAAATGAATTTTCCCAAATGGATTTAACCTCAACAAAAAGCCATTTTCCGCTTTTATCCTTAGCCACTATGTCTAGCTCACCGCCTGCATACCTGTAATTCCTTGCAAACAATTGGCATCCTTTGCGGAGCAAGTATGCACAAGTGTATGTTTCCGCTTTGCGGCCTCGTTTGCTTTTTAAGGTGAGCATATCTCCGAATATAGAAAACGTTGCCGGCAATTTTCTAACTTCCCCGCATGGCACAAATCCGTGAAATGTTTGATCAAATCCATAAACGCTATGACCTGCTGAATCACTTGATGTCTGCGGGCCGTGATATTGCTTGGCGTAAAACCTGTTGCAAAAAGTTGCCTCAAAAGGAAAATGCTGTTGTTTTGGATTTGTGCGGTGGCACCGGAGATTTTTCCTTGGCTTACAAAAAAATTGGGGGAGAGCCTAAACTTTCAATCGCCGGAGATTTTGCAGGCAAAATGCTGGGCGTTGCTGCGCAAAAAGATGCAAATTTAAAACTTGTGCAAATGGATGCTATAAAAATTCCGCTTGCAAGCAATTCTGTAGATATTGTTTTGAACGGCTTTGGAATGCGCAATATTCCTTATTTGGATTTGGCATTCAACGAGATATTCAGAGTGTTAAAACCGGGCGGCTATTTTGCCACGCTTGATTTTTTTAAGCCAGAAAAAACCATCCCAAAATTATTTTATCATAAAATTGCACCGCTTGCAATTCCCTTTGTAGGCATGATATTTAGCAAACGCAATGCGTATCGTTATCTGGTGCTTTCAATTTTGAATTTTTTAACCGCAAAGGAATATGCTACAAAAGCAAAGAAAGCCGGCTTTACCTTGCGTTGCATAAATGCGTTGGATTTTGGTTTGGCACATATAGTGTTGCTGGAGAAAAAATGACCGGCAAAGCTCCCTTACTCTTAGGTATTACCGGTGCTTCCGGTTCCATATATGCAAAGCGGTTTTTATTGCAGGCAAAAGAACGCGGTTTGGCAGTAGAACTCATTGTAACAAAAACCGGCGAAGCAGTTTTGAAGCATGAGAATTGCGGGGATATCTTACAGAATAACGAGAAAATTCACAAGATTGACGATTTTTTTGCACCACCGGCTACGGGTAGTTCCAATTATTTGGGAATGGCGGTTTTGCCCTGCTCAATGGGAACTCTGGGACGCATAGCTGCCGGTACCAGCGATAACCTGCTGATAAGAGCCGCAGATGTGTGCTTAAAGGAAAACCGCCCCCTTGTCCTTGTTCCAAGAGAAATGCCTTTTAGCGAAATACATCTGGAAAATATGCTAAAGCTAAAGAGAGCCGGAGCAACGATTATCCCTGCAAGCCCGCATTTTTACAAACACCCTAAAAACATGGATGAACTTGCAGATACCGTTGTAGAGAGAGTTTTTTCTATATTTCTCTTGTGCCTAAATCCACAAAATCGCCTTTGCACATATTTGAGCAACTGGAAAGCGAGCTTACTCAAAAAGACCTAGAAACCATGAAGGTCTCTGCTATAGATTTTTTGAAGAAAGATATTGAATCGTTAAAGCATTTTGTAGAAAAAGTGAATGATGAATTTGGGCAAAATGACCTGGCTTTTGCTCTTAAGATGTTTATCTTAAATTGCAATAAGGTTTTTGATATGGGCGAATACATGGCAAATCAAAAAACATTTGCCGAAGATGCCTTAAAAACGCAAAAAAAAGATTTAGACCCGGAAGAACGTCGCATATTCTTAAACCGCTGGGTAGAAGACAACGCCGGGCCATACAGAAAGCAAGTTATATTCAAGCAGATTTGCTGTATAGACAAAATATCCGGCGAAATTTTGCCGATAGTTGAGAAGATGATTGCAAAATGAGAGAACTTCACCAACGAATGCTTAAAATGCACGGCAAACCTTATGGCGTGTATAAGAGCCTGCAGGGGCAGTTCTTTGGCTTTGGGGATTTTACCCTAAAATTCACCCATATTCAAGGTGACCCTCATGCCCAGCCCTCCAGAGTTATGCTCAGCGCAAAGCTGAGTTCGCTCGGTTTTCCCGAAGAATTGCATTGCAACCAAGAAAAGGAAATTGCCCTTGCGGATTTTTTGCTCAGGCAGTTCACGGAAAATGCAGATAACATTAGCATTGTAAAAGCCCATTCCCAAATTATGCAGCGAAATTCCTTGTGCATTGAAAATGGAATGGTTCGCATTTTGGCAAGCGTAAACCTGCCGGGGGAAGGTAGGCGGATTGAAGGCGAAAAAGCCTCAGAACTTTTGATAGGAACTTTGTCTAATTGGATAACAGAGGCAACATACTGGAATAATCTGGATAAGGAAAAATGCAAAACTCATCTGGAATGCCTTGTAAACAGAAATTTTTTGCTTGCACAGCTTGCAGAGAAAAAACTCACCGCCTTTGTTCCAAACGGAACTATTTTGCCAAGAGAAAGCGGAACTTCCGAAGAGCCAATGCAAAATGCAGTTCCCTTTGTTTCGCCGCCGGAGTTGCTGGTGAATTTAAGTTTGCCAAATGGAGAACAAGTGGCCGGCATGGGAATTCCGCGTGGAATAACAGTGATAGCCGGCGGCGGTTTTCATGGAAAGTCCACGCTTTTACACGCCTTGGAAGATGCTGTTTACCCGCATATTCCCGGGGATGGCAGGGAATTCATAGTTATAGATGAGAGTGCTACTCCCATTAAAACCGAAGAGGGCAGAGTGGTTACCGGAACAAATATCTCGCCTCTTGTTAGAGAATTGCCTTTGAAAGGAAGCACGGAAAATTTCACAACAAAAAATGCAAGCGGTGCAACAAGCCAAGCGGCAAATTTGCTTGAAGCATTGGAAATGGGAGCAAGCACCATTTTGATTGACGAAGATGCTTCTGCGGTGAATTTTTTGATTAGAGATTTGAGAATGAGGGAACTCATAAATTCAAAGCGAGAGCCGCTTATACCGTTAACAGACCGCATCAGGGAATTTGCCGGCAAGGGAATAAATTTTATAATAGTTGCAGGTGCATGCGGAGATTATCTTTCCCTTGCAGATACGGTGATTGCATTTGTTGAATACAGAGCGGAGTGCTTAACGGAAAAGGCTAAGAATATAGCGAAAAGTGCGAGCATAGGAGAAATACCGCCACTCGGGAATTTTAAGGAAAGCCGTTTGGCAAGGGTTGAAAATTTGCAAGAGGAATTAAAGCCTAATTCCGCTGTAGAAAAAAATGTGAAAATAAGAGCGATTGCAGGGCAAATATCCGTAGGCAAACTAAAATCCGATTTGCGAAAATTCCCTACTTTTTGCCACGCAGAACTTCAAAGGGGAATTGCAGAAATTCTATACAATTTTGTTAAGGAAAAAAAGAATGAGGGCAAGAATTTGCGAAAGCTCTTAAAATTTCTCTGTGAAAAATTGCCGGAAAATGAAACCAGCGATTTAGCTTTGCCAAGGGTTATGGAATTAGGCGCGGCATTTTTGAGGGTTACTTCTTGAGAATAAACCAGTACATATCGCAATGCGGAATAGCCAGCAGGCGCAAAGCAGAAGCCCTAGTTTTAGAAGGCAAGGTTTTTGTAAATGGCGTTGTGGTTAAAGAACTGGCTACGCAAATTAAAGAAACAGATATTGTAGAAATAGACGGGCAAAAAATTAACCCCGCAAAACGGCATACCACAATAGCCTTTCACAAACCGCCCGGCGTAATATGCACCGCAACAGACCCCCAGGGAAGAAAAACCATCTACGATTGCCTGCCAAGCGGATTTTCCGGCTTAAAATACATAGGCAGGCTAGACTTGCAAAGCAGGGGCCTGATATTGCTATCCGATGATGGCGAACTTGTTTATAGGCTTACCCACCCAAAATACCAAATAGAGCGAAGTTACCTTGTTTGGACAAGCAGAGAACTTTCCCGCCATGCCATGGAGAGCCTCCTAAACGGCATAGATATAGGAGAGGGTGAAATTGGCAAAGTGAAAGACATTTTTTTAGACGATGGATTTGTGGAATTGGTGCTTACAGAAGGCAAAAACAGAGAAATCCGCAAAATGCTCCACGCTATGCATTACCACATAGAAGACCTTAAACGAGTAAGCTTTGCAAACATAACGCTCGGAGACTTGGCTGTTGGAAATTACAGAGAAATAGCAGGGGAAGAGCTAAAAGAGCTGCAAGCCCTTGTATCGTTGACAAATCATGCATTGTCAAGTGTAGAAAATAATACAGATAGAAAATAATTATTTTGAAAAAATCCCTTGACAAGCCCCAAAAATATTTCTACATTTGTACTCATGATGTTATACAACGCCCCAAATACGGCAACCGGAGCTTTAAGTGCAGGCCAAGCCTTGCACCCGTAACCGAAATGCTGCAAATGTCATCAAAACAAGTATATATTCATTCAGATTTTCCCCATATTTAAGCCCATTTAGCCCAGGAAATGACAAGAAATTTACAAAGGGATTGCAATTCTGTGAGAAATTGATTACAAAGACTTATTTTTCATCAAAAATCAACATGGAGGGCTGTAAATGGCTAGGAATAAGCTAGGACATTTTCTATTGGCGGTTGCTTTTGCAGCTATGGCGTTCACCCCCTTGTCTTGCGATGCAGGCAACAATCCGTCGGCATTTGCGGGCAAATGGGTTGAGGAAAATGGTTCTGAGGTTATGGAATTATTCAAAGACGGGACTGGGATAGTTAAAGAAGATAAAAAACCTCCTATGTCTATCTCATGGAAAGTTGCTGATAAACGTTTTGTGATTACCACAACCGTACGTGGTTCTCAATATTCTGTGGCTTCTAACTATGAAATATCGAGTGAAACACTCACACTCACGGATGATAAAGGTGAAACCACAATATTTGTGAGAGAAGACAAATTGGAGGAGTTTAAGGCTAAAAAGGCAGCGGCCGAAGAAGCGGCTAAAGCGGCGGCGGCAGCGGAAAGGGCAAAAGTAGTTGCTGCGGCTAAAGCGGAAATAGCGGCTTGTGCTAATAAAGACTACAAAACAGTAAAAATAGGCAATCAAGTTTGGATGACTGAGAATTTGAATTGCAAAGTAAGCGGTAGCAAATGCTATAAAGATGACGAAGCCAACTGTAATAAGTTTGGCAGGTTGTATAACTGGGAAATGGCTATGGCTGTGTGCCCCAAAGGATGGCATTTGCCGAGCAAAAGCGAGTGGCATGAGTTGAATAAAGCAATTGGCCATAAGGATGGCAGTTTCAGCTATGTCGGCTACAGCGGTTACTGGTGGAGTGCAAGTGAGTACAATAGCGGCTTAGCCTACTCCTACTGTAGGGGCCTTATCGAGATCGGCCATGACGGCAGAGATAAAAGCCGCTTGTTCAGTGTCCGTTGTTTGCGGGATTAAGAAATGAAGTTTTTCGTTTTGTTTTCGCTTTCGTGCCTGCTCACCTCATGTGCAGGTTCCAAGGCGGAGCATAAAACCGAGCAAGGGCAGCAAGGACAAAACTTATACAACGCTCTGGAACAGGTCTCCTGCCCGAATGCAAACGATTTTCGCGGAATCGGCATAGGCGAAAGCGAGAGCGAAGC
>LIUI01000043.1:0-896 GCA_001462235.1 Fibrobacteria bacterium GUT307
CGGGCTTTAAATAATATACTTCATCAATTGAAAAATTTAGAGACAAAAATATTGAATCAAAATTACAAACCAGAGCAATTAAAAACAGAATTACGGAAAATGTATACAAATTATCGCACTATAATAAATAACGAGCCTCTTATTGATTTAGCATATTTTGAGAATTATATAGTCCCGGCAATTTATAAGGCATTTGAATGAAATTTGCAGAAAAAACCTGCTTCTAACATTCCTCCCTAGCTACACGCTACCATAAACATTCTCTGAAATGAAAATAATACTTTTCCATCCGATTGCTCCTTGCAATAATTCCTGCATTCCTTCAAGACAAGCCCAAAGTATTTCTGCAAGCCGGATATTTTGAACATCCCCAAAACTCTTTTCCGACGTCTTTTCCGTTTTTTACTACCCGCTTAACCATAGGTGCGCCACATTTGGAACAAATAATTTTATCTTCCGATAAAGGCAGACTAGGTACGGACGTATTCACCTCAGCAGAAGATTCATTTGTGGCTGGTTTCTCTGCTTTATCTGTAGTAATCTTATTAAGGTATTTCTGTGTATAATCTATATTTCGATTATGGTGTGCCTCCATAAAAAATTTTGCAAATTGCCACATTTCAGTTTCAGAATAGTTAAATTCATTCAATACCGCATTTTCTCTCTTTATATACTCAATTAATTTATCCGCATGAATAACTTTTTCTCGAATCTCTTTTGGGGCATTTTTATCATTCAATACTGCCCGTTCATTAGTCAACACTACCAACGAACGATAGAATTTCTGAAAAGCATAATGTTGAAAAATCATTTTTGTCAGAAAATTCTTTTTGTCTTTTTGGCGAATCCGCCGGATCAGCTCCATGTGCCGTTCATTTTGAGTTATAGGCGAATAA
>LIUI01000043.1:1098-4762 GCA_001462235.1 Fibrobacteria bacterium GUT307
AATCTGTGCGGATAAATCTCCATCTTCAATATAAAGATCGCGTAGCACAAACATAGGAATATGGCTGTTTTTTAATTCAAAGAGTAGTTTATTTTCTCCAGTAATTCCTGTTTTTATACAGCGGATATCTTGTTCAACTTGTTCGCGAATATCTTCAGGCAGTGGCTTTTGTAAAAATTCGGTAAGTTGCCTCAGTTGTTCGTCTGAGCTGCTGTTTTCTTTGAGAATAACAGGTTCTGTCATTTTATTTTCAAATAACCCTAGCATTTGATTGTAACGTAGAAAAATTCACTGTTGTGAAGAAACAAATGTTTCTACCTTTCCCCTATGAGCAAACATCAATCCATCGCCACTTGGGCGGCTTTCATTTTAACCGCAATGCAAAGTAAATATGGGCTTTTTGGCAATGCTTTTGCTAAAACCATTAAAGAATACAAAATAATTCCCTTTCTCATAAACAACTATGAACTTCTGCATTACTACGATAACAACTATGTAACAGACGATCTGGCAAAATATATATCTGAACAAGGCTGGGCTTCAATAAATGCGTAACATTTTCTTCATCGGCTTAATCAGTTTCTTCACCGACATAAGCACAGAAATGGTTTACCCTCTTATTCCATTATACCTTATGTCCATGGGAGCAACTCCGGCGTTGATGGGCATTATTGAGGGAATTGCAGAGAGCTTGGCGAGTTTGCTAAAAGTATATAGCGGCTATTTGACCGATAAATTTCAAAAGAAAAAGGCTATTGCGTTTTTGGGATATTCAACGGGAATCTTGTATAAACTAGCTCTTATTTTCGCAACTTCTTGGGTTGGCATACTGGGTGCGCGGGCGATAGACAGAATAGGCAAAGGTATTCGCACCGCTCCTCGCGATGTGCTGGTAAGCGAAAGCGTGGGTAAGGAGAATATGGGCAAGGCATTCGGGCTACATAAGGCGTTGGATATGCTCGGCTCAGCGGTTGGCATATTGATAACTTATTTTATCATCCGTTCTTTCAGCGGAGATTATGACTATAAAAATTTATTCGCTCTTTCGATAATCCCTGCGGTTTTGGGCCTCTGCATGTTCTTTTTTGTCAAACAAAAGAAGGAGGCAGTGCAGGCAAAAAACCGCGAGCCGTTTTGGAAGAATATCGGCAAGGTGGATAGTCAACTGAAACTTTATTTGCTGGTGGTTTTCATTTTCACTTTGGGAAATTCATCCAATGCTTTCCTTTTGCTAAGGGCAAAATCGGTGGGCTTTGATGATGTCAATGTAATTTTATTGTACTTTGTTTACACCATAGTTGCCTCAATTTTATCTATGCCGCTCGGAAAACTCTCAGACAGGGTAGGGCGCAAAAACCTGCTAGTTCCGGGTTACATGGCATTCGCTCTGTGCTACCTCGGCTTTGCCTTTGCCGACACCCCAACGGCAATTATAGCGGTATTTGTTCTTTATGGCATATACACGGCAATGATTACAGGCGTGGAGCGGGCTTTTGTGGCAGAAGTGTCCCCACAAGAATTAAAGGGAACTATGCTTGGTTTGCATTCCACCATAGCCGGAGTAGCGTTGCTGCCGGCAAGCGTGATTGCCGGTTTGCTTTGGAATTCATTCGGTGCCACTGTGCCATTTGTTTTCGGTGCTGGTTTGTCGTTTGTGGCGGCAGTAGTTTTGGTGGTTTTTATGAGGAAATGAGGTTTTGTGCAGGCTGGAAGTGCGTCAAGTTGCTTTTATGTTGTTCAAGGCAATAAGAATACTTCAGCTTCTTTTGTGGTTGATGCTGCGAAGAAATTGATTGATTTGACAGTAAGATGTTGTGGTGGGGAAGTGAGTGCTTATTTCACTCTCTCTATTCCACCCATATACCCTCTCAACACCTCCGGAATAATGAGCGAACCGTCTGCTTGCTGATATTGATCGCAAAGGGCAACCATAACTCTTGGGGTGGCAAGGCCGGAACCGTTAAGGGTGTGCACAAAGGTGTTTTTGCCGTTTATTTTTGTGCGAATATTTGCCCGACGTGCCTGATAATCCTCATAATTGGAAACCGAGCTTACTTCAAGCCATTTCTTTTCAACGGGAGCAAATACCTCCAAATCGTAGCATTTTGCGGCACCAAAGCCCAAATCCCCTTTGCAAAGCGCAATTACCCTATGTTGCAAACCTAGTTCCTGCAAAAGTTTTTCTGCAAAACCTACTAATTCCTCGTGGCTTTCGTAGCTCTTTTCCGGGTGTGCAAAATAAACCATTTCCACCTTGTTAAACTGGTGCAAGCGCAATAAACCCCTGGTATCCTTGCCATAACTCCCGGCTTCCCTGCGAAAACACGCCGAATATGCACACAATTTTAAGGGCAAATTGCTTTCCGGGATAATTTCGTCTGCGTAGAGATTTGTAACAGGAACTTCTGCCGTTGGAATCAGGAATAAATCATCGTTTTTGTCGCAAGCATACATATCTTCTTCAAATTTTGGGAGTTGTCCCGTGCCTGTCATAGATTTACGGGTAACAAGGTAGGGCGGAATAACCTCTTCAAAGCCAAATCGCTCACGATGGCAATCCAAAAACCACTGTAGCAAAGCCCGTTCAAGCCGTGCACCCAAACCTCTGTAAACAGGAAAACCGCTGCCGCTTATTTTTGCACCACGCTCAAAATCAAAAATACCCAACTTTTCACCCAAAGCTTTGTGGTCAAGGGCGGCAAAATCCAAGTTCCGTTCACTGCCCCAAGTGCGAACAATCACATTGTCTTCGCTGCTGCTGCCTTCTGGCGTTGTGGAATGCGCTATATTTGGAATTTGGAGCAATTTATCGGTTTGCTCATCGTCTATCAAACGTATTTTGCCGTCAAGTTCGGAAATTTTATCCCCAACTACCCGCATTTCTTCAACAGCAGAGTCTGCATTTTGCCCAGCCTTTTTGAGCTCACCGATTTTTTTTGATGCAGCGTTGCGCTGTGCTTTTAATTTCTCAGTTTCGGCAATCAACTCCCGTCTTTTGTCATCAAGTTCCAGAACCTCATCAATGCTCACGCTTGAATTCTTTTTTTTAGTCTCCACACGGTAAAACTCCGGGTTCTCGCGAATTTTTCTAATATCCAGCATGGAGGGAATGTAGAAATTTGGCTACCCCGCCACCACCCTATAAACAGTTTACTATATTAACAACAGGATGCTTAACAGAGGGGAGTTTTTTATCATAGAGGAATTATCCAAGTGGCTTAATATAGATATCTCTCCATGGACCACGAGGGAAGAGCTATCAAAGTTGCTTACAAAGGAGAGCCTCCCTCCGTGGTTATGGGCAAACCTTGTTCCCCAATATCTAGGTCCCAAAATACCGCCAGATTTTGTGCTGGATCCGCAGTTCACGTTCGCTGAAACAAAAAACGAGGCGGCGGAATGCGAAGTAGCATCAGAAAAACCGAAGAAACAGACATTTAACTACACGAGGATTACAACCAAGCACTGCGTGGATGATGATTTGGCTTTTTCCGAAGGCCTAGTAAAGATATACGCCAGAATTCTGGAAGACAGGGGCGAGAAGGTTTTCCTCAAGGGCAATATATTCCTCTCCAAGCTGGCGAAAGCTGTGTTTGAGCAGAATGCGAACTTTTTTGCCGAGGCTTGCGGGAAATATGCTGATGAGAAGTATTTCAGGGAGTGT
>LIUI01000044.1 GCA_001462235.1 Fibrobacteria bacterium GUT307
AGTTGGTTCTTTTATGAAATCATTTTTATTCATGTCAATGTCAATAGTATAGTAATCTTTTTTCAATTCCGAAAAAAATACCTCATAATACTTATTAATTTTATTAATGTAATCATAGGAAATATTTTTTTCAGCTTCTCTACTTCGTTTTAATATTCGCTCATATATCATTTCACTTGCGCCAGACAAACAGATAATAATATCTGGTTGCACAAGACGACTGCGTAAATAATTATAAAGTTGCATGAAAATATGGATTTCCTTTTCGGACAATATATTTGCATCAGCAAATAATTTATCCTTATCGAAAAAATAATCGCTTATGAGTAATTGATGATTTTCACCCATAATCTTTAGTAATTGATGATAATGAATGAGTAGAAAATTAAGTTCCGTTTCAAAGGTGTATTTAAAATCTGAATAAAAGTCATTAAGGAACGGGTGATTGTTGAAATCCTCAAGTAATACAGTAGCACCATTGATGGAATTGGCTAGTTGCGTTGCAATAGTCGTCTTTCCGATTCCAATGCATCCTTCTACGCAAATGTATTTCATTTATTCTTTCCTCCAGATTGTTTAGAAGTTGTATTTTTATCTTTATTGATTTGTTGTATGTTGTTAGGTATAGAATGAAGATCAAGGATCATGTCTTTTAAATTCTTATTCTCTTGTGTTAATTCATCATACTTATTATTTAATGAGGCATTTTCAGAGATTATCTTGTCAATTCTAGTATTAACACCATTTATAAGATTATATATTGCTGATACTGATGATACAGCAGCGATGATGATAGCAATAACAGAAATAATACCAGCTATTGTGATAACCCATTTGATTTTATTCAGAGCTGTTGCTGCTTTTTTAGCGTTTTTTTCAGCTTGTTTTATGGTTTCGGGTATAGAACTACCCACACTCAATAAATCAGATTTTTTATCGGAGTTTGACTTTCTAAAAAGATGGTCTCCAGTCAAAGCCTTTAAAATGTATTTCATGACATCACGGGGTTCAAATACTCTAAAAACATATGGGACAGTTGAAAAGTCGAGAGAACTACCAATATTTTGCAAGGCATTAATATTGTTAAAACTACGTTGTTCATAACAACTAAGTTTTGTAAATTCAATGCTTATAATTTGTGCCCCTTTTTTTATAATATATTCATTTGACGTAAGATTATGTAGAGGAATATGTAACTTTCCTTGATACCCAGGGTCAATGATAGGCCCCGTACCAAGTAATAGACCTTTGTAAACATGCTTTACTTTCAAATTGAATCTTAATATCAAATACTCTGGTATCCGAAATATAGGTTCCATTTCCAAGAAAGCTATAGAATTAGGAGGTAAAGTAAGTTCTCCAGTCCCTTCTTTAAGTTTACCGTTATCGTCGCAGATGTATTTACCCGAAAAATTACACGTATACGTAGCACCATCAAGACTTTCTGGATCGAAGGGTTGTATCATTCCTATTGTAAGCACATACTTCACTATATCAATAGAATTAAGTAATGCATCTGGAATTGATGGAAAAGGATCATGCTTCTTAAAATAATTATATTTTTCCTCTTCCGATTTTAACAGATATGCATTAGCTGGGATTGCTATCAATTTTTCATAATCTTCTTTAGTGAACTTAACATCAGGCATATTTATTACCTCCGTGTCGGTATTATAGTAGTTTTTCCCGTACCTATATAATCTATGCCATTATCTATTTTAGCTGAAATCTCTTTAACAAAATCCTCTACAGTGGTAGGCATTGGCATCCTATCTGAATTATGACAGCTATAATCTATATAGTCCACATGATTCAAAACTATTATGTTCGGTTTGTTAACTTGAACGGCAGCTTTAACAACTTCAGCATCAAATTCAGCTACCCTACGTATTCGATTTGTCGCAGAGGTATATTCGGTTAGATTAATCGTAGAACCTGACGATTTCTTTATGCTTTCCCAGTCGGTTTCATTGGGTAGCGTACCAGATTTACCGCCAACCCGTATTGGATGTGCCCTTATTACCATTATAACATTTTCAACATCAAACGGACTAAGACCTGCTTCCATCAAGAATCCGGCAGCTGTTGTATCCCTACTTGTGCAGTACGGGTGATATATGGAATTTATAGGAGATAATCCAAACCCTTGTGTTCCCTCGATTATAATATGTTTTTTGTCATTAAGAAAACCACGCATCAGTGTCTTTGTATCCGTAATGTAGGGTGATAATGCGTTACAGTCTTTTGCGAAAGTAAGCCCATCTATACGGCGTAAGCGTCTAATAACAGCAGCACCAGTGCCACTTAATGTTGAACCGATTTTTTCGCGTAGATTAGATTGACTTTCTTCATTGATCATTGATTGATCTATTATTACTGCGTGTGAGTCAATTTTGAGGTTTTCCGGTAAAATCCCAGATACCTTTATTTCTGAAAGGAGTATTTTTGTGTCTATATACGAGCCACTCGGCAAAATGCACGTTATTCCGGGGTCTATAGCAGCGGTTGGAAGTATGCGAAAAATATATTCCACCCCATCCTTACTGATAACAGTATGACCAGAGTTTGTACCTCCAACCCTAACTACAGCGGTAGCCTTTAATTTTTGGGCAAAGTAATATGATACCTTCCCTTTCCCCTCGGAACCAAATTGTCCACCTACGACGACAGATACTGACATGCGCTTTCCTCCATTTTAATATTGAGCTTTAACAAGAGTGAATCCATCTTATGTATTAACTCTTTATATCCTTTGTTATTGTTTATCCTATGGTTATGCAAACTAATGATTTTGGCAATGGACATCTCCACGGGACGCGAATCTATTTCCTTGAACTTTTCCGCCGATACGCTTGGTTCAAGTTTACGGTAACGATTTTCGCGGACATTAAATGATGCATCAATATAAACTAAAACGAATCTATCTCTAAGCAATGATGAAAGATTCTTATAATCAATAATTTGGCGAAGACCATCAATGACACAGGTTTCTTTTTCTTTTATTCTGCTTATCATAATATCAGAAAGCTCCTTTTGCTTAGAAGGATCCTTTGCTATTTCTTCTCCGACTCTTTGTAAAGCTTCACGCCCACAGACTTTATATTTTTCTTCTATGATCTTACTGAAACGCATAGATGTAAATCCATATTTAAAATGCAGGTACTCAGCAACAGTAGTTTTGCCTGCCGCAATTTGTCCGACCAGTCCAAGTACAAGCCCTTTTCCGTACAAGTTTGTTTCAAGTTTGGGAACAATTAAATACCCCTCTTCTTCATTTCCCATACCGACATATTTATTGCTCAGATAAAAGTAACCAACAATGGCTGAGGTAATTGCGTCGGCTTCGTCATGTGTAATATCTTTACGTATACCTTCAATCCCAAAGTTCTTCATTCCGTTTAAAAGGAATTCCAGACCTTTGCGCTTTCTAGGTATATGAAGCAAATCCTGTGCAACTCCGGGGTAACTTTCTATAACATTGTACCCAATGGAACGAAGCCTAGCTGTGAGATTCATTCCTCTTGCGGTAAGATTCACCATTGAATCAATCAAACAGGGGTAAACGCCTATTCCAAAATGCCTTAATAAAAGTTCGCAATATCGCATAATACCAAATTTAGAACATTCACAATTTTTATCGGAACAACACCGCCCTTCAGGAAGTGAAAGTGGAGAATCTATCGAAATTATTGCAGGTTTAATTTCAGAAATACGCTCAACCATTTCATCATCTGTGAAAATAGCAACAGTTTCTGCTATGGTTCCCGATAATACAGCAAATCCGCTCGCTTTTTTTTCGCTACCTGTCAAATCAATCCCCACTGCTTTAACGGAACCTGTAATGATTCCATTATTATCGGCAAAATAATGTCTGAAATTTTTAAATTTCCTTTCAAATATGCTAACGGCATCGATTTTATCAAAACTTCGCTTTGCATTTAGAGTTTCAATTAGCTTATCTAATGGTTGGCAATTCAAAACAGCTTTTTTTGGAATACCAGCATACTCAAGTGCTTCTCTTGCATATTTAATACAGCTCATATGATACATAGAATGAGAATCTGTGCCTATAGATATTTTCACCCCACTTGCTATAGCCTTTATAGCCCTGTCCAAAGATAGGTCGAATCTCTCAGGGAAACAATTAATCTCCAATGCAACATTGTTATCTTTGCAAAGTTGCAATAGGTAATCAAAATTTAATTGCATTTCTTCACGACCAACAGTTGGTTTACCAGGGCGGCCAAGTAATCTACCGAAAGGATGAGCAAGAACATTAACATATTTGTTACCTAATGCTTCCGATATCCTACCCATCAAAATATGCGACTGATTTAAATGTGAGTGCACAGAAGCAATTACAATATCAAACTCTTTAAGAATATTGTCGGGCAGGTCTAATGTCCCATCTGCCAATATGTCTACTTCTATGCCAGATAGAATAGGTATAGGACTATTCTTATTGATTTTCCGAATTTTCTCGATTTGCGTAAGGGTATCGAGTTCAGACATCCCTGAAGGTTTAAGTGATTGTGAATGATCGGTAATGGCTATATAGCTATAACCCAATTTAAACGCCATATCACGCATCTGTTCTATAGAATGCAATCCATCGCTCCAGTCTGTATGAAGATGTAAATCGCCGTATAAATGCAAATTTGTTTTAGGAAAAAAAATATTTTTATTTTTCTGAATATTCAATGTTTTTATTTTTGTATAGAACTCTTCCTTGGTCAATACGTGTACTTTAAAATGTATTCCAAATCTTTCAAGAAACACACTATTTTCAGTTGATGAAATAAATGTAAAGGTTAAGAGATTCTGCACATGATTTAGAAATACATTGAAATCAACAGCAAGTGTACAAATAATATCTCCTATTTGCAAAGTATCTTTTTTTAAATAGAGGTCATCTGACAAACTGATATTGTTCACTAAGGCGGTACTTTGCATGAGCAGAATCAATTCATTTGCCAATTCATAAACATGTGCATATTGAAAACGGCGAGTTTCATACATTTTAAGTGCAATACGTAAGGTTTCCGTTTCCGATTGTGACAAGCATGGGTCGTAGCATCTAAGCATATCCGAAATGTTCTCAAAATTAAATATTCTACTGTTTATAAGTTTTTTTAGTAATTTATCACTAATGTTTGCATATTCATAGAGATCAAATATTGAATCTGGAATCTCTTTTAATAAGTCATTAATCAAGGATAAGTTCTTACTTTCGATGATTTCACATATGTTTTTTTCGATGCTTACACCGATAGATGGTAGAGAACGCAATTTACCTTCTAAGTATAGGGTTTCAATATCATTTGAATAACCATCGACAGCCATTGCTGCCTTGAAATAGGCACGAGCTTTGTATGGACTGTTATGAATTTTCTCATACAGAAAAAACACTCTGTATAGATAACGGGCTATTTCAAAATCGAACATTGTCCTCCTTTGAGTACATATACAAAGCCTTCTTCCAAATTAATACCATATCCATTCAAAATGCAAGTATCGCCAAAGGATTTGTGTATGTTTCTTAATTCGAGCATTTGATATCCTCAGGCACATAGCTACCATGCTTGCCAATATGTTTCGGAACTTTAAGTTCCATACAAGTCATACTTCTCATTCCTCTGATTTAAGGTAAAAATACCATTATACCACATAAATATAGTAAATGTACCGTTATTCGGCAAAAAACAAGAGCTTGCCAGCAATAAACAGAGATTATTTTTACCAGGCAACTGCTTCCGAGCTTAGTATGGAGACCTTCCCATTGCCGATCTTATATCTGAATTACATTTTTTGGCGGCGACAACGTTACATAAGTCTTGACAAGCCTAAACAACAGTGGATTTTTCTATATTCTTTTTAAATTATCAACAAGGAGTTTTTATGAAAAAAGCCTCTCTCTTTTCAGTTTTGGTTCTGTGCGTATCTTTTCTTTCATGCATTCATCACCCTCCTATAGATGATGGCATGAGAAATATAGTAAGCGATTGTAATCGCTCCGTTTGGGGCGGCAAGGCTGATACCTCTTGGTACAATGCTTCGCAAAGCGAATTTACTATAACTACGGCAGAGGCTTTTGCTGGGTTTGCTGTATTGGTGAATGGCGGAAATAATTTTATGGGCAAAACCGTTAAACTCGGTGTGGACATTAAGCTCAATAGCACGATAAATTGGCAAAGTTGGGCAAGCAGTGCACCCGTTAACGTGTGGACGAGTATAGGAACAAGTGCTAAACCGTTCAGCGGAACTTTTGATGGTGGCGGTTTTGTAATTAGCGGCGTTTATATAAACTCCGCAAGTTATGAGCAGAGTTTAGGCTTGTTCGGCTATGTAAGCTCAAACGGGACAATAAAAAATCTTGGAATTACTGCTTCATACATTAAAGGTAAAACTCAAGTTGGTGGGCTTGTAGGATATAACAACGGCACCATAATCAATAGCTATTTCTACGGTACAGTGGCAGGAATAGAATACGTTGGCGGGTTAGTGGGTAAGAATACTAGCGGTGGTACCATAAGTTTCAGTTACTCCACTGTTACGGTGACAGGAGAACGCTATGTCGGTGGATTAGTAGGGTATAATGCTAGCAGCCTAGCAAGCAATAGCAGCATCTTGGTCAGTAGCATTATAAGTAGCTATTCCATTAGTGTGGTGATAGGAACTGGTAACGATGTTGGTGGGCTTGTAGGAGGCAATTGGGGTATTATAGTCAGTAGCTATTTCTCAGGTACAGTGACAGGATTAGGGAATGTCGGTGGATTGGTAGGGGATAACAATGGCGGCAGCATGATAGATAACAGTTATTCTATAGGTACGGTTAAAGGAAATGAAAATATCGGTGGACTTGCAGGATTCAATGGTGGTGGTAAGATAAACGTTAGCTACTCTGAAATGACAGTTACGGGAATAAAGAATATCGGTGGATTCGTGGGGCAAAACAGCAACGACGGTATTATAAACAACAGCTACTCGACTGGTACTGTAGTGGGAGAACACTATGTCGGTGGGTTTATAGGATGGAATCTCGGAACTATAAGCTATAGCTATTCCATAGGCATAGTGGCAGGTGTTAGCTTTACCGGTGGGTTTGCGGGAATTGACAGAGGCAATATAACCTTTTGTTATTATAACAAGGAAACAAGTAGACAAAGTGATACTGGCAAAGGTGAGGGGAAAACCACAGCAGAGATGAAACTAAAAGCAACTTTCGTTGGTTGGGATTTTGTCAATATTTGGAATATAAGTATTGCCATAAACAGTGGATATATGCATTTGCGTGTTTTTCATCCCTGCGATGATTGCTCTTGTTCTTCTATTTGGAATGGTACGGCAGATACCACATGGTACATCAATAACAAAGACGAATTTACCATTTGTACTGCTGAACAGTTGGCTGGGCTTGCTGCATTGGTGAATGGCGGAAATAATTTTATGGGCAAAACCATTAAGCTCGGAGCGGATATCATGCTTAACGACACAGCGAGCTGGAAAAATTGGGCGAACAGTGCTCCTGTTAACAAGTGGACAAAAATAGGGACAAACATTAAGCAATTCAACGGGACTTTTGACGGCAAAAATTTTGTAATTAGTGGTGTTTATATAAATTCTACAAGCGATGACCAAGGTTTTGGTTTGTTCGGATATGTGGATTCTAAAGGAACAATAAAAGACCTTGGTGTAGTAGCTTCGTATATTAAGGCAGGAGTTCAGGTTGGTGGTATTGCTGGGGCTATCAAAAATATTATAAGCAATAGCTATTTCGTTGGCACAGTGACAGGAGAACGTTCTATCGGTGGGCTTCTTGGAAGCAACCACGGCATAGTAATCAATAGTTATTCCGCTTGCACGGTGACAGGAGCAAATAACTCTGTCGGTGGGCTTGTAGGAATGAACTGGAAAATTGAGAATTCTAATGCAGATGGTGGTAATATAATCAATAGTTATTCCGCTTGCAATGTTGAGGGAACAAGCGATGTCGGTGGGCTTGCTGGTAGTAACAGCAACAATAGTGCAATAAGCAACAGCTATTCCATTGGTGATGTGAAGGGTAAAGCACGTATAGGAGGATTTGTAGGAGGTAACTATGGGACTGTAAATAGTAGTCATTCCATTGGTAAAGTTATAGGAGAAAGTCTACTAGGCGGGTTTGTTGGAGATAATAATAGTGGTAGTGTAATAAATAATAGTTATTCTACTGGTACAGTAGAAGGGAAAAGTGTTATGGGCGGATTTGCTGGGTTTAATGTTGGTGCAATAAGCAATAGTTATTCTACTAGTGCAGTAACTGGAACAAGCGATCAAGTCGGTGGATTTGCAGGACAAAATGGTGGTGTGATAAACAATAGTTATTCCATTGGCAAGACGGAAGGGACAAAAGACCGTATCGGTGGATTTATTGGATGGCATACCAATGGTACAATAGGCAATTGTCATTACAACAAGGAAACAAGCGGGCAGAACAGTGGCATAGGTATGAGGCATGATGGCAAAGGTGAATGTGTAGGCAAAACCACAACAGAAATGAAGAAAAAAGAGACTTTCGTTGATTGGGATTTTGCTAAAATTTGGGATATAAATGGTCCAATGAACAGTGGTTATCCATATTTGCGCGAAAATCCATCAAAGTAAATAGAACATGAAATCTCTGTTTACCGCTTTGATAAAGAGGCGGTAAACCTGCATTCCTGCCGCAAGCAACATATTAGCCATACTGAGGTGCGTAATATAGAAATCTCAAAACACAAACATTGCTCTTAAGCCAAGTTCTCCCATGCCTTGCCAAACGGTATCGCTCAATCTGGATACATTATTCAAGTCTGTAGCTACGTTGTTCAAACCTAGCAAACGGTAGCGAATCGCTCCTTCCAAGGCTAAATTTTCTGTGAAATAATATTCCGCAGAAATAACCGCGTGCGGTCCGTTGCCCGAGAAATTCGCATAGCTCCACTTGCCATCTTCACCAACGGATGCTTTTGGAAATCTCATTGAAGAAAATTCATAGCCAAGCCCAAGCCCTATTCTAAAAGGCTCCGGCCATAGAAAATGGTATTGATACTCAAAACCAAGCCTAAAATATCTCGCATCGCCGCTTTGCTCCCGGTGCTTGTATTCCGGGAAGCCAATCCCAAAATTCAATGCTACAGAAGAAGCATTCGCAAGGGCACGTGCGTCAAAGGCATAAACTAAAAAAAAGGGAACTTCCGGTAAAACAACGCTTTCCGGAATTGATTTTTCGCCGGAATTTATGCTTGAAAGCCCGTCAAGGTCCCCTCTGGTAATGGCAAAATCCAAACCTGCCGCAAAAGCGTATTTTTTAACCCATTCGTCTGCATATAAGAATGAGACGAGGAGGGCTAGAAAAAATATTCCACGCATTATTACGTGGCCGGTTCTTCTTCCGCAGGCGGATTATTCTTTGCAGCTTCGTCTGCCGCAATTTTGTCTGATATTTCTTGCAACTGCTTGTCTTTTTCTGCCCTTGCACTAGCTTCCCGCTCTGCAACGTTCTTTTTTACATATTCAAGAACATCAAACCTGGAGGGCTTTTTCTTTGCCGCAGTTGCGGTAGTTTCTTCTGCGGGTTTTGCCTCTTCTTTTTTAGGTTTGGTAGATTTATCGGCAATGTTCATGCGGATAATTTGGTCGGTTATATCTACACGAGCAGCAGGGCCAAATTTTTGGGCAGAACTTGAGGCGGTGGAACCACCTGGCTCATCTGAGTCATTCTTTGCAGCTTCTTGCCTTTTTTGCAAGGCTTCGCGAATTTGCGGGGTTATGGCCTTATTATCGTAGAATTGATACATCAAATCTGCGCTTATGGGCGAATTGCCACTCAAACCAGGTAAACTTATAGCCATAAGAGATCTCCTTTTTTAACGTATATCGGCATAAATTTAAAAAACTTTAGCGATTATTCGTCTGTTGGCAAGCCGAGCTTGTTTTTTAGCTCAAAAATCTCCCTTGCCATCTTGTGGTTTTCCTCTGTTAAGCCTACGGCTTCTTCTTTTGCCTCTTTAAGCTCGTTGGGTTTTGGGGCAGGAGCATTGTAGGGAGAATCGTCGTCTCCGTCGTAAGAAGATGACCTTGAACCGCCGCCGGTTTTTGAGCCTCCGCAAGCGGCTAGGAATATAAGTGCACATGCGCAAAGCAATAAATTTAAACGATTAAGCATAAAAAAACTCCGTTTTTAGTAAATATACATTTTTTTTTGCAAAAAGGTGACTTTTTTAGAACAAAGCCCCCCTTATAAGCAAATAAGCCAGTGCTCCTGCAGTGTACCCTAAAGCGGCCAAGGGGCATATTTTCTTGAAAAACCAGCCAAAAGTGAGGTTTTTGTCTATGCCCATAGCCGCAACGCCAGCAGCAGAGCCTATTATCAGCAGGCTTCCACCCGTGCCTGCACAGTAGGCTATAAATTCCCACATCAAATGGTCTTGATGGAAGATTTCCAAACTGTACATTTTCATTGTAGCCGCTACCAAAGGCACGTTATCAACTATTGCCGAGAAAATGCCAATAAGGTAAACTATTATTCTGGTATCACTGCTAATTTTCTCTTCAAGCACTGTGGCAAATGCCGCAAGCTGGCCGGTTGAGCCTAAAACCCCAACCGCAAGCAAAATGCCGGCAAAAAACAAGATGGTTGCCATATCAATTTTTCTGAGAGCATAAAAAAGATTTAAGCGTTTTGGAACATCGCGGCCGTATTTGCGGCTCAAAAACTCAACAACAGTCCACAAAATGCCTAAAGCAAAGAATACGGCTATATACGGCGGAACATGGAAAATGGTTCTGATTACGGGTACTGTTAAAAGACCGCCAACTCCTACTATGAATATTATGTTTCTTTCGTATTTGGGTGTTTCTAGAGTTTCAATAGGAGGCTCGGAAGTGCCTTTAACAAAAAAGTTCAAAACAATAAGAGGCACGGTGAGGCAAATAAGGCTTGGCAATAGCACGGTTTTAATTATGCTTAACGCAGAAATTTGCCCGCCAATCCAGAGCATTGTGGTGGTTACATCACCAATGGGGCTCCATGCGCCACCGGCATTTGCTGCTATAACTATCATGCCTGCAAAATAAAGCCTTTTTTCTGGATCGCTAACAAATTTGTGAGCCAAGGTTAAAGTAATTATTGTTGCCGTTAAATTACCCAAAAATGAAGAAAAAATAAAAGCTATCCATGAGAGTATCCACATTAAAACTTGAGTATTATTGGTTTTTATTCGGGAAGTTATTACCGAAAATCCGTCATTTTTGTCTATAATAGATGCTATTGCCATTGCGCCTATCAAAAAAAAGAGGATTTGCAATTCTTCAAAATTATGCAGTAATTCTGCACTGGCTTTTTTAAGCCCCTCTGCCCCATAGAGAAATTCCTGATATTTAAACCATATAAGCCAAAGCGCTGTTCCCAAAAGCAACGAAGATGCCGCCTTATTTGTTTTTATAGGGTGCTCCAACGCTATGGCTATGTAACCAAGCACAAAAATAATTGCGATAACCGTGAACACAGTGAAAACCATAATGACACAATTTAGAAATTTTTATTTTAGGCTTATGTTTTGCAAAAGCTCTGTGCTTTCAATTTTTATCCTTGCCCTATACGTTCATGGCGTAGAAACATCAATTTCCCGCTATGCCCGCTCAGAGCAGGGGGTACTGTCAAAGGAATTTGACATGGAAGGCGGCAGGGCTTACTGGGTAAATGGGATTTCCATTCTTGGTTTGCCAGATGCTGGAGCAGATCTCATGGGCTTTTCTGAGCCTGCAAAAAGGTTGCCTCTAGGGTTTTCTGGGCTTTATGCCCCGCAGCCCGTTTACGAACGCTACGGATTGTCTTTGAATGCGAGCAATGGAAATCTGGTTTTCAAAGAAAATTACAACCCCATAGACACCCCGATTACCAAACTCTTATGGGAACGCTACGGTTTGGATGGCAATGCTCTTACTTTGAACTTTAATAGGCAGCTTTTGGACTCGGTGATTTTTACCTTGGGTTTAGCCTCTCATGCGGTTCCTGAAAGCGATTATTTTGTTTATCAAGAGATTATTCCGCAGTTTTTCACAGGTACAATGAAAAGAGATTCCAGCAGGGTTCCCTTTACGGGCAGAAATCTGGCTTATAATTCCATTCATCTTGTTCCTGCAATTACTTGGCTTTTCCCAAATTCAAGCCTAACGGTGCAAACGAGTTTTTTATTTTTAGACAACGATGATGCTACAAGGAATTTATTTACAAGAAGCAGCACGGGTACAGTGATAGAATTTCCGCGAGAACCGTATAAAGTTGAAGGTAGTGCAAATTTTTACAGGATGCTTTGGAATTACAGATTTTTGCCAGGTTGGGAAATAAATTTATCCCATCGTTTAGCAAACCAAGAATTTTTGGAAAAATACACTGCACAAAGTGGGGAGGGCAAGCTCTCGCATAAAAGTTTTTTGAACCCTTATATAAATGTTCGCTACGAGTATTTGAGAAACAAAGACAACATGCCGTTGTATCAAGATAGGCAGTTGGTTTTTCTGGGTATAAACGATACTTTGTGGAGAATTGCGTTTAGGGGGCAGGCTGGCGTACAGAGAAATGCCTCGGCTTTGAATTCCGTGGACTTTGCTCCAGCGCTCCATTTGGGCTTTACCATGTTTTTGCCTTGGCGTTTGCAGTGGAGCTTTGATTATCAAAAAGACACTCGTTTCCCGGATATGCAAGAAACTCATATTTCTAGGGTTGGCAGGATAACCTATCCAAATGAGGAGCTGGAAGCGGAAAAAAGGCGAAGATGGGAAACCGGTTTTACATATAAATTAAACAATTATTTCTTTTACTCCGCAGGGTTCCGCTATGAGGAAGTAAAGAATGCCATTTTGCCGCACTGGGCTATTCCAAGATTAGAAGGCGTGGGTATAGATCCATTGCCGATAGATTCTGCGTTTATGTGGGAAAACCATGAATTATTGAAGACTAATAACGAGCTTTTTTGGCGGCTTGGCTTTGAGCTTGGGAATTGGCGTTTTTATGCCGAGCAAGGGAAAAGTATTTTGTCAACAAGAATGATAAATGTTCCTTCTCGCTATTACAAAGGCGCAATTTATTGGAGCAACCGCTTTGTAGAAGATCGTTTAAAAGTTTCTGTGCAATTTGACGCAGATTGGTTTGGCAATAGGTGGGATTACGGCATAAAAGATACGCTTGCTGTTCCGGTTCAATTAAAAAAATATCTTGCACTTAATTTCAAAAGCGCTATGCAAATACAGAGCTTTATCCTCTACGCAAAGATTGAGAATATGAACCATAGCTTAATGGAACCGGAAGTTGGTTATGCACCTCCGGGCATAAGATTTGCATACGGTATTGAATGGACTTTAGATGATTAGAACCTAACCGAGGCACTTGCTCCAACAGTGGTGTTAAAGGGATTATTGCCAGTATTGTTGCCAAAGCCTAAGACTGCAAGGGTTCCCAAAGACATATTTCCAAAAACTATCAAGTACCCAAAGGCAGGATATATGCCAAGGCCTCTGTTTTCCGGTTGACTATTGCTCAACCTTGTTCCGGTTGGGTTTATTTTTGTGCCATTGTCATCGGAATCGCTAATACCTCTCGTGACATCACAGCCTGCCCAAAGTATGCTCTTCTGGCCAACTTTAAAATCCAATTCGGTACCTGCTCTAAGGTCCATGCCTCTTGTATAGTCATAGGCATCTTCGGTGTTGATGGTCAATCTGGCAAAATTACCCCAAGTGAGAAAACTTGTAATGGGTGTTGAAAATTGGATGTGCGGGGTAAAGTTCCAGTTTGTTTTTGGAATAGGAACTCCAACATTCACGCCTGCGCTTAAAATAGGGAGAATTTGATAACGTGCTCCCAGAGTATGGTTGGCACCCGGAGTGTTGTTGGCACCCGGCCTCAGGGATGCCTCGGATAGCAATTCCAAATTTGCAATTGGGCTGTAACGCAGCCTAAAATAGTCCACACCTGCTCCCTGCCCCACATTTCCTTTGCGAGATTGGTAAACGGCCATTTTTGCCTCACCCATGCCTTCTTTGATTACCGGAAATTGATGCCAATCTGCAAAGGCGGATATTGCGCAAACAAAGGCAACTGCCAGAAATTTTTTCATAAAACCTCTTTTTTTGGTTATTTGTCATATAATCTAATAAATAATTACTAAAATGAAACAAAAAATGTAACAATTTTGCAAAAAAAAGATTATATTAGTAGTTTAAGGAGATTTAATATGAAACTTAAGTTTAAATTGGGGGTATTGATAATTGCCATCATGTTGGTTGTGCTGGCTGGGATTTCTGTGCTGTTAATTCACGAAATGTCTGACATAAGCCGTGATCTCAGCGTTCAGGGCATTAGGTATTTGGCCGAAGAGCAGGTCACTTATTGGAAAGAGCGGGAAAACGGGCGTTTGAATGTGTTGCGCACCCTCGCAGACATAATGGATAAATATGAAAGCATACCTGCAGATGCCAGGCGAGACCGCTTTGACGATATTATGAAGGGAGTAATAATCGCCAATCCCTCTATATATCAATTATACTCTGTTTGGAAACCCAACGCCATTGACGGCATGGATGCCAAATACATAGATAGAGTTGGCTCTACCCCTACCGGGCAGTATGCTGTTACCTATACTAGAGAAAACGGAGAGCTTACCGTCCGCGCTACCCAAGATGTAAATGCTTCAATGGCTTATTTCAATGGTTCCGATTCAAAAAAAGATAGGGTGGAGCATCCCTTTATTAGAAAAGTGAACGGAAAAGATTTATTATTGATAAGAATAATGGTTCCCATAATTAACCCCCGCACTAACGAAACAGTGGGTGGCATAGGTTTTCTTTTAGATATGTCTGTTATGCAATCCACGGTTCAAAAAACTCTGGCAGACAACCAAAAAATTTCTGCTCTAACTATTTTTTCCAGCGATGGAGTTATCATGGGGCACAAAGTGCCGGATAGGGTTGGCAAAAGACTTATAGAAGCAGAAACAATATTTGGCAAATATATTGATGCGGCAAATGCTGCCGTAAAGGAGGGGCGTGAATATTCCCTCTATACCTATTCTCCGGTGCTAAAATCAAACGTTGAGCTTGTTATTCTTCCTTTTCACGTAGGCAATTCCAATGAAACTTGGTCTGTAATGATAGTTATGACAGAAAACATTATTTTGGCTCCTGTGCGTGCTATAACTCGGTACACAATTCTCATTGCGGCGTCTGCTTTAATTGTGTCTGCTATAATTATTATGATTGTCCTTAGCCGTGTAATTTCACCTATTGTAAGAGTAGCACATAGCTTAAAAGATATTTCCGAAGGCGATGGAGACCTAACCCAAACCATTCAAGTTCAATCCAAAGACGAGGTTGGGGATTTGGCACGCTATTTCAACGCATTGATGACAACGCTCAGAAAGCCTATAGGCGAGGTTAAAAAGACCGTAAGCGCTTTAGCTTCCGTTTCTGAAGAATTGTCTGTGGTGAGCAAGCAACTCGCAACCGGCTCTGAAGAAACTGTTGCTCAAAGCACGAATGTTGCAAGCACAACAGAGCAAATGGCTGTGAATATAACTGCAATGGCAAGCGGTGCAGAAGAGGCATCTGTAAATGCAAACGAGGTAGCCGGAGCGGCAGAGGAAATGAGCACAAATATGAACACAATAGCCGCTGCTGTTGAACAAATGAGCGCAAGTATAAGTGAAATATCCAGCAATGCCGGCGAAGCATTGAATGTGGCAGAAGAGGCCTCGGTAAAATCCGGCGCAGCTACGGGTGCCATGAATAAATTGGGCATAAAGGCAAAAGAGATAGGCAAAGTAACCGATGTTATTAAACAAATTGCAGATAAAACCAATTTGCTAGCTCTTAATGCTACCATAGAAGCGGCAAGCGCAGGCGAGGCCGGCAAAGGTTTTGCGGTTGTAGCCAGCGAAATAAAAGAATTGGCAAATCAGAGTGCTCTCAATGCAAACGATATTGCCAGCAGAATTGATGGCATTCAGCAAGAAACCTCCGATGCGGTTGATGTTATCAGAGATGTTTCTGATATAATAGTAAAAATCAATAAATCGGTAGAAGCCATAGCCGGCCATGTTGACCAGCAAACAAAAGCGAGCAACGAGATAGCAAATAGTGTTGCACAGGCAAATATCGGTGCAAGGCGAGTTGCGAGTGCTATTAGCGAGGTGGCAAAAGGTGCAAACGATGTGAGCCGCAACGCAGGCGAAGCGGCAAAGGGCGCTACGGAAGTTAGCCACAATGTAACGGGCATAAGCCAAGTGACAAAAAGTAGTTTGGAAGAAGCATCGCAAGTAAGCACTAGCGCAACGGATTTATCCAAAATGGCAGAGCATTTAAAGGTAGCTATGGACAGGTTTAAGGTGTAGGATAGAAAATTATTTTACCAAAGCTAGGGAAAAGAGAAATTCCAAACCCTTGTCTTTGCCTTTCCTTACCCTTATTTTGCCACCGTGGAAAAATACGGCGTTTTTCACAATGGAAAGCCCCAAACCGGAACCGCCCGCATCACGGGTGCGCCCTTTATCCACACGGTAAAAGCGTTCAAATAAACGGCTCAAATGCTTTTCGTCTTCAATGCCTTTCCCGTTATCTGCAAAGATAAAATATACCCTGCCATCATATATCTCTTGTATTTTTATGCTTATATCCACATTGCTCCCCGCATGGCGCAACACATTTTCCGTAAGGTTGCGAAAAATGGAATAAAGCAAACTGGGATTACCGGAAATAATAATATCTTGCGGAACATCGCTGCTAAATTTTATGCATTTTTCTTCTAATGCAGAAGACATATCTGCATATACCTTTGATATAAGTTGCGAAATATTCACATTTTCCAGTTGCAAAGCATCTGCTTTGCCGTCTATTTTTGTTAGCAAACTCATATCGGAAATCAATTCGGATAAAACCTGAGTTTGCAAAAAAGCACGCTTGGTATAATCATGCTTTTTTTCTTCCGGGAGATTATTGTTAAGCAGTATTTCCAAAAATCCGCGAATGCTGGTCACAGGAGTTCGCAGTTCGTGAGCAATGTTTCCGGTCATTTCTTGCTTTAAGCGTCTGGATTTTTCCCGTGTAGTTACATCTACCAAAATAATTTCAAAACTCTTATCTCCAAACACATTCATGTGCAAAGAAAAATTCCTGCCTTGGCTTATTATATGCGTTTCAAAATAATCTTCGTTTGCACTGTTATTTAAGAATGTAACAGCCGCGTTAAAACATTCGTCCGTAAGTATTTCCTTGCCTACGGCTACGGAATTATGAGATATAAGATTAAAATGCTGCAAAAAAAGCCCGTTGTAAAAAGCTACGGTTTTATCTGCGTTAAAAAAACAAATGCCCTCTGCAGATGCCTGCAAATGCATAAAAAGCTTTCCCTTTTCCCTAGCCAAGCGTTTTTCATTCTCTTTGATTTTGTGTAAATTCCTATCTTGTATATCAGACAAATTTTTTAATTGATTGATAGACTCATTGAAATAACGCCGTATAGACATTATCAGTACAAAGTTAATTATAAAAATTGCAATTGCACCATAAAGAAATCTATTGCCGGCTTGCTCAAAAATTATAATGCCAAAAAGCAAAGCATAAGCAGCTAGTGTCATGAATAAAGCAAGAATTAATTGCCTTTGAAAATTTTTTGTCATTGCTCAATAGTGTTGAATTTATATCCAAAACCGGAACGGTTAGATATGTAGTATGCCTTGTTGCCCAGTTTTTTACGCAAGCGAGTTATATGAACATCAACCGTGCGTTCCGTTATGTAAGGGGTGTCTCTCCATATAATGCCTATCATTTGCTCCCTAGAATATACCCGCGAAGGATTTGAAGCGAGCAGGCAAAGAATTTCAAATTCCGTTTTGGTAAGGGAAATTGTTGAATCGCCTATTTTCACCTCTTTTGAGGAAAAATCTATTTGCAACTCGTCAATGGCAAGCGTTGGTTTTTCCTCTGCCTCTGCTTCTTCTGCAGTTCGCTTTAACACCGCCTTGATGCGGGCAGAGACTTCTTTAAGGGAAAATGGCTTTGATATATAATCGTCTGCGCCTACGGAAAAGCCTGTGAGCATATCGTTTTCCGTATCTTTGGCGGTTAGGAAAATTACGGGAATATTGTTGCCTTCTTTGCGAAGTTTCTCTAAAAAACGAAAGCCAGACATACCCCCCATCATAACATCCAGCAGCATTAAACTATGGTCAGGAGTAAGTTTTTTAATAGCCTCCTCAGACGATAAAGCCGTATCTACCTCATATCCCTCATTTTGCAGATTGAAGGACAGTATCTCGCAAATATCGCATTCATCATCTACTACAAGAAGCTTTTTTTTATCCTGAGGTTTCGACTTCATTTTCCTGTATTTTCTCTGGAAGTTTCCTGGCTTTGCTGTGTTTCAAAACCTTGGCATCAATATAGAAAACTATTTCTTCAACTATATTGCAGCAATGGTCGCCAATTCTCTCTATTTTACGCAATGTTAAGAAAGTCTCCAAAATACACTCGCCTTTTGCAGGGTCTTTTACAATGTAATCTGCAAGGTATTTCCTGCCTTCTCGGTAAAGTATATCCACATCATCGTCTCTTTGCAAAATTTTCCCGGCAATCTTGGTGTTTTCGGATTCCAGTGCTACAAAACTATCAGAAAGCATTGAGATTACTGCATCGAACATAGCTTCTACCTTTAGATCTTCTTTTATCGAATCGGGTGCCATTTTATCGTTATCTATAACGTGCCTTGCTATTCCATCTGCAAAATCTGCTATGCGTTCCAGAGTTGTGCTTATTTTTATCAGAGATATTATAAACCTCAAATCCATTGCAACCGGCGAGAACAAAGCTATAAAGTTTTCACACCCTATATCTATGCCAAGTTCAAAAGAGTTAACGCTTTTTTCGCGTATAACTACTTCCCGGGCAAGTTCTATATTGCCGGTTAAATAAGCCTGTTTGCACTTTTGCAACTGAGAAAGCACAAGCTGCCACATACTGCTGATTTCACTTTTGAGATAAATCAGTTCTTTATCAAAGTGCCTAATTGTCTTGTCCATAACCACCTTCCTTTTTAGATTAACCAAATCTTCCTGTGATGTAATTTTGTGTTTGCTCTTTGCTTGGATTCAAGAACATCTTTTTTGTATCGCTAAATTCAATCAATTCGCCTAGCATAAAAAATCCCGTAGTATCGCTAACTCTGGCTGCCTGTTGCATATTATGAGTTACTATCACTATTGTATATTCGGCTTTCAAGGTGAAAATCAACTCCTCAATTTTAGAAGTTGAAATTGGGTCCAGCGCAGATGCCGGCTCGTCCATGAGCAGAATATCCGGTTTAACCGCCAAAGCCCTGGCAATACAAAGCCGTTGCTGCTGCCCTCCGGATAAATCATAAGCCGAGCGGCTCAATTTATCTTTCACTTCTTCCCACAGAGCAGCGCTTTTAAGCGATTCTTCCACACGGTTTTGTATGAATGCCTTGTCTTTAATTCCGTTTACCCGCAAACCGTAAGCGATGTTTTCAAAAATAGTTTTTGGAAATGGATTTGGCTTTTGAAAAACCATGCCCACCTTCTTTCGCAAAACGTCAACGTCAATGCGTTTATCGTAGATATCTTCTCCATTGATAAGGCATTTGCCGGTAAGCCTTGTTTCCGGGATTAAATCGTTCATGCGGTTCATAAGACGCAAGAAGGTTGATTTGCCACAGCCGGAAGGCCCTATAAATGCAGTGACGCTGTTTTTTGCAACGTCTAAAGAAACACCCTTCAATGCGTGAAAATCACCGTAGTAAAAATTGACGTCTTTTGTTTCTATGATGTTCATATTAATGCCCTCCGCCGAGTTTTTTGCTAAAATGCCTGCGTATAAAGGATGCCGTGAAATTTATTATCAAAACAAGAGTTATCAAAACCAAGGCGGTTCCGTAGGCCACAGGCCGTGCCGCTTCTAGGTTGGTGCCGCTGGTTGATATAACATAAAGGTGATATGGAAGCGCCATTACTTGGTCAAAGATGCTCGATGGCAACTTTGGCAAAAAGTAAGCCGCTACCGTAAATAAAATGGGAGCTGTCTCTCCCGAAACTCTTCCTATTGAAAGGATTAACCCTGTGACTATATTTGGGAAAGCCGTTGGCAAAACAACATATCTTATGGTTTGCAGTTTTGAGGCTCCTAAGGCATAACTCCCCACACGCAGGGAATCCGGAACCATTCTGAGTGCTTCTTCTGTTGTGCGAATTACCAAGGGAAGCGCAAGCAAGCCCAAAGTGAAAGAACCTGCTATAATGGAATCCCCCCAGCTCATGGCGTTTACAAAAAGCGCCATTCCAAACAAGCCAAAAATCACAGAAGGAATACTGCCAAGATTATTTGTCATCATTCGTATGAATCTGGAAATTTTTCCGTCTCTAACATACTCGTTTGTGTAAATAGCAGACATAACGCCAAGAGGGAAAGCTACAATCATGCTTCCTACAATCAAACAGAATGTCCCTACAATTGCAGGGAAAATTCCGCCTTTTAGCATACCGTCTCTGGGTGCATCAAAAATAAATTCAAGGCTTATTACTCCTATTCCATTGTAAATTATAAAACCGAGTATCCACAAGAGAATGCCCACAACAAACACACCCAAAATACGGAAAATCCAAAAAGCAATTTTTTGAGCTAATTTTTTGTCCATACTATAGCCCCTTATTGTGCTGACGTTTGGAAATCAATTCTGCAGAGATACTTATCACAAGGGTAATCAAAAATAAAACGCAACCCAGCACAAAAAGTGCCTGATAATGCACGCCGCCGTGGGGTGCTTCCCCAAGTTCTGCGGCTATTGTTGCCGGAATTGTACGCACAGGCGTAAATAATGTTTTTGGTATTATAGCCGCATTTCCGGTTACCATCAATGCCACCATAGTTTCCCCAATGGCACGCCCTATTCCCAAAACAACAGCAGCAGATATTCCGGAAATAGCGTATGGAATTACAACCTTATAAATTGTTTGCCAATGAGTTGCACCTAAGGCTAGGCTTGCCTCACGCATGGCTCTTGGCGTGCTGCGCATGGCATCTTCTGCAACGGTAATTATTGTTGGCAATGCCATTATGGCTAGTATAACGCTGCCTGTAAAGGCTGTTTCTCCAACAGATAGGCTAAAAGTTTTTTGCACCATTGGAACCAGAACAACCAAACCAAAAAAGCCGTAAACAACAGAGGGTATTCCGGCGAGCAATTCAACGGTTGGTTTCAAAATATCACGCACTCTGCTCTGCGCTAGTTCTGAGAGGTATATGGCAACTCCCATTCCAAGCGGGGTAGCTATTAAAATTGCAATCAGGCTAACCCATAATGTTCCGAGTATAAGGGGCAACACGCCAAATTGCGGCGCAGGGGTTGATGTTGGAATCCATTCCTGCCCAAGAAAAAAATCTTCCGGACGTACTGTGTTTCCGTCGAGTATTTTTACTCCTTCAACTCCCTTTGGCAAATATTCTTCGGGGATAAAAGCGAGTATTCCGGGTGTTTGGGCTATTACTTCGCCTAACTTTTCCGGTAATTTTTCATAATTTTCACCAAATTCTTCTTCTTTATAATGTCCGAATATATCATCAAAACGAAAGGGAACTATCTTTTCATTAAACCCGCCAATTTCAGACCAATTTTCTATTCCGGAGTTGTAAATTTTTTTGATGGTGGTTGAACCTATATGCTCAACAGGGTTAACTGCATTAACGCATAAAGCATAACCCTTTTCTACAACGGGGCTGTTGAATAATCCAAAACCCTCTTTAAACAAAAAAATCACTATGAGCAGGATTACAACCGTGGTTATCATCCCGCTCGCAGCGAAAATCTTTTCTACAATTTTCTCAATCCACCATCTCATGGCTTGCCACTTACTTTGTGATAAATCCAATATCGCTTACTATCTTTTGCCCTGCAGCAGAAAGAACATAATCTATAAAAGGTTTAACAGTAGCTTCTGATTTATCTACATAGTAGTAGATAAGGGGGCGTACAATGGGGTATGTCTCGTCTTTGGCGGTTTTTACAGAGGGTTCTACAAAGGTTTTGCCATTATCATAAGAAACATGGATTGCCTTTACTTTAGCATCAAGGTAAGCGAGCCCAATGTAGCCAATAGCGCCTGGGGTTTGGCCGATTGACTGAACTATAGCTCCGGTTGCCGGCATGCTCATAATGCCGGGCATATAATCTTTCTTTTTGAGCACTTCTTCTTTGAAGAATTCATAAGTGCCGGAAGAGGTTTCTCTGGAATAAGCGACTATTTTGAGGTCTTCTCCGCCAACTTCTTTCCAGTTTGTGATTTTACCGGTGAAAATACCTTCCAGTTGTTCACGGGTAAGATTGCTCACTTTGTTTTTTGGATTTACAACAACTGCTAAAGCATCGAAAGCAATTATTATTTCCTTTACTTTGGCCCCTTTCTCTTCGAGTTTCTTTTTCTCGTCAAATTTGATTTTGCGAGAAGATTGGGCAATATCTGTGGTTCCTTCTATCAAGGCAGAAAGCCCTACCCCGCTACCACCGCCAGTAACTGTTACCCTTGCATTCTTGTTCACTTTCATAAAAGTCTCAGCTTCTTGCTGTGAAAGCGGCAAAACTGTGTCTGAGCCTTTGATTGTTTGAGCCGTCAATATTGAGGCGGCTACTAGTATGCTTGTAAACAGAAGTTTTTTCATAAATCTGCACTCCTAATTTGATTCATGGGATAATTTAGGATATGATTATTTAGAAATTCATGCTTTTTGGTTACGATTTTGTTAAGATTTTTGGTCAATAACTCACAATTAGCACATTATTTTTCCCATAAGGCAGGGTTCTGTAATATAAAATACCGGGAGCAGGGACTTTTTTAGGCCGCCAATCCAAGGCTTCCCCCGGCTCACGCTTAATTCTCTCTATCAAGGCTCCGTTTGAGGCACGAATTTCCACTTCATTTTCTTTTTCCGGCATTTTAAAATGCAATTCGGGATATTTCTTTGGATTCCAAGGATTTGGATAGGCGGCAAATTTGCCAACCGGAGGGGGCGGAACAAATTCCTTTTCCAATAAACGGGAAAGAACCCAAACAGGATATTCTTCCAAGAGAGTGATTTTTGCTACGGAATCTATGCTCGGAATTCTATCGCTTGTTTTTCTGACAAAATCAAATGTTCCTGCCGGCAAAGGATTTGTTCTGATTGGGTTTATGTTCCATGTGGGCCATTCTAACATATCCGGCCACCAATATGACAAAGAAGAATCAGCTCTTGAACCTGAATAAAAAACCTGCCTTGCATATTCGTGAAACAGCTCTTCTGGATCATACTCCAAAGAATCTGCGAGCACTGCCAGATGCCTAGAAAATTTGTCCTTTGAATTTTTTGAAAAATAACTCCAAATTGCACTATCGAATTTTGCTCCGAGTTTGGAATACAAAAATAAATATAGCGAGGCATAACCGTAATAGGATTGGTTATTCGGCAAATTATCCATAGATATGCCCGGCTTAACATTATATAAAGTACTTATATAATCGTTAACCTCAGGTGCTCCTATTTCTTCTACTCCTGTTGCGCTTGCTTCTGCCCAAAAAAGAGTATTGTTTGTTATTGGGGTATATGCTGTTTGAAAACTGTGGTAAAGCTCGTGAATGGTGGTCACCTTCAGGGCTGCATACCATGGATAACCAAGCATCTGATCCCCTGGTTTTGCATTATACTCTGGGCAATTAGTGTCAAATTCAAAATTATTCTCTATGGATATTTGAGTTGCCGTTGCCGAATTTCCGGGAGGACTAAACACTAAACCTAAAGTGCCGCAATCTCCCATGTCCCCTGCCCCTATATCAATAACTTCAACGGGATAAAGACCTCCTTGTACTCTTTGCCTGTAAAAATAGGTGCTTTGCGCCCCACGTATGCTTTTCATTCCAAGAGAATTTTGGTGCAGATCGTAGGCTTGATGCAAATATTTTTCAAGAGAGTCTAAATAACTTTCTGATTTAACGGCGTGTGGCTTTTCTGTTGTGTAATAAATTATAAATGGAGGAGATTCCCTTGATAGCACGGTTCCGCTAAATGCCGCTGCGTTATAAATTTCCTTTGCGAGTTTTTTTTGCGAATGTTCCAAAAAATGTGCGGTTCCGCAACGTATGCCTGCACTAAAACTATGCGAAAAAAGCACGATTAAAAAAAACAATAGTTTGGGCAGTTTAAATGGCATGGAAAGGGTAACTTAGTAAATTTACTATATTCTCTTTATTCCATGTCTAGCTCCGAAGAAATAAAGGAATTGAAATCCTCGCTTTCCATAACGGCAGTTGCAAAAAGACTGGGATTGAATGTTGAGCGAGGGCATTTTCGCTGTTTGTTTCCGGAACGCCATGCGCATGGAGATAGAACGCCCTCTGTAAGCATTAACGAGGCAAAGGGTTATTTTCGCTGCTTTGTGTGCAATGATGTAAAAGGCGATGTGATAGAGCTTGTACGCTTGTCTCTTGGAATGTCTTTTCCAGAAGCTATAAAATGGCTAAGAGGCGATACCCCTTCTATAGTAAGGGATATGCAAAAAATCCCTGTGCAAAAAAAATTTCAAGAGGAAAAAAAATCAGAAGAGCATCCAAAATTTTTCAAGGAAAAAATTCTCTTTGATTTTCTTAGCTTGCTTGTGCCAATACCGCCAAATCATCAAGTTGGATGGTGGCTTGCAAATAGGCGTATATACAAACCTATTTGGGACAAAGTTCTTTTGCGGCTTCTCTACGATTATGACCATGTGAGCAGAGCATTGCTTTTGAAACATTCGTTAGAAGATTTGCAATTTGTTGGTCTTTTTAACAAGCAAGGATATTTGCGCTATGGCAGGCATCCGCTTATAATTCCATACGTAGATGAAATGCACCGCCCCTTCTTTTTCCAGGCAAGGGCAATAGACAAAAATATTGTGCCAAAAGAATTGAACTTTCAAGGAACTATTCCCTTTCCATACAATAAGGAAGCACTCGATGGCAAGCACGGAATAATTTATTTATGCGAAGGCGCAATAGATACATTAACACTCTTAGGGCATGGATTCAATGCAGTTGGCATCCCAGGCTCAAATTCTTTTAAGCCAGAATGGGTGAGTCTTTTCAACAACAAAAAAGTGATACTATGCTTAGATAACGATAGTGCTGGGAGAGCAGGCGAAGAACGTATTTCTGCTTTGTTAAAAGAGGCGGGTTTGGAAACCCGCTCCTTTGGGCTTTTGCCGGAGGGCAAGGATATAAACGCGTGGCTTGCAAGCCGCTGATTATTCCTTAATTTTTATTCTCATTCCCGGATATATTTTTTTATCTAAACCCGGGTTCCATTCCAAAAGCTGCTCAACGGTTACCTCATGAGCGCGAGCTATCTCCCATAGGTTGTCCCCTGCTTTTATTGTGTAGCTTGAGCCTTGTGTTGCAGGAGCATTGACAAAACGTTCGTCTTTTTTTATCTCTTTTTTATCTGGGTTTTGCAGGTAAATACGCTGCCCTACCACGAGTTTATTTCCCTGCAAATTATTCCAAGTTTGCAAATTTTGCGAAGACACTCCAAAACGCCTAGAGATAGAACTCAAGTTATCTCCTTTGCGAACAACGTAAGCACGTGCATTGCCGTTATCTTTTTTATCAATGCTTGGGGAACCTGTGACCCTTGCCTCCGTTTGATTTTGCTTTATAGCAGCCGGCGGGTTAGCACCGGCAGGCATTGGGATAATTATAATTTGGCCAACTCTCAGTTTTGTGTTCCTTAAATTATTTGCCGCTTGAATATCTGCAACTTTTAATCCAAAAAGCCGCGAGATGTAGCCTAGGTTGTCACCTCTTTGAACCTTGTATTGCTGCCAGCGCACAAGCTGGGTTTTATCCATCTTGGCATAAGCCGCTAAAAATTTTTCCCTGCTATCTTTGGGAACCCTCAGGGTATAGCTCTTTAGATTAGGCGGAGTGCACCAGCGAACCAACTCCGGATTCAAATCGCGTATGGTATTAACACTTACGCCAACCGCCGCACCTATCTTGTCTAGAGGAAGGCAGTCTTTGATGGAAACCGTATCATACGGAGCACGGGTTTGCTTCTCTACCGTGAATGAATATTGCTCAGGGAAATAGCCTATTATGGTAGCTGCTAAAATTCTCGGAACATAATGCATTGTTTCGCGAGGCAGTTTTAAATCCCAGTAAGAAACTTTTTTTGAGGGATTATCAGATAATTTTTCTTTTACAAGCCTCCTTATCCTGCCCTCTCCGCAATTATAAGCCGCCATTGCTAGGTGCCAATCGCCAAATTCATTGTATAGATCCGAGAGATAACTCAAGGCGGCATCGGTTGCGGCTTCCGGGTTGCGGCGCATGTCCACCCAAAAATCAGAAGGCACTCCATAACGCTTGCCTGTGCCCGGTATAAACTGCCACACTCCGGCGGCTCTTGCCCTGCTGTAAGCACTGGTCTTAAAACCGCTTTCCACAAATGCCAAATAAATCAAATCTTCAGGCATTCCACGCTCACGAATTTTTGAATAAATCATGCTATCCAAAAGTGTTTTGCGAGAAAGGGAGCCTTCGGTGAAGGTTCTGGCATTTACGGCTAGGTAGTGAATTTCTTGCATAACTCGCTCGTTTATCACAACGGGCAACGAGAACCTGGATAAATCCATTGTGTCCAAAAAATTCTCAATTGCCACTTTTTCTGCGCTATCCAATGGGGTTTCTTCAAAGGAATCCAAATCTATGTAGTCCGGGTCTTCGTATTCCTCATAATCGTTTCGCATTGAAAGGTCTTGCTCCGGGTTTGCCAAACTTATGAGCTTGGGGTATAGAAGCTCCAAAGCAAAGATTATCTTGCCCGGCATTGCGGAAAAATAGAGGGAATCTTCCGGCAAGCCAAGGGTATCTGCCTGTCGCTCTGCATAAACAGAGCTTAAGGCAAGTTCAAGATATTGCATAGCAGTCCATAGGTCATCTTCTTCGTCAAGGGACTTTAGGCCAGCCTTATATTCTGCCCAAGAAGTTTTGCCACTTGCGCCTACTGGCTCCACAAGCTCTATTTTTGTTTTTACCACAGGCGCAGGCGCCTCTTGTTCTGCAGAAACAATAGTTTCACCTTTACGTGTCGCGGAACACGCAAAAAGCAAAGCTATCGGTAAAGAGAACGCGCAAAAGGTCTTAAAAAATCTCACTCTTCGTCCTCTTCTTCATAATCCAATCCAAGACGTCGAAAATGCGGCTTGTCGAAATTAAGTTCTTCGTCAAGGGCCTCTTCGTCCTCGGCAGGATCTTCTTCTTCTTCCGCCAAATCGTCGAACTCATCCAAGTCGTCGTCTTGGTCGGATATGGGTAAAAACCCATCACTTCCGCCGCTTTTCTGGCGGCGGCCAGGTTGCAATGAATAATTCATAATACTTACCTCCTATAATATACGAATTATTTTTACGAATATAGTAATATAATTTGCGTATTTATGGTGAAAAATTGCATAAAATAGTCCGTAGGGGCAAAATTTGGTGGACTTTGCCCTATATAAGCACATCGTTGTTGTAAAGCCTAAACTCAAAGCCTTTTTCGTAAAATTCTTCTTCTGGAATACGGAATTCCAAATTGATTTTGCCATTGCTAACCGTCCCCATATCCATAGTCCCCAACACCTGTTCACCATCTCCGCTCAAAAACGTACCTTTTATTGTGCCACTACCTGTATAAAGAGAGTCAAGAGAACAAGAATATGTGCTTTCGTAGCATTGAAAAATGTACACTTGGGAATCATCCGTTATTCCGTTGCCTCCGGGATTTGGATTATCGCTTGGGCCGTTTGGCGAGCTGTCGGAGCAGGCAAAAAATATTGATGCTGTTATTGCTAGAGCCATTATTTTTGCAAAATGATTGGTTTTCATAAAGAACCTCCCTTCTGACTGAAATCTTTGGTAAAGATAGAAATCTTTTAAGCCTAGCAAGTACACGCCCAAGCTATAATCCGCCGCCTTTTCGCCCTATTTGTAGCCCACGGAAAGCAAATTTTCTAAATTACTGTTATGGTTTCACCAAAAAAAAGCGTCTATATAGAGACAACAATACCAAGCCTTGTCACTGCAAGGTCGAGTAGAGATATTGGCGTTTTGTTCCGTCAACAAATGGCGAGAGATTTTTGGGAATTTGAAAGGCATAAATACGATTTATATATTAGCACATACGTTATAGAAGAATGTGAAAAAGGCGATAAAGAAGCCGCCAGACGAAGGTTGGAGTTAATTAAAGACATTCCGCAAATTCCAAAATCAAAAGAAGCTGACGAACTGGCAGAGGAATACTTTGCTTTTTTGCAAATTCCGCAAAAGGCAAAAACAGACTGTTCGCATTTGGCGATATGCGTAATCAATAATGAGAAAAATGAAACGGGAGGAAGCAGAAAATGGAAGAGTATAAGGAGCTCGACGATCCAATAGAAGAAGTTTACCGTATTCGCCAAGCAATTTTGGAGGAATATGGTGGAATGAAAGGGTGGAATAAACACCTTGACGAAGTTCGCCCCAAGTATGAGGCAATGGGTTTTAGGACT
>LIUI01000045.1:0-3710 GCA_001462235.1 Fibrobacteria bacterium GUT307
CGTTTTCATCCGTGCTATCCGTGGTTAAAAAAAAGTAAATGCTGTTGCCCTGCTCTGTCCCTCAAGTCCCATTACAAATCCTCCCAAGAATGGTATACTAAAACCTAATAATGAAGGATAATTTAACGGCCCAGCAGCAAAAAATTTTTGAAATGCTCCTAAATAATATTCCGCCAAAAGAAATTGCCTATAATTTGCACATTACCTATAACACGCTTCTGTATCATCAAAAACAACTGTACCGCAAGCTGGATGTTCATAGTGTTCACGAACTTATTGAAAAATACGCGCCTGTTGCCAATAGTGAGTCTGCTGTTATAATCGCGCCGGAGTCCGGAGTGACGATTCAGGAAGACATGACCGGTGGTTGGTTGGATAAGCGGTTTGGCGGGGTTGAGGCTCGTAAAAAAACGTTATCTGTAAAATGGTTTGTGATTTTCGGGGGATTACTATTTACGGTTGTTCTACTGTTTATACTGTTTGTTATTCAAAAACCAACTAACGAAGGACATCCCGCTGTTTTTAACAGGTGGAATACATGGACAGATAAAGAGGATTCGCCAGTAAATATTACGGTAACTCCCGATGATGTTATCGACGGTGAACACTTTACTTCTTATACCATGTCCGGCGTATTATCCGGCATAAAAGGCTGGTACACTGTAGGTATTGCCCTTTACCCTGTCCCTCTTACACACCAAGCCATGAAGAAAATGACTTCTTTTTCTTTTAGGGTTCTGGGGGATGGCAAGCCTTGTAGGGTAAATATACCGACAACTGATACTGTGGTATACGATAGAGTTATGGATCATTATTTAACAATGTTTCCCACGGTCAATGGTCAAATATCTACTATTACCATTAATGTTGATGAGCTTATGCAAATCGGATATGGCAAACAAGTTCCGTTTATCCGGGACAACATCGTATCTATGGAGTTTGCTATTGGAATCGAATTTTTTACTGAAAGCTCTGAGCCATTTAGTCTGAAAATATGGGACATCAGGATTTTTTAAATATTCCTAAACAGCCAAATTACCGATGACCCACAAGATTTTTACAAGGTTTTCCGGGTAGTTTGTAGTTTTAATTCATACTCTCCTTAAAGTAAAATTCTTTAGTTAATCTTCCTTAGCAATAGGAAGGTAAAACAGGAGGGTAAAAATGAAAAAAAATGGGGGGAGTTTTGCATTAGCAAAACTCCAGGCTGTCCGGCTGTGCCGGATAGCAGCAATCGCCCTTGTTATGATAATCGGGTTTGCTTTTATAGCTTGTCCCGGCGATCCGGGCGGCAATGGCGACGGCGACGGCGACGGCAATGGCAATGGCAATGGTGACAACACTACAACTATAGGATCGGGCAGATTTGCGGGCAAGGATGTTTTGGGCAACAGCTATTCTCTGTCTGTTGGAAGCGACGCGTCCAGAGCCGCCGTTAAAGGCGACCGTTTCGAAATGAACGTCACGCCTCGCGATGGTAAACACAGGCGCGTTACAGGGAAGGTAAAAGACATCAATGAGGACGGCACTTTAACGCTGGAGACAGACACCGGAGAAGAGTTTAACGCAGTAGTAGACAGTAGTACCCTTGATTCCGTTGCAGGCGTCGGAGACGAGATGCCCCAAATCCCTTTTACCGGTGATCCCATTGGCGGATCACAAACGCTTACGCCGCGTACTTTTGATACAATCAACTTGCGGGCTACCCGTTGGGTAAATACCAATGGATATGAGCGGGGCGAAAATTGGGGTTCCAACAAAAGCGTTTTGTTAAGGGATTTCCCCACCAATGTCAGCACCTTACAGCCAAATAGCGGCAACCGGTATACTATAACGATAAGCGGAACATCTGACGTAGATCTTGATTTCATCAACATTGAAGTTCAGGGACTAAACGAGGATGATGAATGGAAGTATCTTACGGGCGTTACCACGAACGCGACAGCTACAGCCGGCACACCTTTCACCATTACAGGAAACGTGAACGGTGTCAGCACGGCAGTTAATCTGTTGAATTACAAAGAAATTATCCTGCAGGTTACCAATGTCATGAAATATGATAATGATAATGAACCTGCCTGGACTGTAAACAACGGTACAATACCTGCGGATATTCCCGACGGTACGATCCTGTCAACCATTAGCGACTTTAAGATTTCCCTTAAAGACACTTCCAGAGAGGCGTTTAAGGGAAACATGAACGACTTCCATTACGGTATTCAATCGGACGGTATGTCGCTTGACTACAGGCGGGCGGAGTGGAGTTTGACTGCGCAGAATATTATAGACGCGAAAAAACCAGGCGCCAGGTTTGAGTTTGTTATGACGGGATTAAACGGAGACGACGATGTAAACAACGACTACCTTAGTGACGAAAACATCACAATTGGTTTTGCATGGCAGGACCCTGTCCGCGAATTGTGGTGGCAGGATGAATACCAAATTATAGGTAAGCGGCCTGATGACAATTACGCAACCTATCAAATTGCCGATGGAGTTGAATGGATTCCCTGGCAGAAAAAAATCAGGATCGATATTTCAGAGGCCGTAGGCAGCCAGTTTGCCGCTTCAACACAGCTCAATTTTGAAGTTGGCTACTGGTGGAGAGGAGGTGAGGACGGGGCCACCGAATGTATCGACGAACTTGGTATTTCAGGCGCCAATATCGTTCCTCCTCCCCCGTCCTGCGCCGGAAACATTGGCAACTGGTACTATGGATATGAGGCAAACGGCATAACATTCCACCTTAAACAGGCAGTGTGGCACTTACCGGCAACCGTTTTGACAACCGCGAAAACATCCGGCGCAAAACTTGAGATTGAGTTTACTCAAGACATTTCAAACTTGGGTGAGAATATTGGACAAGCAACTCTTGCCCTTATCTGGCAGGGTATTGATACCCAAAGATGGTGGCCGACCGATGCAGAAGCGGGTACAGACGATAAAAACCTTATCATTTATTGTTGGGATAGTACAGCTAACGCTTCACTTAACAAGACAGGCGTTACATACGATTCAACGGCAAAAAAACTGACAGTTGTTCTGGAAAACGCCCTTGAAACCTACAATAGTTTTAAAACCGCAAACGATGTAAATCTCATTCTTGACTGCTATTGGGGTGCATCCGCAAAAATCGACGAGCTTGGCATTGTAAGCGCAAATATTGAATAGGGAATTGGAAATGGGGAGTGGGGAGCGTGGTTCGTAAGCGGAGCGCGTTGCAATACATCAAGATTGCGAACAACAGCACTCCTCACTTCTCATTCCTCACTCCCATACACGTTGACTTTATTTCCAAAAACCAATATATTGTAGACAGAGGTAATGAAATGGCTGTTAAAGTCAAACCCGTACAACCTACGGAAATAAAAGACAAAAAAATCATACTTGAAGTCATTGAACAGATCCGTAAACCCATACCTGACTCTGTTTATCGTGAGCACGAAAAAATAGCTGAATACCTGGATAAATTCATGAGACGTGACAATGCGCCAAGAGTTTGAAGAAAGCGAACGGTTCAACGAATTTATAATTGAACCGCTATCACCGGCAAAGACATTTGGCAGCTTTGATTGCAGTATGCCTGAATATAACGACTATCTATTCAATGATGCCTTGCGTTCCTTTAATGATCATATTGCCTTTACCTGGCTTCTTACCGAGTTGTCAACCGGAAAAACCGCCGCATATATGTCCCTCATCATGGACGC
>LIUI01000045.1:3838-4864 GCA_001462235.1 Fibrobacteria bacterium GUT307
TCCCTCATCATGGACGCAATTAAACTATCAGGCGCGGAGAAGGAACTTCACAACCTCAATTACCCATTCCGCACTATACCTGCCATGAAAATAGCAAAACTGGCAGTTGATAATAGTTTTTCTAAAAAGTACAAGGGCATTGGAACCTTTATGATCAAATATGCAAAACGGTTTGCATGGGCTTGTAATACAACCTATTGCGCCGCCCGTTTTCTGACCGTTGATGCAGATATAGAACACGACAAAGGTGTACTTACTTTTTACGAAAAAAACGGTTTTATCCCCAATGCCGAACTATTTAATAAAAACCGCAAAACAATAAGCATGAGGAAAGACCTATACAAGTGACAATCCATGGAGAATAAAATGAAAAAAGTACTAAAAGCAATTTTTCGTGTTTACTCAATTTTTTGCGTTTGTGTAACAACTTTATTACTAATTGCGGCAATAGTCGTTTGGGCTAATTTTGGGAAAATAACAGGTAAAGCTTTGGAGATTGTTGTTGATAATTTTAATACGGAAATTAATTCCGTTGTCTCAACTTTTTTTGACACGGCAATTACCGATGATTCTGTAAAATTTAATTCAATTAAAACACTTAAGGGTGGAGGACTTCAGGCGGATTTTACCATTAACAATAATGCTGTTTCAAAAGAAGAACTTGCGGAATACTCGCAAAAAACAAATGAAGAGCTTCTTTCCGAATTTGGAATAACGGCCGCTGATATTCCTCCGGATATTTTGCCGGTTCTGTCCACGGTAAAACAATCTTTGGTATTGGATTTCAAGGATAATAACGGTAATCCCGTCCTCACCCGTGAAATCACTTCCGAAGAAATCACAAAGCTGCTCAATTAATTATAAACCAAATTACCCCCCCTCTAGAAAATTCTTCTTTCCTCACTCCTAACTTCTAACTCCTAACTTCTAACTTCTAACTCCTCACTTCTCACTCCTAACTCCTCACTTCTCACTCCTAACTCCTCACTTCTCACTCCTAACTCCTCACTTCTCACTCCTAATTCC
>LIUI01000045.1:4882-5050 GCA_001462235.1 Fibrobacteria bacterium GUT307
TCCTAATTCCTCACTTCTCATTCCTCACTTCTTCTGCTACCATATTCTCCTGATGACAAGCCAAAAATACCGCAACCTTCCAACCGTGGTTCTCGCCGGGCGTCCAAATGTGGGGAAGTCCACGCTCTTTAACCGGCTGCTTCACAAACGCAGGGCAATCACCGACCC
>LIUI01000046.1 GCA_001462235.1 Fibrobacteria bacterium GUT307
TCTTCGCATATAATCAAGCTGCCCAAGAAGCGAATCGGGGTAAGCGAGAGCGGGAGAACGCAGGAAATCCCAAAGGTTCATGCCGTCAGGGCCAAAGACTGGCATTTCTTTCAGGTGCGCCTTTAGTTCTTCAATCGCGTCAGGGTAGACGGTTTTTTGAGAAAGATCCTTGTCATCAAATAAAAATTTGAAGGGCTTAAACGCCGGATTGAGGTTCGCGATAGAAAGGAGCATGGTCTCTTCGATGGAGAGGGCGCGGCAGCTTTCGCCGGCCTCCTTGCTTTTCAAATATTCATCAACTTTTTTTTCACCTGTGTAAACAGGTCTGGGGGGAAACTGCCCCGAAAATGTTTTTAAAAGGCCGCCTGTTTTGTCTTCGCCAAGATTGGTTTCCAGCCGGTCAAGCGCGGTTTCAAAAACATCGCCTTGTACCTGCTCACGATAAAGAGCGACTACAAAGTGCAAAATTTCATCGATTAGCCCCATCGCGTAAAGCTGCCCGGCTTTAATAAAACGTTCGGGATGTGCGGGATCCTGTTTTGAATTGAATTTAACCGCCAATTCCCGCGTTTGCTTCAAATCGGCAAGGACAACGTTTCCTGTAAGGGAAAAAAGGCTGTCTTTTAAACCATATTCCTGGCGGACATCGCGGTTAATATGGAACTCCATGCGGGCTTTACGTGTTTTAGCCCAATACGATGAATCATTTTCAAGTTTAACAAGTTTTATTTTTATTTTTTTCATGGAGTCTCCTTTTGATAAATTATACAATAAAAATGGAATATATGAAACCGCAAAGAACAGTATTTGTTGTATATTAAAAAAGGTGACAGTCACCTTTTTAAGGAGAAAATTTTATGAAAAAGAAAATTATGTTTTTGGTTTTATTGTCGACGTTTCTTTTTGCTTCTAGTTGCAGTAAAAGAGCGGAGATATATGGAGGCGGGGAAGCGCAGTATTCACGCTCAATGACTACACAGTATGATGCGCCTAAAACCGCTCCTATGTTTGCTTTAGCCGACGGATCAATAAACGACGCGCAAATATTTCAAGCCGAAGAGGATTCAAACTCTGCGGGTTTAAGCGAGTTAGAGCGCAAACTGGTAAAACGCGCGGATGTCAGAATTCGGGTGGAAAGCCTTGAGACAGCCGATGCTTCCATGGCTGGCTTATTAAAAAAATACAACGCTTATGCGGCGTCAACCAGTATTACGGAAAACTCCTATTATTACTCTATACGCGTACCATCTAATATGTACGACCTTTTCCTCGCCGAGATGAACGGTATGGGTAGACTGATACACCGCTCAGAAAATACCGAAGATGTAACAGTCCGCTATTATGACCTTGAAGGGCGTCTTGAAACCAAAAAGGAACTGTTAAGGACTTTTCAGGCATATTTAAGAAGGGCAACCAATGTTGAGGAGATTCTCAAGGTAGAGACAAGAATTGCTGAGTTACAGTACGAAATTGACGGAACAGGGAAACAATTACGCGATCTCGCGAACAGGGTAGACTACGCTACAATCGATCTAACCTTGCTTGGGCCTGTTGCGGCTTCGAACAGAAACGTTACGTTTGGAGAACGAGTCAAGCAAATGTTCGGCGGTTTTGGCGATTTCCTTTCTTCGGTGGGGGTAGTCATAATCGGCATTGTAATTTACGGCATTCCCATTTTATTGCTGGCAGTTTTCTTCTTCTGGTTACTCTTTGGCAGAGTTGGTTTAGTCAAAAAACTCTGGCAAATAGTAAAAGGAAAAAAGCAGGAAAATTAAGCCGTGAATACTGAGGCTACAAATTGAATATCGTTCTATTGCGCCAATCTATCTACACTTACGCCAAGGCCGCCTTTTCCCGCTCAGGCGGGCCGGGCGGCCAAAACGTAAACAAGGTCAACACAAAAGTAACGTTAAGACTGCGCCTCGGCGACTTAGCCGGGCTTTCAGAAACTGAGCTGGAGCGGCTAAAGTCACTCCTCGCAAACCGTATTTCCAGTGATAACGAAATTATCATCACCTCAGATGAAGAGCGCTCCCAACGAATCAACCTTAACAAAGCTTATTTTCGCATAGAAGCTCTTATAACCAACGCAGCAAGGCTCCCAAAAAACCGGCGGCCCACAAAACCAAGCAAAGCCGCCAAAGAAAGGCGACTCCAGGCAAAAAAGCGACAAGCGCAGAAAAAAGCGGATCGCGCGCTCCATCCAAAAAGTTTCACGTGAAACAAACGGACAGAATTACACCTGCCAAATACGCATTGTTTCACGTGAAACATACCAAGTAATGCAGGCTTATTTTAGTAAGCTCAATGGGCAGTGTGTAGATAAATACAACACGGCATAAACTTGCTATCTCCATTAAAAGCAACTATAATACTAATAACGAATAATTATTTTTAAAAATACCTACACATCAGCCATTAACTAAGACACATAAAATACACAAAGGACTATGAAATGACAGACGAGATTATCTCCATTCAAAATATGATTTACGAAATTCGTGGGCAAAAAGTTATGCTCGACAGCGATTTGGCACGATTATACGAGGTTCCTACCCATCGTTTAAATGAAGCTGTAAAACGTAATTCAAAAAGATTCCCACCGGACTTTATGTTTCAAATTACAGATGAAGAATGGAATATTTTTTTGAGATCGCAATTTGCGATCTCAAAAGATAATCGCGGCGGAAGACGTTTTGCACCTTTCGTTTTTACAGAACAAGGAATATCTATGCTTTCAGGAATCTTAAATAGCGATATTGCCATAAGCGTGAATATTCAGATAATGCGCACTTTTGTAAATTTAAGACATTTCGCGCTTTCGCAAAACGGAACAAGCGAGCAAATTACCGAACTGCGAAAACTTCTCTTGCTTTACATTGAAAAGAATGACAAAAGAGTAAACGACATTATTGTCGCATTGAACAATCTTATAGAAAAACCAAAAGAAACCAGAAAGATTGGTTTTATAACGGATTAGTTTGATTATAACGAAAAAACCAGTCTTACTTCTCTGCCGTTTGAGGTTTTTGAGAGAAGTTCCAGCTTATCATTAGCCAGTTTCCATTCATGTGCGTTTTGCATATAAATGAAAAAATTTTGCTCTGTAAGATTTTCCGGTTGGAAAAAAGACGCCATCATGGTAGAGCGTATGAGCATGATGCTAATCTTATTATCGCTAATAGTATAAGGAGCGGAATAGCGATTTGGCACTCCTACTCCGCTGATGTTTTGCGCGTCAAAATTCAAGGTGAAAAAATTTCCTGGCTCTGTAGGCAGGGTATTGCGGCTAAAACGAGTGTCATTGCCGTCAATATTGACTTCGATCAGTTTCCATTCATTTCCTTCGATGCTTGAAACGCTTAAGGCATTTGTGTTGGCTATATTTGTCTCATTATTATCAACAGTGACACCGGCTCTGTTGCTTCTTTCAGTATCCGAAAAACTTGGCGCATCAGTACTGGCGCTTACACAGCTCATTATCATAACAGTAAATAATACCTGTGGAAAAATTTGATAAAACATTTTTACCCCCCTACGTTACTTTTGGTGTCTCATTATTAAAACAAAAATACCAAATATGTGTTACTGGAATTATAAAGCAAACACCATTCTGACATCGGCATTATTTTCGGTTTTAGAGTAAAGCTCAAGGTTTGTATCTATCAAGTCCCATTTGTAAATATTTTGTATATAAATAAAGAAATCAGATTCCCTGAGTTTTTCCGGTTGCTTTAAAGGCGCCATCATGGTTGATCGTACGGGACTCATATTGATAGCCTGCTCGCGGCCTAATGTGTACGGTCCTGAGTAGCGGTTCGGCGCTCCTACTCCACTGATATTCTGCGCGTCAAAGTTAAAAGTAAAAATATTTCCGGCATCTTCGCTGTTTAGGGTATTTCGATCAAAAAGAATGTCTCTACCGTTAACATTAACCTCGATTAGTTTCCATTCTTTCCCTACGACATCCGTAAATTTTGGCCCACTGGTGCAACTAATTATTATAGTAATAACCAACACAAGTATAAAAATTTGTTTCCTCATGTTTATCCTCTAATAATCATTATATTATATTTTAGGTTTTTTAACAGCCTGTTTTTTATTTTTTTCCTGTTAACAAAATCCAAATGTTATCCTTCCTGAAATGGCAGTTGCCCTTGATCATCATCCTCTTTGGCAATTTCGTCCGCAACCTCGACAGCGCCATCGCTTTCTGCCACTTCCGCTGCCGCGTCTTCTTTGACAATTCTGTCAAGGCCTATCACAAAGTCCGGTTTATCGATACTGAGCAGGCGTACGCCTTGCGCGGAGCGGCCCATTACGCGGACTTCTTTCACCTTCAATTTGATGGACTTGCCCTGGCTGGTGATGCACATTATATCCTCGTTGTCCAACACGCTGACACAGCCGACAATTTCGCCGGTTTTTTCGGTTACCGTATAGATTTTCTGCCCGCCTGTGCCGCGCCCATGCGATGAAAATTCGCTGAAATCAACGCGCTTGCCGTAACCGTATTCGGAGAGGATCAACATTTTTTCAACTTTTTCTGCAGGACGGTTTTCATCCAAATCTACGCGCAACAGTCCTGTCAATTCATCGCCGTTTGAAAGCTTCATGCCGGAGATTCCACGTGAGGAGCGTCCCATCGCGCGGACGTGGTCCTCGTGGGTACGCAGCGCTTGTCCCCGGCGCGAAATGAGCACAACTTCGTCGCTGCCTTTGGTTAAAAGAGCGCTGACCAGTTTGTCGCCTTCGTCAAGGTTGATAGCAACGATGCCCCTTGTTTTCGCATTGGCGAACTCGCTTGTTTTTACTTTTTTGACAACGGCGCGCGCTGTCCCCATGAACAGGTATTCACTGTCGCTAAAGTCTTTAAGCGAGACTATCGCGGTGATGTCTTCGTTAGGTGAAACTGTGAGAAGGCTTTTTACGTGAGAGCCTTTGCTGGTGCGGCT
>LIUI01000047.1:0-375 GCA_001462235.1 Fibrobacteria bacterium GUT307
AGGCTCACCTGCGAAAACTTGGTTATGCCGGTGATGAATACAAATTGAATGTATTGGTCGCTGGATTTTAACACTTTGTAGAAGCCTCTCAGTTCTTCTTTTATTTCTTCATGGGCTTCAGGGTACCCTATTGTATCTAGAATGGGGCAATCGTATTCGTCTATTATTATTACAACCTTGCCTTTGGCTTTGTGGAGTTCTTTTATTAGGTATTCGAATTTCCTTGATATTTCATCGTCCGGCAAAGAGATATTGTAGTTCTCGGCAGCGTATTTCAAATGACTGCTGACCAAGCCTATTAATTTGTCTTTTCCGCTTGTGCAGTTCGCCGCACTCATGTCCAAATGCACTACGGGGTATTCCTTCCATTCCCAA
>LIUI01000047.1:660-21100 GCA_001462235.1 Fibrobacteria bacterium GUT307
GTAGGCGGTTTTGTCCACATACACAGCAAAGTCGTTGCGTATTTTTGCAAAGTCTTGCACACCGGATAGAGGAAGTTTGCGGAGCATTTAAGGTAAGATAGAAAAAAGCTGTAAGTCAATCTATTACCTTCCAAACCTTTACTTCTGCGTAGCTGTTGCCACCCTGCATCGTTACTTGTCCAGAAGCATACACAAGGAAACAATCGGAATTCCACTCCGTTGCACCTAATGTGCGAACCATATAGTATTGAAGATACTCAAAATAAACTTCTGAGTCGCCCGAATTACTTGGATTGATAACAAACTGGCTTGTATTATTTGGACTAGACACTCTATCGTTCCTTATTATACCGAACCCGCTTAATCCATATTGAGTTCTATCAAAATATTCTATTATGTTTATGCCAGGCTTAGCTACCAAGAATTCGCCTTCACTTGTAACCCTAAGATAAATATCAGCGTCTGATGTACTCTCTGTTAATTCGCCGGTACTTAATTTAATGCCTCTGTTACCTTGCGAAGTATTCAGCCTAATGGTTTCTTGGCCATCGAATGTCATTGCTTGAAATGCTTTGCTAGTTACCTGTATGGAAGAACTAGAGCTCGGTTTTTCGCTGGATGAACTGGAAGTAAAACATACGAACTCGGGTATAATGTAATGGGGCTTGCAGTCAGATACTTTAGTTGATTCACCCTTTAATCTTGCCATATAGCAAATGGTTATTGGATTTTTATCACAATAATCTTTCAGTTCTAATGTTATCGTTTCATCAAAAGATCCGCCATAGGGTTTGCTATTTACAATTGCACCATTAACCGTAACCTCGACTTTATCAAGGACTGAATCTGGATGGTTTGCATTTATCCTAACTATTATGTCTAGGTACCTGCCATCAGGGTTTATGTCAAAAACAGTTATATCGATGGAATTATCGTCGCCTTTTGATTCGGAACTTGGAGCATAGGGAACCTTCGAGCTGGAACTTGGTGGCGGTAGAGCAGAGGAACTGGAACTTGGAAGCGATGAACTAGAAGTACCACCGCCACTTGATGAACTGCTTGTTACCGCATTTGACGAGGACGAATTACCACCGATCTGCCCCCCGGAACTGCTCAACGAAGGCTGCTCATCGCCACCAAGTTCGCTAGTCAAACCGCAGGAAAGGGTGAATGCCATAGCCGCAACCATAATCGCCAATAGAAAATCTTTAGTTTTCATAGTAAACCTCCGTTTTTGGGAATTATTTGTTTTGATGACATTGCCATGACATAGTTCATCTTTTACGTGTGACGCCCAACATCTCTATTTTCTTAGACTGCTTGTCCTTGACAATGGTTTTGTTATCTGCCTTTTTCACCTGCCAATAGAAATCGTAAATTTCTATGTATGCACCAATGCCAACATTGCGGTTTCTTGCATCTTTAAGGTTCCAAGCAACATAGATGCCCATGTTTTCGCTACCACCCCCAATGCAATCTCCTTGGCCATTTACTTTGAAAATATCGTCATCACATGATAAGGGCGGCAAATATTGCTGAACTACAAGATTGCCTAGGTTTGTGTGGTAAAAAACATTGGAATGGAAGGTAATTTCAGGGCACACTTCTCTAGCAGGGCATTCGGTTATTATATCCGGACGGAACAATATGCCTCCAGAACGCGGGTAATAAACCTTGATGCTGTCTATATCCCAATCCGGCTTTGAGGGCAAGAATGCTATTTGCTTGTTGTTATTGAACAGATTTCTAGGATCAAGGCTTATGCCCGCTTGCTCAAGTCTTGCAAGGTCATCGGCATCAAGGAATGGCCTATTTGGGTCAATATCTGCCAAAGGTAATTTTTGCGGAGGAAAGTTTTCTTCACCTTCAAAACCTTCAAAGCGTCTGCCTTTCTCATTTGGATTGGGAGCATTGCCCGCCTTGTCAACAAATGGGTAGTGACCTCGATCGCCTTCCTTATAGCCCGTAGCCTCAAACCTAACAGAATCTTTTGAGCGGGGAGTATATGCGCCGCCAAAATTATCTGTGTAGTTATTGTAGTAAATGGTCACAATAGAGTCTTTGCCGGATTTATCCGGAGTTATTCTTCTGCTGGAGGGTTCCCAGCTCATCATTACATTTTGGCCAGATGTTGCGGGCAAATCCACAGAGCCTGTATGGAAATGGAACTGCTCATCGCTGCCGCGGGAGAATGATAGTTTATAGGCAAAAGGAACGGTGCGGATTGGTATTGAGCCATCGCCGTCTCGTTCGTCTGTGTCTATATCTTCTCGCAGCATTACCGGCTCGGAAAGAACTATGGTTACTCTATCGCGGCACTTGCTGGCAGGAGTTCTTTCGCAATTTGTGCCACCAAAATATTTGGCAGAAACAACTATCGCCGGGATTTTGTCGCTTATGCCCACATCAAAACCTGAGGTAGTTGAAATGCCATCTACAGAGAAGGTAACCCAAGATATTATCTTCACTTCTCCAGAACCAACGGAGGTTTTAATTCCATTGCTGAAATTAACGCCAGATATGGTTATCCTAGAAACTTCGCCTATGGTTTCCACTTTTCTTCCTTCACCTTCATTAGTCCAGTATCCATAACTTGCTGCAGCATCGGGCTTAGCGAATACCCCATCCCTCTTTTCGCCTAGACCATATTGGAGCGTGTCTTTTTTGCTGAGGTCCCAAAGAACTTCTATCTTATTTGGCAAGGAATCATTGCTGAATTTCCTATCGTAGGTTATTTGTATCTCGTCTCCTTTGCCATCGCCGTCTCTGTCGAAAATTTCTGCTAGCACAGGAAGCGGAACCGGGGGTTTGAAGAACAGCAAGGAATCCCACTTGGCAAGCGTGTTCTTATTTTTTGAAGGACCGCCAACCGTGAGGAAAGCTGCTTGCGGAAGCTGAACAGGAACTGTGCCACGGAATGCGAACTCTGCTTTGCCTTCTTCCAGTTCTGCACTGGAGAACAATATTGGGGTGCCATCGCTTTCATACAACTTACCCTCTAATGTTAGGGGGAAATTGCAGCTTGTGCAGGTATTCCCAGTAGTTGGGTCAATGGCTTCAACATATCTTTTGGATGTCATGCCCACGGCTATTTCTCTGGCTTTTGCTCCATTTTTGCCGGCAGGTGGGTATAAACTACCCACTCTGTCTGTGACTTGCAAACCATTAGCATCTACAAACCGCAATTCCGGCAGCAAAACTTCTATCTTAAAGCCGTTGCTTCTGGGGCTTGTATTTACATTGTAAGTCACCTTATCTGCTGCTCCGTATTCACCGGCAACCCAAAGAACAAGATAGCCGCTTTCTGGAATCCAGAAGTTCTCTGTGGGAGAAACTTCTTCTTTCCCTTCTGCATCTCTGTAAATTTTTAAACCGGCATATTGAGGCTCATCAGGGAACATACCCGCTTGGTTAAGCCTAAAGCTCGCTCCTATTTCCTGCATATTCACTAAGAATCTTTCTCCTTCCCACTCTCCAGGTGCAAAAGCTACGGGAACCAATTTGCCGGCAATAATTCTTTGACTTTCTTTAACGCCAATGCCGGATAAGTTGGCTATGGAAGCACCGGTTTCACCGTTTATCAGATTGCCCCAAACGGCATAGATGCTTGGACCGCCGTACATACTGAACGAAGCAATTCGTTTTGGTAGTGTATTATAATCTTTAGTTTTTACATACATGGTGTAGGTACCTGTTGGCAGTCCCTTTACTCCACCCTCCGTGTTTACATGAATTTTTCCACCTCCCAAGTCAATTTCTATTCCGCTATAACATTTTAGCACATTGCCGGTTAGCTGGCAGTTATCTACAGTTGGGCCAAGAGGAATATATTCATAGCCACCACGTTTTTGCATGTAATACTCCAATTGGCTTGCTATCTCACTACCGCACTTTTGTGTGAAGCCGCTTCCGGCTGATCCTGCGCAAGTTCCGCCACCGCTGGAGTTAAGGCAAATAGGAACCATTTCTCCATCTGTATTTTCTGCATTGCCATCAACAAACAAGCCTATGCTCTGGGAGAAGAACATATTTGTTTTTATTCTAATATTGCTCATTCCTGTGCGGCGGTCGCAGAAAAATATATCTATCGGGTATTTTTTGTCCTTTTCAAGATTAAGGTCGTCTAGGTTTACATAACCCGGAGCCGCCAAATGAGTGCCTCCCAAGTCAACTACCAATTTATTGTTAATATATACCCATATATCATCGTCACCTCTAAAGAAGAATTCTTGCCCGGGTTCGTAGGTAAATTCCGCATGGCTCTCAAAGCAGAAGAGCTGATTTGCCATGGCATTTGCTCCGGTATTTGTGCCGCCCCACATATTGATTTGATTGTTGCGCCAAGTTTCATCCCAATTCGCGCCTCCGGTAGGCGTGGCTCCCCATGTATTCGCAGGTTCTTCGCCATTAGCAAAGTCACCGTTGCCATAAACCGCTCCGCAACTGGACATGGTTTGCCCTGTTTTGTTTCTTGTTCTAAACCCACGTTCAAAACACCAAGGATTTATGCTATCGGTAAGGTTTACAAAACTCTCTGCCGGGTGTTTAATGCCAATACTCTGCAATTCCTCAGGGAAAAAGCCACCTACCGTTTTACCTTGGTGATTCATCATCTTGTCGCTGTCAAACTCCCACAAACCATCGGAAGTGCGCGAAAAGGGCATATCGTAGCAAACTACGTTGTTGGTACTGCTTTCAGGGTCAAAGGCGTCTTTGAAATCCTGGTCTTTGACGAATAAGCCTCCGCTGGTTGCCACTGTTCCGCCTTTGGAACAATTGGCACATTCTATTTTTCTGGTTACTGGATTTAGCTCTTGCTTAACCATGCCTTTTTGTATGCCGGAAGCCCAATCGCTATATAGGCCGCTACCGGCCCCGACGTTATCCGTGTTCGAGGTAAAACTGGGATTCAGTGATTTATCTGTGTCGTAAATTATGGCGGCAAAGCCATATTGGCAGCGGGCGTAATCTGCGTCGGATGGCTTTGGTTGTTGTTTTACCCAACTGCCGTCATCGGCTTTGAATGATAAATGAATTTCGCCTTCGGCGTCTCCAAACAGTTGAAAAAGATTAAATGGAGTAAGCTCTCCTTCGTCTAACGCACCTATAACACCCATTTTGTCTTGGTCTGACTTAGGATCAGAACCAAGCCAAATCCAACCATCTGCATCTGGTGGCGGGTCATTGAAGAAAATCAGCTTAAACCAGCCGCAATTATCGTCTGGTACCATTTTCACCTTTTGGAGTCTATTGCCATCCATGTAAACGTAGTAAGGGGTGCCAATTATCCAATTCTCCTCACTCGGAGGCAAAAAATAGAAGTAGCGGGCATTTGATTGTGCTACAGCATCCACAGCCAGTATGGCTAGGATTAATAGTAATAGATACGTTTTTTCGAACTGTTTCATATAAACTCCTTAGTCTTTCAGGCAACGAACGCTAAACAACATATTTTTTAAGGCCATAGTCCCAGAATATACTTCCATACTTCCGCTCTCAATGTTCACAATGTTCAAGTAGTAAGCGTAGTAATCGCTATCATCCTCGCTGGCAGTCCACCACCAGCCGCCACCGCCATCGTAAAAACTGCCCAATAAGCCAAAACCGCTCGGCAAAACAGAAAAACCGTAGTCGTCCGTGCTACTGATATAAGCCGTCACCGCTTCCCAATCCGCTCTGCTCGGTATATGCCACCCGGCAGGGCAAATACCCCGATGCTTAGACTGTATTTGGCTTGAACAACTACTTGAGTTGCAATTTGATGGAAGGTTCATAGCCGTTGCCCAGTTATACAAACGACCATAGGTTTCGCAGTTGGATGGGTTATTATCATAGCACTTACTGCCTTCCACATCGCAATTCAAATTCTCCGCCATCCAAGTTTGTGAACCTATTATTACAGTTCTAAAATTGGCGCTACAGGTGCCGCCATCCCCCCCATCAGACGAGCAAGAAAATGTAAACGCCATAGCCGCAAAAGCAACTATAAAGAGCATAAAGGGGGTTCTAGACTTTTGGATCATGGTTATACCTCGGGGTTTACTCTAAATATATATTCAAAATGACACTTTTGTCAAATAAGGCCAAAAAAGATTTTGAAGGCGTAATTATCACGAAAAAACGGCATTTTTGGGCTAAAAATGCCGTTTTTATGTATCAAAATGCATTGCTTTGAGAGACCGTTTAACTATACAAAAAAATGACAAATGTCCCCTCAGTTAATTACCCCGTGATTTTTGCCCCTCTTCGTGACTATGTTGCAAGCCCTTTGCCTAACACCCCTTTTTCAACACCTCTAAGTAATCTCTGTAGGCAAATAGGCGATTTCTTTGCTTGCCCTCAATTTGAAAAAGGACTCGCAGGCTTACAAGCCTGCTAACGGAATTTGACACCGTTTTGAAAGTGACATTTAAGTCCGCAGCTGTTTTTTGAATGTCTATAATCGGATTTTTTTCTAAATATGCAAACAAATTCAAAGCGGTTTTGCTTACCCTGCCCAATTTTTCAATCTTTGCAATGTTTTTTGAGTGCAAAGCCACCAATTCATCAATATCTGCAATGGCCTCGGTTGCGGTTTCGTAAACGGCCTGCAAAAAGAATTTTACCCACTGTTCAAAATTTCCGTTTTTGCGGACTTCCATAAGCCTATCATAATATTCAATGCGATTTTTTTTCAAAAAATAAGATATATAAAGCACAGGCGTGTTCAAAGCTCTCTGTTCCAAAAGGAAAAGCAAAATCAACAGCCTGCCAACTCTGCCGTTTCCGTCTAAAAATGGATGTATGGTTTCAAATTGATAATGAATCAAAGCCGCCTTAACTAAAACATCTTGCTCGTCCGGATTATTCATATAGTTTTCCAAGCTGGCCATTGCCTTAAACATATCATCTTTATTAGGCGGAATATAACTCGCCGTTTTCAAAGAACTGCCAAGCCCGCCAATCCAGTTTTGCGAACGCCTGAATTCCCCAGGTTCCTTGTGTTCTCCTCTAGCTCCGCTCATAAGCACAGCGTGGATTTCCTTTATAAGTCTATTGCAAATCGGCAATTTTTTCAGTCTTTTAATTGCAAATTCAGTCGCTTTAATATAATTCACCACTTCGGCAACATTTCTATTTGCATTTTTTTCCATCAATGGGTCTAAAATATCTTCCAAAGTCGCCTGAGTTCCCTCTATTTGCGAAGACATTAGAGCTTCTTTTCGCACATACATCGAAATAAAAAGATTAACATTAGGTATTCTTTGAGCCATTCCATTAAGTAACGCAAGCTGCCTGCCCGCCTTCACAATCAAATTCAGCATTTCGCCATCAATTTCTATTTTTGGTTCTGGGGGTAAAGTAAATATTCCCGATTTTCTTTCCACAAATACTCCGAAAGTAAAATTACAATGCAAAATATAGAAAGTTATTATACTTTTAAGCGTGAAAGTATAATAATTATTGAAAAATTTCCGTGCCGTAGAAACAATTTTCTACATTACCGCCTACCATGAAATTATGCATGCTGCTATTGATTTTATGCTCATTTATATTTGCGGAAGAAAATATTATGCAACAACTTACTGATACCGGGCGTATTGAGCCTGTTTTTAAGGATGGAAAATACGCCAATCCTACTCCCTCGGTAAAAGTGAACGCTTGGAATGCCTTTTCTTCCAGGGCAAAGAATAAGGCAAAAACCGAACCTTCAGAACCCTTGCCCACAGACTCCGTAAATATTGCAAAAGCATTCCCGGAAAGCAAAGATGGCTTGCATATCACTTGGCTGGGGCACTCCAGTTTTATGATGCAAATAGATGGAGTGCGTGTTTTGATAGACCCTGTTTTTAGCAAAAATATTTCTCCCGTGCCTTTGTTCAGCGTAAAACGCTTTCAAGAAGAGCCGCCTATTAGCGAAAAAAACTTGGACGAATTGCCTTTTATAGATGCGGTTTTTATTTCTCACGACCATTACGACCATCTGGATAGGCAGGCTATTGCTGCACTTGAACCAAAGGTTGGATTTTTTTTAGCACCGCTTGGGGTTGGCAAAATTTTGCGAGACTGGGGGATAGACTCCGCTAAAGTTCGCGAGTACGCTTGGTGGCAGGAAGGAGCAATTAAAGGATTATCCGGGCAAATTTTGAATTTTGCATGTACTCCATCTCGCCATTTTTCCGGCAGAAACCCTTTTGCCAGGAACGAAACTTTATGGGCCTCTTGGGTTTTTAGAGGAAAAGTTCACAAGGTATTTTACAGCGGTGATACGAGTTATGATGTGCATTTTAGGCAAATTGGCTATCATTACGGACCTTTTGATTTAAACATTATAGAAAACGGGCAATACAGTGTTCATTGGCCAAGTAGCCATTTGATGCCGGAAGACGGAGTAAAAGCCCACTTGGAATTAAAAGGCAATTATATGATGCCAGTGCATTGGGGCAGTTTTAATTTATCCATCCACGATTGGTGGGAACCTATTGAAAGAGTTAGCAAAGAGGCAAGCGAAAAGGGCGTTAATTTGCTAACCCCCCGCATTGGGCAAAGCCTATCTATTGACGAAAAGCTAACGACATTGCCTTGGTGGAAGGATTTTTTTCCTTAGTTGCAAATTTTCTACCTTGCTCTCTAACTTCGGGGAATAAATAGCAAAAGGAGAACAATATGCAATACAGAGATTATGGCAAAACCGGTAAAAAAGTGTCTTTGCTTGGTTTTGGAGGGATGCGTTTTGCAGAAGTGGATAACCATGACAAGTGCGTTGAAATGATGGTTTATGCGGCACGGAATGGTGTGAATTATTTTGATACCGCGCCCGGATATTTTGAAACCAGAAGCGAAACGGTTTACGGTGAAGGCTTAGCAGAACTACGCAGGCAAGGGCTACCTTACTATGTTGCAACAAAAACCTTTCAATCCAAAGAATCCGAAATACGCAAAGAAATAGAGGCGTCATTAAAAAGATTGAATGTGCCTGCCATAGATTTTTACCATATATGGTGCATAATGAGCCTAGATAGCTGGAAAGAACGCAAGGACAACGGAGTGATAAAAACTTTTCAAAAATTGAAAGAAGAAAAATTGATTAACCATATATGCGTTTCTACCCATACTGTTCAAAACAATATAGCAGAATTATTTACCGAACCTGTGTTTGAAGGCGTGCTGTTTGGATATTCTGCGTATAATTTCAAAACTCGCGAAATGGCTTTTGATGTTGTGCAACAAAAAAATCTTGGGGCGGTAGTTATGAACCCCCTAGGTGGCGGCTTGATACCCAATAACCCGGAACTTTGCAGATTTTTGCTCAAAAAAGGCGAAGAATGCAATAAGGAAAATGCGGTTAAAGCGGCATTGCATTTTTTGTGGGACCATAAACCATTGTCTGTTGCTCTGGTGGGTTTTGCAAACAAAGGGGAAATTGATTTGGCATTGAACGCAATGGAAACATACAAACCTAGAAGCGATGAGGAATTAGCGGCGGCAAAAGCTAATGCTTCCAAATCTTTTGAAGGGGTTTGCACGGGTTGTTCTTATTGCGATGATTGCCCTCAAGGGATACCTATTCCAAAATTCATGGATGCCTATAACAGAAAAATTCTGGGCGAGAGCGACCAAAATATTTGCAACCAACTAAAATGGCACTGGAGTTTGTCTCCGGAAATAGCCGCGACCTGCACACAATGCGGGAATTGCGAAGGTGCCTGCACGCAGCATCTGAACATTATAGAACGGCTGGAGTATATTGCAAATCTAAGCTAAATCTCCCAACATGTCTTTAGACAGAGCCGCAGCCTCGTCAAAATTGTTGTCCGACAGCGCATCGCGAATTTTATCAAGAACCTCGAGGGTCCCGGATTTCCACTTTTTTTCTTCCAACTTATCAAGTGCGGCGTAGGCGGCTGTATCGTTGTAATCTTCACAGGCGGTTTTGATGGCTTGCAACTGCTCTTTAAGGTATGTGATGTCTTCTTTGTAATCTCCGGGATCTTTGACGTTCACCAAATATCCAAGCCCATAAGAAATTCCGTTTACGGTTATAGCTGCTCCGTTTGAATTGAAGTTAACACCGGTAACCGTACCATCTTGATAAGCATAGCCGGCATTTGCTGTGCCGGAGGCATTCATTACCTCAACCGTGAATTTACCGCCCAAAACCAGATTGCCGGTGCTTTGGTCTTTGCCATCCCAAGTTACCTTTGTTTCTCCACCCTTGTTGCTTTCTACTTCTGCGGGAATTTCTGCAACCACGTTTCCTTCCGAATCTTTAATCATCACGGTTGCACTTCTATTACCATCGCCTAAGTATATGTTGAATTCTCTTGAACCGGAGCCTTTATGCTCAAAGGAGCTTTCCATAACCCTTACATCCTTGCCCAAAAGCGGAGTTGCGCTGGCATTGGTTATGCTCTGTGCTTGCAAAGTTTGCATTTCCATAAATGCCTGCATACTGCTGGCAAGGGTAGAAATTGCCGAAGTTGAATTTTGCGTAAATTCCAACTGCGAGAACTGAGCAAGTTGAGACACAAACTGAGTGTCGTCTGCAGGCTTAAGAGGGTCTTGATGCTGCAACTGGGCTACCAGCAAAGTCAAAAACTGGTCTTTGCCCATTGATTTGTTTGGATCCTTAAAAACCTTGGAATCGCCTTCGTCAACAACTTTGCTGCTGCCGTCGGGGCTCCCAGACACCTTGCGGCCGGGATTGGATTCATTTATGTAGTCGCCTATATTAGACATGATTCGCTCTCCTATGCTAAATATTCCATGGTGTTGTAACCAAGCCTTCTACCGGTATCTGCATTCGCATCATTATTAGCAGAAACTGCAACGTGCAATTCCCTGCCCCTGCGATGATTCCGGCGACCGCCGCGTCTTTGCTCCTGCTGTTCCTGCCTTTCTGCCAAAGAATAAGCATCTTGCCTATCTTTTTGCTCAACGGAAACTTCCAGACGCTCCAAATTTATTCCCTGCTTTTCCAAACCTTCGCGCAAAAGCCCAATTTGATTTTCCAAAGCCTGCTGCGCAGTCACGCTTTCTACTTTTGCGTGTATTTGCATTTCACCGTGGTTCAAAATTATGCGTAAATCCAACTGCCCCAAATGCTCGGGACGGAGGTGCATAGTAAGCCTTTGCTCACCGGTGGACGTTGTGATAAATCTTGCTTGTGCAACAACCTGCTTTATTATTTCAAATTCTTGAATTTTCTCTTGCATATTATGCGGCATTGTTGTTTGCGTGCTTTGAAGTTTTTCGCCCGTTTTTGGGTTGACTATCTCTATTTTTAATCCGTTGGCTTCCCAAACTGCCCTAACTTCCGGCTGAACAGGAGCCTGCTTGCTTTCCCCTTGTTTATTTTGCTTGCTTTTTACAGGCTCTGGCTTTGCAAGTTCAAGTCCGCTTTCTTCTTCAGAAGTTTCAGAAGTTTCAAAAGTTTTTTGGGTTTTTGGAATTTCTGAATTTTTAGTGGCCTCAGATGTTTTAGGTGCAGAATCAGGAATATCCGCGTTCACGGTACTCAAAATCTGCTTTAATTCTTTAACTGTTTCCTTTGCATAGGCAACTTGCTTTAGCATTGAAAGTATTTCTTCTTTTCTGGGTTCGTCTCCGTTTTTAACGCATTCCCAAAGTTCTTTCAGGGTTGTTTCAAAAAAATTGAGTTCCTTTTCTTCTCCTGCAGTTTTAACAAATCTAATAACTCTAGAATCAAAATCGTCTAAGTTTATTAAGCCTTGTTTTAGCAAATCATTCATAAACTCGTAAAATTTCTGATAATCCTCAGTTGGCTTAATTCCTATTACATCCTTTGCCAAAAGATACAATCTAATATCTACAGTAACAATAGATGCGATAGGAGATGTTTCTTCTTCTGTTTCAACTTCCACTTCTGCAGTAGGTTGTGCTATTTTTGCCTTAGGTTGTGCTGTTTCTGCTTTAGACTGCGCTATTTCTGCTTCCGGTTGCGGAATTTCTGCTTTAGGCTGCACTGCTTCGGTTTCCGGTTGCGGAATTTCTGCTTTAGGCTGCACTGCTTCGGTTTCCGGTTGCGGAATTTCTGCTTTAGGTTGCAGTATTTCGGTTTCCGGTTGTACTATTTCAATTTCCGGCTGCTTTATTTCTGCCTTGGGTTGCGGTACTTCAGTTTCCGGCTGCGGTATTTTTGCCTTGGGCTCCGGTATTTTGGTTCCTGGCTGCTGTGTTTTAGCCTTGGGCTGCGCTGTTTTGGTTTCCGGTTGCGCTATATCAGTTTCCTGTTGCGGCATTTGTTTATTGCCTAACATGGTATTAACTTCTTCAAAAATTTTAATCTCTTCTAAAATAGCTAGCAATTCGTTTTTTTGCATTTCAATGGGCATTTTTGCAATATTATTCTTTGGGTCAAAAAACTCCATCAAATGAGATATTATTTTCAAAACTCCGGCAAACTCCGAATTTGCATTGGATTCTGCATCGCCGTTTGACATTAAAGGTTCGTATTTCTTAAGAAAATCCGTTATAATCCTAAAGGCTTCTGCTCCGGCTTCTTCGCCGAGCAATTCCTGCAATTTAGCCAATACTTCATTTGGCTCTTTAATTTCTTCTTCATCTTCATCCCTAAACATTTTGAAAGTTACTTCAAGGAACAGCTTAACAAGTTGCATACCTTCCGGTTCTGCATCCAAATCGCTTGCCGTTGCTTCTGGCGTTGGCATTGCCATGGTTCCGTAGCCTACGGTTGCCGGTGCCTCTGATGCAGATTGCAAAAAAGCCTCAAAATTGCCTGACGCTATCTGGCAAGAACCAAAAAAAGAACCAGCCCCCGAAATCTCGGCGGCAACTGGCGCGGGTATTGTAGATACATTCATAATCCTCTCTCCTTCCAGCCTAAAATCCTAGTGACCGAAGCCGCCCTTTTGGTGTTCAAAGCCCCTATTGCCGCTAAAAGTTTGCCCTGGGACCGGGAATCCGGGACTCTTTTTAATATGCGAGCTATGGAATCATCGTCTAAATTCATCAAAATAGGGGCTGCCTCAATGGGTTTCATGGCGGCATAAACCTGAGCCAGTTCCTCAACCTTTTGGTCAGAAAGAACTCGCGATTCTCCTACTTTTTTATTTATTTCCTCTCTATTCTGGTTAATTTGCGCCAAATTTTGGCTGGTTTCCAGCTTCAAAAGCTCCAAACGGGCAATTTCTTCCCTAATTTGCCTTTGTTTTTCCTCTAACTCCATAGCTTTCATGAGGTTTGCCTCATAAACTTTGCTCTGTTCAAGGTCTTGAGTTTGCTGCTCCGGGTTATTCCTTTCCAAATAACCCACAATTTTCCTCTTGGCTTCTGCATTCAAACCGCTAACTTCCAGCCTCGCTATTCCGCTTGCCAAGAGCACCGCGAAAAAAACAACGGGAAAAAGCAGCACTGATGCCACGCCCACGCCTATCAAATCTCTAGCACGTATATCCATACCAAAAAACAGTGCAAAAACCGTGCCATTTTACAAACAACATCTGAACCCCACAAACGGATATTCGTTTTGCGGGTAAAAACTAAATTTTGTTTCTGTGCAACTGCTTGCGTTTTGGGTATTCCATGCACCCCCTGCCACCAAAAATAAACCCTCTCTTTGGGCGGGGGTGCTTGTCCACTCCCAAAGATTGCCGCTCATATCGTACATGCCGTAATAGCTGCGGCAATGCTCGGCAAAGCCGGAGCGGTTAGGGTCTTTTGCGGTTTTTAGGTCGGTTGGGCATTTTGTTTGGTTGTATGAGTTTCCATAAGGGTAACGTAAATTGGAATTGCCTTTGCATGCGGCTTGCCATTCTTCTACGGAGCATAATCTTTTCCCTGCATCCTTGCATAGGAGGCTTGCTGCATCTTGGCTAACCATGTTGCGGGGCTTTTCACCTTGTTTGTTGGGAAATTCATAAGCATCTACGCAAACAGTTTTCCCCTTAACAGGAACAGGATAGGAATTTGCCGTGCAATCATTATCGCTTGCCATATCGTAGGCGGCAACAGCCCAAGGGCTTGCATTGTTAGCAGAATCTATAGCCCTGAAATAGATTTTACCAGTTTTATTGTAATTTTCAATTTTGCCTTTCACAGCGTTTAGCGAATCGCCAACAGAAATTTCCGTTGAGCATTTGGGTTCCCCGCATTCAACACGAAGTTCCAATGGTTTATAATAACGCCCGGGCGGCGGTAAAATAGAGGGTTGCGGCGGCAACGAATCGGTGTGCATCGTAGGGGCAGTCCCTAGTGGCTGCCCTTCTTCTTCCGGGGGCGTTGCGGGGGTGCCCCCCGCAGAGGGGGTAGCCGTAAACGCCTTGCGCGTTGGAGGCGAGGGGGAAACTTCCCCCACAGTATCTACTGCCATTTTTTTAAGCGAATCTTCTCTGGCAATTGAATCTGTAATTCTCTTTGCTTCTTTTACCGCAAGCTCAAAAGCCTGTTGCTTGAATGCCTCTTCAAAAGCCTGTTGTTCTGCGGCAAGCCTGTCATTTCTCTCGCCTATTTTCCATTGAAAAAGCAAAAACAAAAGCAGGAGCAAGAGTATTATTATGAGCAATGCCCAAAAGCGGCGGCGGTCTTTTTCTTTCTCTTTGTCGTTTTTATCAGTCTTCATAGAGTTCTTTCCAGTGGCGTTTGATTTCTTCTTTCAGTTCTCTTTTGCTTTGCCTTGTGCGGAAGCTATCCCGGTAGGCAATTGAGATGTAGCCGTTTTCTTCTGATACTACTATTACAAAGGCGTCTGTTTCTGCGGCTAGGGCTTTGGCGGCTCGGTGGCGCATTCCGCCGGATTGCTCTGCGGCGGCGGAGCCTGTTGGCATGGGGAGCACGCATCCTGCTGCTAAGATTTTGTCTCTCAAAATGATTACTGCGCCGTCGTGCAATGGGGTTCCGGGCCAGAAGAGCGAGCATAAGAGTTTTCTTGAAAAATCTCCGTTTATTATTTCACCGGAATCTATGTAGGATTTTAAGCCAACCCGCTTTTCTAGCACAATCAAAGCTCCGTGCCCTCTTTTTTGCAGTTCCAACACGGAATCCACGATTTTTTCTGTGGTTTCTTCTAGCCCGCTTGGCCTAAAAAATATGGTTTTTATGCTAAAAACATTTGCTATTTGCCCTATTCTTGTGAGCATGCCCCGAATTTCGGGCTGGAAAACTATGATTAACGCTACCACGCCTAGGGCGCTCATGCTGCCTATGAGCCAAGTTAGGCCCCGCAGGTTAAAGAGCGAGGCTAAAAACCATGCGGCCACAATCAGAATTACGCCAAAAAACATTTGAACGGCGCGAGTTCCCTTAAAAAGCAGGAAAAAACAATATATTGCACAAGATATTAATAGGATGTCCACAATATCTGAGAAGCGGACATCTACTATATTGAATAGCTTGAAGTGCAATATTTCGCCGAACACGTTAGGGAATGTAGAAAAAGACCGCCACTATAATCAAGTCAAACGATGAGCTTTTATTACCCCGCTTCCTTTGCTCTGAACACGGTTGCCAATACTTCTGCTACGGCAGCAAAGAATTCTGCCGGTAATGGATCACCCGGTTCTACTACGTCGTACATGGCACGGGCAAGGGGTTTGTTCTCTACTATTGGCACTTCGTTTTCTATTGCCAGTAATTTTATGCGTTCGGCTATTTTGTCTGCGCCCTTTGCTATTACAAGGGGAACTTGGTCTTTGCCACGCTCGTAGCGGAGTGCTATTGCCAAGTGGGTGGGGTTGGTTATAACCACGGTTGCAGTTGGAACTTCTTTCATCATAAATTGCTGATGCATTTTGTACATGGCTCGCTTGCGGGCCGCCATGACCTTTGGGTCACCTTCGGAATTTTTATGCTCGTCTTTAACCTCGTTCTTTGTCATTTTAATATCGTTGTGAGTTTTTCTTTTTTGGTAAATTAAATCTATAATTCCAAGTATTATCAAGAATAATATCACTTTCTTAAGTATCTCAACAATAATATCTAGAATATAAGCACAAAAAACACCTATTTGCATATCTGCCATATATAAAATATCATCGGAATGAGATTTTATAATAGCGTATGCAATCCACCCGACTATAGATACTTTAATAATGCCCTTAAACAACTCAACCCATGCAGCTTTACCAAACATACGCTTTATGCCACCCAAAGAAAAAACATTTGAAAATTTTGGTTTCAATTTATCAAGAGTAAAATGCAAACCCACCTGAGATAGATTGCCAACTAAACCTACAAACAAAAAAAGCAAAAGCAAAGGAGTAAGCAAACCTATAACCAAATAAAGGACGTGTATAGCTAATGCAGAAAAATTCCCTATAGTAGGTTGCCAATCAACATACGCTGTAAAGAATTCACGCATAATGCTTTGGCATTTAGATGCAAAATCTCCGCCAAAAATATAGAATCCAAAAAGAGCCGCCGATAGGGAAATTGCAGAAGACAAATCCATTGAACGCCCTATTTGTCCCTTTTTTATGGCTTCATTCTTTTTTTTGCTTGTGGGTTCCTCAGTCTTTTCTTCGTCTTCTGCCATTAGCCACCCCCTGCCCGCAAAATTGCAAACAACGCTCTTTGCAGTTGTTCAAAATTTGCATTGAAAAGCTGCACCATAAGTGGCATGGAATAAATTAAAACCAAAGACCCAAAAAATACTTTTAACGGAATGCCCAATATCCAAACTTGAAGCTGTGGCATTACCCTGTTCATAAGCCCAAGCGTAACCGTGCAGCAAAGAATTGTACCCAAAATAGGTGCCGCAAACTGAAATGCCGTTACAAAAGAACTTGCAGAAAGCAAAATTAAAATGGCTGTAAAACTTCGAGTATCCCAAACAAAATTTCCCATAGGAATATACTGGAAAGATTCAAAAAGCACTCGTATAAAAAAATAATGGCCGCCGCTTGCCAAAAATATAACCACCATAATAATTGATAAAATTATGGTAAATAGATCGCTCTGAAATTCCGTAAAAGGATTCATAGTTCCTTGCATAAGGCCAATATCGCGCGCAATCCATTCTCCGCCCATAGTTATAAAGTATATGAGAAATGATGCTGTAAAACCTATCACAATACCTATAAAAACTTGCTCCAAAACAATCATAAAAAAGAATACCGGCGAATTTGCTATTGTAAAACTCACCAAAGGCAGTTGCGGAAATACCAAAATTGCAAGCAAAAGAGATATTGCTGCTTTTACGGTTGCAGGCACGGTATTTATGGTAAAAATGGGCAGTAAAAAAATTATTGTTGAAATGCGTATAAGAACCAGTATAAAAATCTCTATCTTTTCTACGGCAAGGTCTGCAACGGAAGAAGCAAGGGATAGCATTTTAACGGCGTTTCCATTTTACTTTGTAGCGAGGTTCTTGCAGAATTGCTGCCCAGAGTATGCCTTGCCCCGGGTTATTTATATTTATAGCTTGATGAGTTTTTAATTTTTGAACTTGAAGCAAATCTTTAGGCTCAGGTTCGATTTTTTCTTTTGAGGGATGAGCCCCTTCCAAGACCGGTTCCTCATATTCTTCGTGTTCTTCAAATTCTTCCGGTTCTTCCAGTTCTTCCAGTTCTTCTTCTGTATGCGGTAAATTCCAGGGAATCGGAGCCGTTTCCTCATATTGCTTACGTTTTGCCGCCTTTTTTTGTTTGGAATATGCCGCTATTATTTGGATAACGATTATTGCCAAGAATATGAGAACACTTTCCATTTATTTGCGTTCCGTATCATCTTGTGAAACACCGGAAATCTGAGTGCGCATTTGGGTATCTGCTTTTATGTTTTGCAGATTGTAATAATCCATAACTCCCAAGTGACCGTTTCTCAGCGCCTCTGCCATTGCAAGGGGAACCTGTGCTTCTGCCTCTACAACCTTTGCTTGCATTTCAACAACCCTGGCTTTCATTTCTTGTTCGGCGGCGGCGGCCATGGCACGGCGCTCTTCCGCTTTTGCTTGAGCGATTTTTTTATCTGCTTCGGCACGGTCGGTTTCCAAAATTGCACCTATGTTGTGGCCTACATCAACATCGGCAATATCAATGGAGAGAATTTCATAGGCGGTGCCGGCATCTAAGCCGCTAGCCAAAACCTTTTTTGAAATCATGTTTGGATTTTCCAAAACTTCCTTATGAGTTGTAGCACTGCCAATGGAGCTTACTATGCCTTCGCCAACGCGGGCTATAACGGTTTCTTCGCCTGCGCCACCCACAAGCTTGCGGATGTTTGTGCGCACTGTAATTCTGGTTACCGCATTGAGTTGAATGCCGTTTAGAGCAACGGCGCTAATTTTTGGCGTGGTGATAACTTTTGGGGTTACGCTGGTTTGTACGGCTTCTAAAACATTCCTGCCGGCAAGATCTATAGCGGCGCTATCTGCAAAAGAGAGATTGATGTTAGCCTTGTTTGCCGTTATAACGGCTGTTACAACCCTAATCACATTTCCACCGGAAAGATAGTGGGCTTCCAGCAAGTTTGTTTCTACAGGGATGCCTGCCTTAACGCTCAAAATTCTAGCTTCAACAATCATGCGGGGGTTAACCTTCCTGAGCCGCATTCCCAAGAGCTGGAAAATACCCACATTGGCTTTTGAGAACAAGGCCTGCAACCACAAGCCAAAGAAACTTGCGAGAAAATAAACCAAAACAAGGGCAATAGCTGCTAATGCAAGCATGCCCACAAGATAAATGCTACCCATTGACATTTTTAAGAACTCCTATGATGATATGGTAATGTAGAAAATAAAACTACGCTAGTGGCACAGTGGTGAGCATGATCTAATAGAAGCATTTATAGTGAATTTATCTTTGTTAAATTTTCCGCTATCAACTATATCAGTATAGGCTTTTAAGAGGGTTGCAATTCTTTTATAAGCGTTTTTGTCTCTATTTTTTTGTTCTTCTTCAGTCATTAAATACCCTAGTAGCTTTAATAAAGTCTCCAATCAAAGAAGATGAAGCTTTGTCAAAGGCTTTTATGGTAGCTTTCAACAGTAAGGGTTTTACCCTAATCGAGCTGATGGTTGTAATAGTGATCATCGGCATTTTGGCAGCAATTGCAATCCCAAAGTTGTTTGGAATGAGCGCAAAAGCGAAAGCAAGCGAAGTGGGGCCGGCGGCTGGAACATGGAGCAAGATGTTTATAGCTTGGGCCATGGAAGCTCCTGATCCAGCCACTGGTTGCTAATAACAATAAAGACCTCTCAGCCACGCCATGCAAGCAACGAAGTTTACCTTATTCTTAGTTGCATTGCGTGGCAAAGGCTGTTTGGTGTCCTCGCTTCGGTGGGGATGCATCCCAGCCGCTTTAGGCCCAAACGTTTATCACCTCGTACTTTACTGTGCGAGGTTTGGGGTAGGAAGGTGGGGGTGCCAATTTTTTAAAAAGGCGTGCAGGTGTGGAGTTTTAGGGATAATTATCTTTTCTCATGTTCACGCTCAAAATTTAGAAGTTCATTTTGTAATTCTTCTGCTGACGGCATCTGATTTTGGATTATCACTGGCAATTCTTTAAATGAAAATTCACTCACACCTATCGGCTTATTAATATCCCGCAAGGCAAATTCTACATCAAGGGAATTTTGATTTTTACAAAGTAAAATTCCTATGCTTTGATTATCACATTCCGTTTTAAGCAGTGTATCTACTGCCGAGAGATAAAAATTCATTTTTCCTAAATATTCAGGCTCAAAATCGCCGATTTTCAACTCTACAACCACATAGCAATGCAGCTTAACGTGATAGAAAAGCAAATCAAGAAAATAATCCTTGCCATTTACAGAAAGCTGAAACTGTTCGCCAAGGAATGCGAAACCTTTGCCCATTTCCAATATGTCGCCAAGGCAGATTAAAACAATATTTTTCAACCATTTTCGGCAAATCATTTTCTTTCTCAAATTGTCCACCAACTTGGTGGACAATTTTGGATTTTCTATCATACTCCGAAAATATCTCGTAAAACTGTTTCATTGCGTAAAGATTACTCCGTGAAAAACCCGTGCTTCCTTTGAATTCGCTACACAAATCTTGGCTTAATTGATTAACAACTTGACTTCCCCAGCCATTTTTTTGTTGTTTTTCAGTGATTTGCCTGCCTAAATCCCAATAAAGCACAATCAATTCTTTACTAACTGATAAAACGGCCTTGATTTGACTGCCTTTTATGCGGTTTTTCAATTCGAGTAACCAGTCGCGATATTCCGAATGTTTTATAATGTCCTTTGAGCCGTCGGGTGCGGTTCCTTTCTTTTTGGCGTTGCCATGCATGTCAAGAATATAGATTTATGCTCTCCCGCCAACTCGATTTGTAGTGTATAATGCTCCGAGTTGCCGCGATTTTTCTCTCTTTCCGCCTTTTTTCACTCATTTGTCAACAAAAAAACCGCATTTTTAAGCAAATTTCGCTGTTTCAAACACTCCATTTAAGCCATTCTGAAGGGTAGCTGAACCCCCCACGTACCCCTATATTATAGGCTTTCTTTTAGAAAAAA